>JBCBCR010000006.1:0-46143 GCA_038530495.1 Pseudomonadota bacterium | reverse complement strand
AACAGCGACAAGAATGAGTGCAGCGCCGCCCAACGCCCCAACGGACCTCAGAAGGTTTCGGTTCAAAAAGACAACGACCGTGGCCGTTAATGCGAGCACCAAAACAACAATATTAAAAAGTCCAACCACTGTTTGCCCCCCAGCCGCAAATAGTTCCGACGCTGCCAATTACAGACTAAGCCTTTGAAGGTCTTGCGTCATTATCCGTTGGTTATTTTTTGTTAACAGTGTCGTGGTGCGATTGACCAGACGAAAAGACAGACGCACCCTCCGACGCGATTGCGGCGGGTGACGCCACATGTCCGTCAGTGATCGGCCCAAGAGCAGAGCGCGCCGATGATGCACGCGCAATCAAATTGCGCCTGTCAGATACGACGGCTTTGGCAACAGCGCAGCACAAATGTGCACTTGAAGTTGTATTCGACCGCGGTACAGTTTGGAGCATATCAGAAGATTTTTGAAATGCTGCAACTGTCCAATTTGACTTCATTCGAGTCCGAACGCGCATTGCTGAGCGGATTGAACGCAACGCACGTATTCACCGTTGTTTTAAAAGCAACCTATGACATTGCTGAAAACGGTGACGTAACGCCGGCTGACTTGCAAGAGCCTGTAAGCCTGTCGGCGGTCCCGTCAGTGGAGGGCACTGCATCGACCCTGGTGCGCGAGGTCGAACTGACCTTGGACCACCCGGGGACGGATGTCATCGTCAATGGATCGGTCCATGCCCCCAATGCGAGGCCCGTGTCGCATCTGGATGCTGCGATGGACATCAACGGCGTCAGGATACAGTTTCGCTGCCACGGTGACCGGGTTTGGGAAAAACGCGGTTGGAGCGTTTTGCCCAGCGCGCCGGAGCCTTTTGCAAAGATGCCACTGATTTACGAGCGCGCCTTTGGCGGTGGTCACGCAGCAGACGCTTCGCAAACGGGCGCGGTCGAGGATCCGCGCAACCCGATTGGCAAAGGTTATTGCACAGACCCATCGCGCGTGATCGGCGCACCTGTGCCCAATTTCGAAAGCGCACAAACGCCACTGTCAGAAGCCAAGGCAAACAAGATCTTTCCTGTCATCGGCCTTGCTGCCCGACCAGCCGAGTGGGAGCCAAGGCGCAGCTATGGCGGAACGTATGACGACGCATGGATGAAGTCGCGCATGCCACACTGGCCTTCGGATGTAGACCCGCGGTTTTTTCGCGTGGCCGCACCTGCGCTACAATTTCCAAACCCTCTGGTCGGACATGAACGCGTCGTGCTGCACAATATGTCGCGATCGGGCCAATTGGCTTTCAAGCTGCCGCGGGTCATCCCGATCGTGCGCACAACCATGGCCGGCCGCATCATCCCGCAGGAGGTAAACTTGCGACGCGTGATCATCGAGCCGGATCTGGGGAAACTGGTGATGCTCTGGCGCTCCACGCTTGATTGCGGAGCCGACGGGCGGCACGTCGAAAAAACTGTGGTTGATCTGCGCCCCATGCGCCGGGCCACACCAGCCGTTGCGGTATAGACCATGGCGTATGTTACCTCTTTGGGCGGCGTGACGGCCATTGGAACGTCTTTCCCCAGCATACATGCGGCATGGAACGGCGGACTTGACGGGTTTGCCGTATTCGACACCTTTCCCAGCGCCCGCAACGGGCGGCCGTTGATTTTGGCCAAGATTGACAACCTCGACCCAGAGCGTTTGCCGTTTGATCACATGCTGGACATGGGGGTCACAGCAGCCCGGGAGTGTTTGGCGGCCTTTGATGACGTCGATCTGCCACCTCTGCCGGTCTTCTTGTCGCTGCCCTCAGAGTGTCCCGGCTGGGCAGAGGAAGACGCCAATAGGTTCGCCCATCAGTTGTTGGAAAAACTGCCAGTTGCCCATGATCCGGACCGCAGTGGATTTGTAACCTCGGGCCATCACGGCGGGCTGGGCGCCCTGATTGCGACGCTTGAGATGATGCGCGACGGTCAGGCGCAAGCCTGCCTGATTGGTGGTGTGCAAGGCATTTCAGCCAACCGGCTTGACTGGTACGAAGGGCTCAAGCGGCTCAAGGCAGATGACGCGCCCAATGGCTTTATCCCCGGCGAGGGTGCGGCCTTTGTCTTTTTGGCGACGGCAGATTTTTTGAACGAGCTTGGCCTGCCGGCGATGGCGCAGATCAAAGCCGCGACACAAAAAGTGGAACCCCAACCCTGGTACATGGGGGAACCGGTGTTGGGCGATGGCATGGCCCAGGTGCTGCAAGAGTTGCTCGCCCCCGAAGACCACTTTGCCGATTTCAGCTATGCCGATCACAATGGTGAGGTGTGGCGCAGCGAAGAATGGAGCGTGGCCTACCTGCGCACGGGGCAAAAGCACGGCCACCCCTTGGACCTTCGGCACCCGGCGCAAAGCTGGGGCGATCTAGGTGCTGCGTCCGGGGTCATGCTGCTGGCGCTGGCCAGTTATGAACTGCAGTACGACCGCGCAAGCACCCGACGCATGGCATTGGTTACCTGCGCATCGGACCAAAACCCATTTCGCAGTGGCGCGCTTGTGGCCGCTTTGCCGCCTGCCGACACAAGAGCATAGCCAAGGAAAGGACATGAAATGATCCCTACGGGCATTGTAAACAAACTGACCGTTGTACACAAAAACAGTGACGGCATCATGATGAATGGCCCTCCTGACGTGTGCAAAACGCCGACGCCGGGCGGCCCTGTTCCGATCCCCTATCCAAACATCGCGTTTTCCAAGCATTTGACCAAGGGCACCAAGACAGTGAAAGTGGACGGTCAGTCGGTCGCGATCAAACCGTCGGAATTCTATACCTCAACAGGGGACGAACCGGGCACATTGGGAGGCGTCGTCTCTGGTGTGAACAAAGGCAAAGCCAAGTTCATCAACTACAGTTTCGACGTCAAATTTGAGGGTAAAAATGTCCCCCGTTTGACTGACCCAATGACAATGAACGGCAACGCGCCCAACACGATGGGTCCGGCAGAAGCCCAAGGCAACAGGGTCGGCCTGGGGGATCTCGACGACATTCTGTGCAAGATTTTCTGTTGGTGCGACGATGGCAATGACGGCGGCGATTTCGTCCAGAAGGTTCACTATATCCCGGGCCAGACCGCCTGAATGAGGGGAAGACACCCATGACTTCGTCCAAAGAAAAGTGCTTTGAAGAGGCCGCGAAGGAATATGAGGACGCGACCGGCAAAGATCTGGGGCTCAAGTACCAACAGCCTTGGCGTCAAAATGTCGACGGGTCCTGGACGCAGGAGCCGCGCGGCTTTTGGGCCGGTGTCAACTCGATGCGAAAATGGGTGATGGGCAACGGACACGCCGGCAGCGCCGTCCAGGTGCGGCGCCCGGATTTGACCGTGAACGATAACACCGTTGTCGACCTGAAATTCACCCGCGCCGATGGCAGTAAAGACAATTGGGGGACGCGGTCCGGGCAAGGCAATGGCAACACGCAAAAGACCGATTACAACGACATCAATAGCCAGAATAACCCCGACTTTGATAACGACGACCCAAAGATCGACGCCGATACCTGCGGCTGCAAAGGCGGACAAGCCGAGCCGGCGCGGGTCGGCGTTCCGGTGACCAACCCGATGGGTGCGCCTGGGCTTTATTTCATGCCGATGCCAGCGCCGGGGGTTGGCATTCCGGTGTTGCCACCTGTCCCCAGTTTTGGGCCACTGGCGCCGTTGCCGGTTCCTTCGTCACAACGCTACAAAACAGACATCCAACCGGCCGAATTGAAATCGGAACGCTTGCTGGATCTGGACGTCAAAACCTTCCGTTGGCGGCGTGATGGCCGCGCTGATGTGGGCCTGATCGCGGAAGAGGTGAATGAAAAGTTGCCGGAGCTGTATTTCGAAGACGCGGACTTTGCCGGGATACAGGCCGGGCACCTGCCCTATTACCTGTTGGACCTCGTCCAACAACAGCAAAAACAGATCGCGGAACTGACCGAAAAAATCAGTGCTCTCGAAGAGAAAAGAACGGAAAACCAGACAGATGAGTGATTTGCAGACCCTCGGGAATATGGCGCTTGCCGGTGAGGATGAAACGCTCATCGCGCCTTGCGTGCAATGCGTTATCTACCTTCAACACGCCCCAACCGAGCATCTGGTGGACTTTGCGGACAAAGCCATGGCCGCACTGAAATCAGACTTGGGCCAATTCGTCTCTGGGCGTGCCAAACGATTTGCGGCTGTAGGTCCGGAGTCAGATGATCAGTTTGACGTGTTGTTCAAGAAGCTGCGTCCCGGCGATCAGCGATGGATGCTGTTTCGCGGCGGCGCACCAAACTCGGGTGTGCATCCCGCCACCCTCGAAATCACGCATATGCCTCTGCCGCCGTTGCCGACCGAACCCGACGCCATCGCGGCCAAGCTCGAACAACTCGAAGGGCTGTACGGCACGGGTGCCGCAGTCTTTATGCCGCATGTCACCACGCTCAAGGCCAGCTTTATGCTCAACCATCCGCTGAGCGATCCTGACGCGCTGCTGGAATGGATCAAAGATCTGCAATGCGTGAAAGAGACCAGCTTTGTCAGCGGCCATGTCGGATACGCCCTGATCCCGAATATTGAGACAGGAAACCGGGCCAACATGAAATTGGTACAAGAGGCGATGGCTGCGGCGCTGGCACGTCATCCCGGACTTGACTGGGAAGACCCGGGTTCTGTGACTGCCAAGCTCGTCAAGTACTGGCCGGGTCACGTCGAATTTCTCCCTCGGATCAAGCGGGCCAACTGGCTGACGCTTGTGCGCAACTTGATGCTCGAAGAGCTGTGCGCCGGGCGGGCAACCGTCGAAGCGGCGCTGGGTAAAGCTGAAGAGGTCCAGTTGCACGATCTGGGCGACGGAATGATCATTCAGGCGGGCGATGCCCCTGCCCTTGGGGACGTCACAGAAGGCAACCGGTTGCCAAGCTACAGAGCCGTGGCGCGGGCTTTGGCCGGAGCGCGGCTGCCTTCTTACAAAGGAATGGGCAAGACGTTCACCGACGATATCGCGCAGGCTTGGCTGGAGGCGCTTGAAACCGGCGATGATTGAGTTTCCTGTCCCTGGGCCTGCGTTTGCTTTCCATCTGGATGCCAGCCAGAACGGCACCCTGTTTGTCGATGCGGCTGGCCCGGGGATCAGCCTGATCGAGGCGAACGCGCCACCAAATCCAGTTGACCCGGACGCTATAACCCCTGACCCGGTTGAGTTTTTATCCAGCTGTGTTGCCGAAGGTCTTTTTGCTCGATGGGACATGAACGGGCCGGAAGCGCAGTTCGAGATCCAGGACACCGATGTCGCGGGCAGCCGCCAAACTTGGCGCGTCACGTATCAGAACCTTGATCCCGGGGTCTTGCGCATCTTGGCCAATATGCTGGTCGCACGCGGGCTGGAAACGCTGTCGATCACTGGAGACCAGCCGCCCCAAGCGTCCTTTGCACCGGGCGATATCCCCTTGCCCACACATCGCCCACCGGACCGGTTCGAAATTGATTACAAAATGCCCGCTGTTTCCAATCGGGAGCGTTCGGTTCTGATGACTTTTCACACGGAACCAAGCGATGCAGAGCACGCGCAGGTCATCGCGTTCTTGGACATGTGGAACACATTGGTGCTTTTGGGCGCCTACCCAATGGACGATCAAAGTCCACGCGATTCCGGGTTTATTCCCGAGATGGCCACATTGGCCGGCGCGCATGCAATCGTGCAGGATATCGATATAGCTTTTGCATGTTCCGAAGCCGCCTTTGTGCCGATCCCCAGCTATTTCACACACGGCAACGGAAAACCGATCCCTTTGCAGAAATTGACCCTTAGATAAGGAACGAACATGTTTGATCACACAAGAGATGAGGCCGATGCATTCCTAGAACAAAGAGACCGGGTCGATGGTGTCGTTCTGGGCGAAATAGCCGATATCGAAGATGGCCAGATTCTGGTAACTCACGCGCTTGGGTCATCACCCGAACCGCAACCAGCCCGGTCGATATCTTGGTCTGGTGCATTGAGCGTTGGGGACCGCGTCGCACTGGTCTTTGAAAACGGGGACATCGCTTTGCCCCTTATCTTTGGCAAATTGCACGACCAAACCGCACAAGTGAACCAAGTCAAATCAGACCCTGAACAGCGCGTCATAGAACACCCGCAAAAGGTTGTGCTTAAGGCAGGTGATGCATCAATAACCTTGTCGCACGATGGCAAAGTGGAACTGAAAGGTGACTATATCGTCAGCACATCCAAAGGCGTGAATCGTGTGGCTGGGGCGTCGGTAAAAATCAACTGATTATGTTGCCCAAATCGCTGCCACGCATTGTTCAGCAACACGCGGACGAGACGGCAATCCTCGCGATCCGCCGCGCGGCGCTGTTGACGTCAGATGAGGCGGATTTGTCTGATCTGGCACAGCTGGATATGGTTTTGTCTGCCAACCTCAGCGGTCTGGCCCTGGCGGAAGATTCAGGATGGCTGTTTGCCATGGACGCCCTGCATGACGATCCCGACCCTTCAACGGTGTTTGCGCCCAGCTATCTGTCGGTTCTTGATCAAAGAGACAACAGGGTCGGCGCAGTCCTTGAGTTTGTTGCTCAAGACCCGTCTCTGGCCCGCTCGGTTGCCTTGGCGATGTGCTTTTTTGGGCGCACCTATGCCGCCAGCTTGACTGATTGGTATCTCGAGCAACCGCATGAGACGCACAAGCTGGTCGGGTTGAACATGTGCGGACTTTTGGGTCACTATCCAAAACAGGCAATCGCCGACGCGCTGACGGGGACGACATCGCTGCACGTCTCGGCGATGAATTTAGTGGCAAACGCTCAGTTGACAGACCTTTTGCCTGCGATGCCGCAGCCAACCGAAGAGAGCGGCCCTGCATACCACGTCGTTCATGCTGCAACGGTCAGCCTTTTGCAGAAAACACCGACAGAACAGCTGGTCCATATTGCCAAAAGCGATGCCCCCGAGGCGACACTTGCGCTCACTGTTTGTGGCGTTCTGATGCATGCCGCGGCCGCTGAAACCTACTTTGGAGTGTTCCCGTGGGAACAGCGTGCCGCCGATCATCAAATCCAGCTTGCAGGTTTCATGGGTGATCGCACAATGATGCGCTGGCTTTTGGAACAATCCGCTCTTGGCGCCAACCCTGATTTATTGGCGCAGAGCTTTCGCCGTATGACCGGTCGTGATCTGAATGATCTTTTGGTTGGCTTGGCGACACCGGCAGCACCCAATCCGTTTGATCCCGAATACGCAGGGCGAACAGAAGCTCCGGATTTTGACCAATTGGCTGCATCGCTTACTGCACATGTATCTGATCAATTCATCGTTCTGAACCAGTCCTTCAATGATCAGACTTATCCGGGCCTTCTGCAAAACGCGCCTCTTGGGGACCGACATATGATCGTCTTGCGCGCACAAAGCATGTTTGGCGTCAGCAGAAAGTATGACCTCGATGCCCCGGCAGCATTCCAATTGTCCGCAATGATGTAGCCTTTGATTTGAGCCTCCTCATCTGAGTTGGTCCATGATTTTGGTTGGCAAACGGGAGACAAGGACTGGCGAACAAACGAAACAAACCCAAGGAAATAGTTCAGAAGCGACGGCAAGTGGACGTGCTTGTCGGTCAAGGCCTGGCGCGCGTGGATGCGATCCGTGCGGGGCGCGCCAGACAGTTCCTAAGGTTCCGCTGCCCGTTTCGTGAGTGGCACGTCTCTGAAGCTTTCTAACCGTCAACGACACCGAGAAAACGATCACACAATGTAGAACGACGGCGTCAGCTCAAGCAATTCACCACGCCGCGTTGCCGGGGCAACAATGATGGCCATCTGCGATGGTTTGGCGCGCTCTACCGATCGTCCGGGGTCCCGCCCGCTGCGCCGGGTTGTTCCTGTGCGGCCTGCGAGGCGGCGGCGGCTATTGTTGCCTTGTCTTCGTCCGATAGCTCTTCAAGCCCGTTTGCATCGGGCAGTGCCACGCGTACCTCGCGCCGGGCAAAGTCAATTCCGTTTTCGGCAAAGGCTGCCTTTACGCGGTTGAAGATCTCTTTGCGGATCATGAACTGTTTGCCGGGTTTGGCCATGAACTTGCCACGGACGACCATGCCGACCTCGTCGATTTCAAAGACCCCCTGGCTTTTGAAGGGCTGCAAGAAGTCTTCGCCCAGGATTTCATCCTGCAGGAGATCCTGACCAATTTTCTTGAAGATCTTCTTGATCTTGTTGGGATCCGTTTCGAACGGCACGGTGAACTTCAACTTCATGATAACCCAGTCCCGAGAGTAATTCGTGAGCTTGGGAATTTCGCCATAGGGTATAGTGTGCACCGGCCCCTTGTGGTGACGCAGCTGCATCGAACGGATGGAGATTTTTTCGACCGTGCCCATAGTGCCGTCAACCTCGACGTATTCGCCGGTTCGGAAAGCGTCATCGACCAAAAAGAACACCCCAGACACGACATCCGTCACCAGTTTTTGCGCGCCAAATCCGATAGCGAGCCCGGCAATCCCGGCACCTGCCAGCAAGGGTGTCGTGTCGATGCCGAGACTGCCAAGCGCCAGCAAAGCGAACACAACGGCAATCACGATCCGCGCGGTCAAAAGCACCAGCGGGAGGACGGTGGACAAACGCGATCCTCCGGCGCCGCCGCCGTCGCCTCCGAACTCTTCGACATCCGCGTCGCCAAGGGCCGTCTGCTCTGCAGCGAGTTTACGGTTGATCCAGAGCGACACCAGTTCCCACACCAGATAGCCGAAGGCGATCGCCATCAGGAATTCAACGAGGCGCCCCGCGATGCGTGCGCCCACACCGGCTGCGGCCAGATTTGTCAGGTCAATCTGCCATGCATTAGTGATCAACAGGATGACCGTCGCGATCACAAGAACGCGGCCAATTCGGATATAGCTTCGCTTGGTTGCATAATAGGCGCGTTCGGCAACTGGACCCTCGCCCTGCATTGGCGGGACGACATGACGGACGACACCGCGCACGGCGGTATCCAGTGCCGGGGCCATAATCAGAAGGAACATTGTGACGTAGTGGGGGTTGCGCTGCAGCAGAGCAAAGTTTTCGAAACTGACGACGATGTTGACCAGCATCCAGGTAAAGAGCGCCGCTCCCATGCAAAACCATGGATAGACCCGTGCGATCGCTTCGTCGAATGGGGTGATGTCGGTATCACGACCCCGCATCATGCCCACCAGCGCGTGCCGGGACCGGTAGGCGACGTACGCCACAAAAATATGCACGGACGCATTCAGCCAGAACCCAAGACGCGTTTGGCCCATGGGGACGCCGTTGAGGCTGTTGAAGGTGACGATAAAGCCGGAAAAGCAGATCAGCACGAACAGCGCGATTTGCCGTCGATGCAACCAACGCGCCCAGTCGTCATCCACATTGATGATGCGTACCTCGGGTTTGTTCGGGGCGAGCATGAAGCGCGAAAACGCGGCGCCAACCCGTGGCAGAAACACGAGAACGGTCAAAAAGTAACGTGCGATGTCTAGCTCTGTGCCGGAAAGCGTCAGCCTTGTGACGGCGACCATGACAATCACGAATGCGATGAGGCCAACGACCTCGATGAACAAGCGCCTGACGAGGAACCCCAAAGTTGCCGCAAGACTGTCTGCGCGCGCCTCAAGCCGTCCGGTTTGCCAATTGCGGGTCAAGCGGTTGATCAGCTGTTCAACAACCAGACCGGCAAGGATGGCAAGTGCCATGAAGCCAAAGAGCCTGAGCAATCCGTCAGACCCGAGTTTCTGGGAGAAATTGCGAAAACTCTCCATCTGGCTGGAAAACAGGATCGGCAACCGTTGGATCGCGACCACAGACGGGGTGTAGAGACCACGGGCAATGGCCGCGATCCCATCGGCCAAAGATGCCCCGTTTTGCGACCCGTCTTGTTCGGCAGCCACGCTATCGAGCCTTTGCAGCAGCAGTTCGCGAACCTCGGCATCCGACAGCCGGGCGATCAGATCACGGGCTGCGTCCTGGGTCAGCGGCTCTGGCAACACCACGTCTGCGGGGGGCGTGTCCGTACCTGAAACGTCAAGGGATTGAGCCGCGAGGTGGCTGGCAAAAAGGAACAGGGATGCAAGCAGGATCGGCAGGACAAAGGCGACACGCACCGCGGAGAGATTTGTCAGTTTCAAGAGTATGTCCCCTCTGGCTTTGCACCGAAAGCCACTTGGCTGAATTGAATTGTACCGAACAGTAGAAAAACGTTAGGTTCGCGGGAAGTCAAACTGTTTGTACTCGTTCGTATGGCGAGACGGCCCTTTTCAGTGCCCAACTTGCTCATCGAACACCTCCCTCGGACAGAACCAGATTTGCGTTGCGTTGCGCCTTGCTTCTTACCGCGTCCAAGGGCGCCCCGGCGCGCGCCTGCATTATCATGGCTGCGCCGAGGTCTTGAAAAAGAGACAACGCGGCGGCGCTGTCGAAGGTGACGGGCAAGTGCCCCGAAGCAATCCGCGCATCGAAATATGCGATCATGCGGGCGTGGCTTTCCTGAGGCATCGTGTCAAAGAGCGCGGCCACTTTGGGCAACCTGTTGCGGATGGGAAGAGCTATCGACATGATCAGGCAGCCGGGCGGATGTCCTGCGCCAGCGATGTTGTCGGCAAATTGCAGATAGTAATCCCGGAGGCCGTGCCGAGGATCATCCGCTTGCATCAGCGCTTCGAAGGACGATCTGGATCGGGTCTGCTTGTAGCGCTGGATCGCGGCAACAAAGAGGTCTTCTTTGGATCCGAACGCATTGTAAAGGCTTGGTTTTGTCAGTCCGGTGCGTCGCGCCAGTGTTTCGGTATCCGAAGCGTCGTAGCCAAGTTCCCAAAAGACATTGATCACCTTATCGAGCACGTCGTCCGTGTCGAACGATCTGGGGCGGCCGCGACCGCGCGGAGCATCTTTATCTACCATTCGGTACAATAACCTTGACTGGTTGCTGCTAAAGGCATTTAACTACTGTTCGGTAGAATAACTGAAGCCGTTGTCTTTTGCACCAGGTATCTGGTGCGAAGACCCGAGGAGCGACATGGCACAGCATAGACCAGGATTGCTGCAACGCTGTCTGACCACATTCGGGGTGATCATCGGGATTGTCGGCATTCTGCATGGCAGCGCTGAAGTGCTCAAAGGGGCGGTTCTGGTCGAAACCCGGTCTGTCGAAGCCTTGCCCATCGGTTGGCCCAACGATGCCTTTTATGCGATGACGCGTGGCAGCCCGGTCTTTTCCATCCTGACCGGCATTCCGTTTTTCGCACTTGGCCTGCTCGCGATCACGATGTCCATTGCGATGATCGTTTTGTGCCTGACAGTGATCCGCGTAGACCGCTTTGGACTGGTGCTGTTTTTCCTGTTGAGCGTTGGCATTTTTCTTTTCGGGGCGGGGCGCGGCACGCCGGTCGCGATCAGCCTGCCGGTTCTTGTGGTGTGCTTGATCTACCTTTTGATGCCTGTGAATACGGCGCGCAGTGAAACCGGTCTGGGCAGGCTTCTGCTGCTTTTCAACGTGTTTTACTGGGGCCACATCGCGTCTTGGTTTCTGTTCTTTCCCGGACTTTTCATACTCAGCTTTTACCAAGACATCCCGTTGTGGCTGTTCTTGGTGGCCTTTGCCAGCATGCCGGTTACATCCTTTGGCAGTCTGGTGTGCGGGGTGGTCTACGACCGACACAGTGCGGGATAACCCGCCCCCAGGGATCAGGTATGCGCCTGAGACGGTGCCCGTTCGTTCAGCACGTCGCGCAGCGGTGGCGGTAGGGCCGACAGCCAGCTTTCGTCCATGTCGAAGATCAAAGGGGCCGGATGGCCAAGGCACAACAAGGCCAAGGCGCCCGTGTCATGGTTTGCAAGCTCGATCAGCTTGGCGAGACGGCGTTCGGATGCGCCGTGCGCCGGCGCGAGAAAGGACACGGCGCGCCGATCCAGGTCCTGTGGATCCGAGACCGACGCCGCGAAGGCGGTCACAACGTCTTCGAGCCGCGCGCCTTTGCACCAAGACAGAGCGATTGCGCCGTATTGGGTGACCCCAAGGCATTCGATCAACGCTTGCCAGCGGGGCGCTGGGCACTCTTCGAGCGCGCGCATGAGCGCCCGTGAGCTGTCATTGATCGCCGCGCGCTGCCGGTGCGCATCGGGCGCCTGGTGGATGCGGTTATGGCTGATCGCGTCTGCGTGCAGGCCCGACCAGATATCGGCCAGGGTCACACTTTCGGGCACGAGAAACGCGCCCTTGAGCGGCGGGGGCAATGTGGGCATAAATCAGAAGGTTTCCGTAAGGCCAGGGGCGTAGTTTGGATTGGCTTTGTGTGGCTGGACGTCCATCGCGTCGTGCGCATTTTCGACATAGCCCCCGGTCACGAAGTTTCCGACTGCGCGGGCCACCGAAGGGGCGGCAGCGTAATCATAAGTGCCCAGATCCACACTGGTGTCATCCAGTTGACCGCCCACATAACGGCATTGCCAGCCGCGCCCGCCTGACATCGCGCGTTCAAGGCGGTAGGTCTGGTTGTCCGCTGTTCGATTTCCCAGACCAGCATCGCCGTGAAAAATCGGGGCCGTTAAACTGCTGTCGGGTTGCCAGAAATTACCTTCGCTGTCTTCGTAATGGGTGATCTCTTGGCGTTCGCCGCGGATCCAACCCGGCGGGATCACCCGTGTCATCGGCGTGGGATTTGTGCTGGGACAGCGGTTGCAGGCATTGCGTTCGATATGTGCCCGTCCAAACGGGTCAATGTGATCTCCGACGTTGATGTCTTCGCAGACCTTGTCCTGACCGCAGGTGCCGGTCGGGCAGTTGTAGGCAGGCAGCGCCCGGGTGGCCGGATCGAGCGGTTCGGTCCGCACAAATGGTTCAATAGCTTCGGCTGTTGCATCCGCAATGGCTTTGGCGGCCTCGGGTGACATCGTCGGACCAAGCATATCAAGGCTTCTCCTTTCCGAAGTCCCACCAGAAATTGACCCGGGCAAAGAAGGTCTCGCGTTCCTCTGGGGTCATACCGTGGGCGATTTCAGCGATAAAGGCACCGGCGCGTTGATTGGGGTTGGGCCGCTGATCAACGACGGCGTCCCAATATGCATCACTGGCCACAAGGTCGGGGCGCAAGAGACGCGCGATCGCCATCGAAATCACATCCGCCTCGCGGCACACGCCCAACCGGTCACAATCGGCGACAGCCCCGGCGACCAGTTCGTCCATGTCTTCCTCGGGCAAGTCGGCGGCCTGGTCGGGGAACACTGTTCGCAGGTAGGCTTTGGCCCGCTTGCGGAACACGGTGTCTGTGACCTCGGTGAACGCATCGCTTTGTTGCGTGGTGATCAAGTAGGGGCTGCCCTTGAGAAACCGTGCAGAGGGAATGCCGGGCTGCTGTCCCGGCAGGCTGAGTGCCGTGGCCTGACCCGTTTCAGACAGTGCAACCAGTTGCGTCGATGGCCCGATGAACGCCGCAGCCTCGGTTGTCGACAGCGTGCCGACAAAGGCCAAGAGGATACGGGCATCATAGAAGCGAAACAGTACCATTTCCTGCGTTTCCTCCAGTCGCACCGTCAGCCAATTCTTATAGTGTCGGCGCAAGGTGTCGATGTCTTCGTCGCTTTCAATCAGAAAGCCAGCATGGCGGTAAAGGGCGGACGCAATCAGATCGCGTACGGCGCGCGGTTGTGTGCCGTCTAGCGCACAAATGTAGGGGGCCTCATGTTCGAGCAAAACGGCGTCGTCGCCGCGAAACAGGCTGGCATGGTCCATCCCGCTACCCGCGAGAGCCTGGGCAAGACCGGCAAAACTGGTGGCATCCAGCAGCGCAAAAAGTCGCCCGTCCCGCAATGGTTTGCGTAAGCCAAAGACAGTCGGCAAAGGAGTTTGATTGATGCTCATGCGGGTCAGGCGGGCGCGACAAAGGCCTGGCCGCGGCGGTTGGCATTTTGCAAGCAGGTCCGCGTCGATGCCTTGGGCACAAAGGCCCGTTCCAGCCGCGCGGCGGCAGGCAGCAATTCGTCGGCAACGGTGGTGCCCGACCCCACCGCGACGTCGCCGCCGCAATCGATGCCGTCACCTACCCGCGCAAGCGGTTTGCCATTCACGAATACCGTCGGCGACCCCGCGGCAACGGACCGTCCGTGCGGCGGGCAATCCTTGCAGCCGTGCGGGGCTACAGCGTCGCCTTGGCGCAGCGCCGGAATTTTATCTATGAAAACATCCGGGCTGCCCGCAATTGCAGGTGTGGGGGGAAAGCAGCTGTGCCCGTTGCACATATCCCCTTTGCGAGACGCGTCAGGCATTGGTGGCCTCGTGGGTTGTGCGTGACCGCGGGTGAGAATGGCGCTGTGTCATCTGGCAAAATCCGCCGGAACCTTGCCCTGACGGACAATGTCGGGAAAAGGCGGGGCATCAAGATGTGCATTGGTGTATGCGACAGCCAGCGCGCAAGCGAGGATCGCATTAAAGCCCCGTACTTCGCCGTTTAGGCGCCTTTTGTGAAGGGTGTACTGATTATTCAGGTACTCGCGATAGTCAGGGGTGCCCGGTGTGAAAAAAACCGGCGCGAGCATGTAAATGGCGTTGGCGTAGCTTTCAACAACGTTGTTGTACACCACCAAGAAACCGTCGACCTGATTGTCCATGACTTCGGTGGCGAGGTCTTCGAGGTCGTAGTCTGTTTGCTGTGTCCGGTTGAGCCGTGCCGCCCCAAGAGCGGCACGCTGACCGATATCGCAACCTGCCGTGTCCACCAGAGTCGGCACACGTGAGATATCACCGATATTAGGCAGGAACCGGTCCACGAGGTCCGTTGCCTGATCCTCGATCCCGTTGGGAAGGTCCGGCACATCCGGCAAATCGCCGGGCGATGGGCTGTAGAAATAGTCGTCCGGGATCAATTCGACCTTGGGCCGCACAGAGGTCAGGGAGAATGCTATTTTTGGCATAGCTCTGCCGCCTTACCCAACAAAACGATATCAAGGTTTTGCAGCGGTTCCGCTGCGGTGGGCGCAAAAACGCCCGATTGTTTGATCAGCGCGCCCCAGATGGTGCCCCCCCCCTCGTAGATCAAAAGCCGCATATCAGCAGTTCCGCCCAAACCTGCATCGGCAAAAAGAGACGACAATCCGCCGCCGTCGTTGCCCGTGCTGGCGTCAGTCTGGCCGTCAGTCATCTGATTGAACGGCACCGATGTGACCAACCCCAGATCATCGGGCGCGCGGTCGCCGAGCGCATCCAGAATGGGCAATTGGGTGTCAGGTGTTGTGCAATTTGTATCCGCCTGACATGTGGCGAGCCTCGTCAAATAGGCCCGGACTGCGCTGTCTAGGATGTCCTCGTCTGCGGTATCGCTGTCGGGCTGCATCGCATAGCGCACGGGCTTGAGCCCCGGTGCCGCGAGCTGCACCGCCACCTGCCCGTCAATACGCTCGAAGGTGATGATCTGTTCAGCACTGTCGCAACGCCAACCCGCACGGGGCATACCCGGTGCCATAACAGTCACGCAGTATCCGCGCGGGGCCGTGTCAAGGGTCGCAAGATCAAGACCGGCGCAGGCGCGTGCATGTTGTGGCCAGGCCATGAATGCAGCCAAAGCCAAACAGGTCAAACCACCGATAACGCGTGTTTTCTTCATCTTGCCAGCCTCAATTCAGGAAGATTTTTGTGCCCGAGATGAACACTTGCCCGTCGCTGGTCATTTTAATCTCGGCCTTGCCGCAACGCAGGATCATCTCTTTGCCTGCTGTCAGGATTTGCCGGCGTTCGGTGGCCAGGGTCATGTCGGTATCTGCGGACAGGGACATTGCCTTGTCACTGGCAAGCGAAAGAAACGTTCCTGCGCTTATGGTTTTTGCGCCATCCACGCCTTCGCTTGAGCTGCCTGTTACGGAGACCGCGTTTTCGCCATCGACTGTGCGGTAATACCCCGGCGGCAGCACGGCCGTGCGCGACATCATCAGTGTTTTCAGCGGGGCAAAGCGTTCCTTGGCTTTGCGCGCGCCCATGGAAAACGCGATTGCATTACCGGCGCCTTCGCCCACGTTGAGCGTGTAGCTGCGTCCCACGTTGCGCGTTTCAGATACGCCCGTCAGGGTGGATTTCGACACCTGAACAGTTTCGTGTTTCAACCCGTCCACGACAGCAAAACTGCTGCCACCCACGAATTTGGCGTGATCGTTTTCGATTGCCTCGTGCAGGTCTTTTTCCGCGTGCAGGTATATTTCCTCTTTGCCGCGTTCATCTTCAAAGCGCAGTTCGTTGAAGCCGTCGCCCTGATGCGTGTCAGAACGGAACGTGCTGCGGGTCTTGTGTTCGGGCAGCGGATAGGGAACGCCGTTTTTGCCGTTGTAGACACAGCCGGTCACGATGGGTTTGTCCGGGTCACCCCTCAGATGTTCAATAATTACCTCCATCCCGATGCGCGGAATGACCATGCCGCCCCACCCTTTGGAGGCCCAGTTCTGGCTGACGCGCACACGCATTGTGTGCGCCGCTTCGAGGTCCCAGTGAAACCGGCACAAGATCCGGCCATATTCGTCGCAGTCGATTTCGCCATCCCCGACAACCACGGCGGTCTCGGGCCCTTGGACCCGCGGCCCGACGGTGCGGCGTTCGGGGCGATAGGGGGTTGTGTCGGGCATTAACACGTATGCGCCGGTATAGGGCGCTTCGCTCCCACCCGCATCGCCGGACCCGTAAGCCTGGGCGCGAAACCGGTGCTGCGCTTTCAGGCATATGAATGTTTTGCCCGTCGCGTCGGGCACTTCATCCCCTGCGAGCTTCACACGCCAGCCCGCACCAAGACTGACAACATCGCCTTCGGCATGATGCCGTGACGCCTGGCCACGCTCGGTTTCAAGCCGCTTGGCCACCGAAACGCCGCCCTGACCCTGGTTGAGATAATCGCCAGGCCAATCATAGCTTTCAACGTCCCCACTGGGATGGGTAGCGTCGCCCAAGTTGTCCACCTCCTGGGCGGCGTTGGGCGTTTTGAAATTGTATTCGGTCAGGCGCACCGCGCCCGTGGTGATCCTTTTGCCGCTGGACCAGAGGCTGAAGTGTTCTTCCTCGTGCTGGTGAAAACCGCCCACGCTGTAATACGGGCGCCGCGATCCGGGGATTTCGGGCAGGCTGTGCGGCTTGTCGGTCAGAACCAGCGTATGATTTCCTGGCTCGTGCCGCCAAAGCCAAGAGATGCCGTGCCGTTCCAGCTGACGCCGTGCAAAATCCGCATCACTTTCGCCGTATTGGACAGTGTATTCCAATTCAGGATAATCGTCGGCGACTTGAATATCGAGATGGGGTTTGCCCAGATGTGCGTAGGCCCCGAGGACTTCTTCGACGATTTGAATGACAGTTTTGTTATGGAATATCGCCATGTTGCGACGCAAACCAGGGATGTGAAGCCACGGGCGCAGGATCAGGTCATAGCGAAATCCGTTCTCGTGCGCGCCGCGTGCCTCGGCCTCGCAAACGATGCCGTCAAATGCACGACTGCCATCGGCATGCGCGATCTCGACAGTGGCATGCGTACCCAAAAGCGCGTGCAAGTCCAAACCGGCCTGGTCCGACAACGCTTCGACCCGCCATTCAAAATCACCAGACAGTTCCTCGGCACCATCCATGCGCAGCAAGACCAACGCGTTTGCGCCCAATTCGGTGGTCAAGAAACCTTGGCGCGCCTGTTGGCTGAAATGTGAATTCAAAATCGAAACTCCAAATACCCCAAGCGTCGCGATGCACGCCTGCTGGCCCCATTAACCAAGTCTTCTGGGCTTTTTTTGATCGGCATTGTGTTGATTTTCAAGCTTAACTGTTCGGAAAAAGCCGAAACACAGACACACTGTCGCATGGGTTGTAGCGCCCGGTCTTGCAATGGCTTTTGGCTGCATAGCAGTTGTGTACTGTTCTGCTGTCCGACATCGATTTGCTTGCAGAATAGTCTTGTACGCGGCGCGTCTGCACACGCGGTGTGGGCTTTGCTTTTTAGCATTACGGCGATCATCCATTAGTGATCCCAATGTGACACCGGAACGAGAAAACCCGCGGCACAGAACGTCATTTACGCCGCAGAATACGGTGATCTCATGCTCTGTCTCGCGGGTCATTCTGGTGACGAATCACCGGCGGATGAGCGCGGTTGTTGAGAGCGGGCCTAGCGTTTTTTCCGGTGAATGCAGGAAAATATGAAAAATCACGAAATTTTATTACCCAGACCTTCTGGTTCGTGGAAGAAGCGCGTCAACCTCGGCTTTTGGCCGAAAATTTCTGTAAAAACCTACTCAATATCAGCAGGTTAAATTTTTTTTCTTGATCGCCAGACAGAATCGAACTAAGCGCGCACGCCGCACACACCCTCGACTTTGGTGTACAAAAGTATTCTTTGGCCCCGCATATTGAAATAAAATTTCGCGACCTCTAAGGCAGCGAGACCGCCAAACAACAAGGCGGCATCAGCGCGCTGGATTTTGGAGGAGACAAGAATGACCACTTTCACACGCCGTGCCGCAATGGCGCTGACTACAACCGCATTTGTGCTGGGCAGCAGCGTTGCCGCCCTTGCCGACGGCTGGAAACCGCAAAAGCCCGTCGAGATGGTGATCATGGCTGGTCAAGGCGGGGGCGCGGATCGCATCGCGCGCCTGTTCCAGTCGATCATTCAGAAAGAAAGCCTGTCGGCCATGCCAATCCTGCCCGTGAACAAGGGCGGCGGGTCGGGCGCCGAGGCGCTGCGTTACCTCAAGGACAAGGAAGGTGACGCGCATACCATCATGGCGACGCTGAATTCCTATTATACCACCCCGCTGCGCACGGACATTGGCGTGGACATCGAAGAGTTCCAGCCGCTGGCGCGGATGGCGATGGACACGTTTGTGCTGTGGGTGAATGCCGACAGCGACATCCAGACGCTCGATGACTATGTCGCCGCAGTGAAAGACGCAGGCGGCACGTGGAAGATGGGTGGCACCGGCACCGGGCAGGAAGACAGCCTCGTGACCGCGATGCTGGAGAAAGAGTTTGGCATCCAGCACACATATGTTCCGTTCAAGGGCGGCGGCACCGTGGCCAAGAACCTCGTGGGCAACCACATCAACGCGACCGTGAACAACCCGGCCGAGCAAATGGGCTTCTGGCAGGCGGGCAAGGTGCGCCCGATCGTGGCCTTTACGCCCGAGCGTCTGGACGTGTTCCCCGATGTGCCCACGGCACGTGAGCTGGGCCATGACATCGTCTACTGGATGCAGCGGTCGTTTGTGGCGCCCAAGGACATGCCGGCAGAGGCTGTGGCCTACTACACCGAGATGTTCGAAAAGCTGGCCGCAACCGAAGAGTGGCAGACCTATGCGTCCGAAAAGGCTCTGGTGGCGGACATGATCACCGGGGACGCGCTGCAGGCCTATTTCCTCGACGAGCGCGCCAAGCATGACGCGATCCTGAACACGATGGCGAGCGGGTCCTAAGCCGCCCGCGCATCGCGACACTTGGGGCTGCCGGCATCACGCTGGCAGCCCCGCACCTATCCAAAAACCATCCCGGGGGAGAGCAGCCATGCTGATCGCGGATCGCATCATTGCGTTGGGCATCATGGCCCTGTCGGCGTATTTCATGTGGCACGCGGTGGCCCTGCCCATCGGGTGGAACGCCAGCACCGGCGGCCCCGGGGGCGGTGGATTTCCGTTCTGGCTGTCGCTGGTGATGATGATTGTGGCGGGCGGCATTCTGCTGCGCAGCTTTCGTCAGGCGGATGAGGGCGCGCCGTTCTTTGACCACGTGATGTTGCCCGCGGTGCTGCAAGTCACCGCCGCACTGGTGATCACCGTGGCGCTGATCCCGTGGCTGGGGGCCTACATCGCCCTGCCCGTTTTCGTGTTCTGGTACGTCAAGATATATGGCGGCCACGGCTGGACCGTGACGCTGGGCCTGACCCTTGGCATTCCCGTTTTCCTGTTCTTTTTCTTTGAGGCGACGCTGAAGATCCTGTTGCCCAAAGGTGTAACCGAGCCGCTGTTTTTCCCGCTTTACGCGATGTTCTTCTGAAGGAGCGCGGATCATGGATACGCTCGCCCTTTTGGGTCAAGGCTTTGCCACCTCTCTTTTGCCGCTGAACCTTGCCATTGTGATCCTCGGGGTCACGGCGGGGCTGTTCATTGGCGCGATGCCGGGCCTCGGGTCGGTCAATGGCGTGGCCATCGTGCTGCCGCTGACGTTCATCGTGCCGCCCGCGTCGGCGATCATCCTGTTGGCCGCGATATATTATGGCGCGATGTATGGCGGGGCGGTCAGTTCGGTTTTGCTGGGCATACCCGGCGCGTCGACGGCCGTGGCCACGACATTCGACGGCAGGCCCATGGCGCAGCAGGGCCGCGCGGGCCTTGCGCTGATTGCCGCGGCGGCCGCATCCTTTGTGGGGGGAACGATTTCGGTTGTGCTGTTCACGATCTTTGCGGTGCCGCTGGCAGACCTCGCGCTGGCCTTTGGCCCGGCAGAGGAGTTTGCGCTGGTGCTCTTGGCCTTCACCACCTTTGTGGGGCTGGGCGGCGATGACGTGCTGAAAACCATCGTGATGATCTGTCTGGGGCTGGTGCTGTCGACCGTGGGACTGGACCTGATTTCGGGCCAACCGCGGCTGATCTTTGGCGACATGCCGGGGTTTTATTCCGGCATCTCGTTTCTGGTGCTGGCCATCGGCGCCTATGGCGTGGGCGAAATCCTGTACACGATCGAGCAATCGCGCACCTCGCCCAGTGTCACGCCCGCCAAGATCACGTTCAAGGAGTTGGGCGCGGGGCTGCGCGCGATGAACCGGATGTGGAAGACGATGTCGCTGGGCTCATTCCTGGGCTTTTTCGTGGGCATGTTGCCCGCAGCGGGTGCCACGCCTGCGGCGCTGATGGCCTATGGGGTCGCACGGCAGACCTCGAAGGATCCCGACAGCTTTGGCAAGGGCAATATCGAAGGGGTGGCGGCACCCGAGACGGCGAACAACGCGGCTTCGACCGGGTCGCTGTTGCCGATGCTGACGCTGGGCATTCCAGGCTCGCCCACCACGGCGCTGCTGCTCGGGGGCATGGTGATGTGGGGGCTGGTGCCCGGCCCGATGCTGTTCATCGAACAGCCGGATTTCGTGTGGGGGCTGATCTCGTCGCTGTACACGGCCAACTTTGCCGCTGTGATCATCAACATCGCGCTGATCCCGCTGTTTGTCTGGGCGTTGCGGATGCCCTTTGCGGTGCTGTGCGCGGTGGTGCTGGTACTGTGCATCGTGGGCGGGTACGCGCCCAGTCAGAAGCTGCATGACGTTTGGCTGATCGTGGCCTTTGGCATTGGCGGGTACCTGTTGCGCAAGGCGGATTATCCGCTGGCGCCGCTGGTGTTGGCGCTGGTGCTGGGGCCGTTGATGGAGAAAAGCTTTCGCCAGACGCTGATTGCGGAACAGGGCAATATGCTGGCGTTCCTGGAACGGCCCCTGTCGGCGACGTTCATTGTGTTGGCGGCTGTTTTCTTTATCTGGCCGCTTGTCGGACTACTCTTTAGCAAGGACCACAAGGATCACCCGCATGTGCCCAGCAAGCGGCCCAAGGTCCTGAACACCAAGAAGACCTGAGGGACCACACCCATGATCACGACCCTGACCGCCCTGGTGGCGGACCACCCGAGCGAGGCACTTGCGCTGGGGGCGCCCGGGCGCACCTGGCTGACCTATGGCGGATTGCGCGAGACGGCGGCGCGGACGGCGGCGGATTTGCGGCGGTTCGGCGTGGGGGCGCGGGACCGCGTGGCCATCGTGCTGCCCAACGGGCCGGACATGGCGGCGAGCTTTTACTGCATCGCGCAGGCGGCGACGACGGCGCCGCTGAACCCGAATTACCGCGAGGATGAGTTTGCGTTCTACCTCGAGGATCTGAAGGCCAAGGCGCTGGTGGTCGCGGACGACTATGAGGGGCCTGCGCTGGCGGCGGGGCAGAAGCTGGGGCTGACGATCCTGCGGCTGACGGCATTGGAGGCGGCGGGAGATTTTGCGCTGGCGTCGGACAATGCCGACGTGGCGCAGGCTGATGAGGCCACGCCCGGTGACGATGACGTGGCGCTGATCCTGCACACGTCGGGCACCACGTCGCGGCCCAAGATCGTGCCGCTGTTGCAATCGAACGTGGCCGCGAGCGCGCAGAACATCGCCGCGTCGCTGGCGCTGACGGCGGAGGATCGGTGTCTGAATGTGATGCCGCTCTTTCACATTCACGGGCTGGTGGCGGCGGTGTCGGCCACATTTGCCGCCGGTGGGTCGATCTTTTGCACGGCCGGTTTCAATGCCATGAACTTCTTTGCGATGATGTCGGAGGCCAAGCCCACATGGTACACGGCTGTGCCGACGATGCATCAGGCGATATTGAGCCGTGCGGGGCGCAATGCGGATGTGATCGAGGCGGTGCCTCTTCGCTTCTTGCGAAGCTCATCGGCATCGCTGCCTGCGCAGGTGATGGAGGCGTTGAACGACACCTTTGGCGCGCCCGTGGTCGAGGCCTATGGCATGACGGAAGCCGCGCACCAGATGTGCTGCAACCCGCTGGACCGGCAGAAACCCGGTGCGGTGGGTGTGCCTGCGGGCCCCGAGGTGCGGATCGGGCATGAGACTGAAAACTATTTGATCGAAGGCACCGGGGAGGTGTGTATCTCGGGCCCCAATGTCACGCCGGGTTACGAGAGCAATCCAGACGCCAATGCCAAGAACTTCTTTGAGGCCGACGGCAAGCGGTGGTTCCGCACGGGCGATCAAGGGGCGTTTGACGCCGACGGGTTCCTGCATCTGACCGGGCGGCTCAAGGAGATCATCAACCGTGGTGGCGAAAAGGTCTCGCCGCTGGAGGTGGACGGGGTGCTGATGGATCATGCCGCCATTGCACAGGTGGTGACCTTTGCCCTGCCCCATCCCAAGCTGGGCGAGGAGGTCGCCGCCGCCGTGGTGTTGCGCGAGGGGCATGAGGCCGATGAGCGGGCGATCCGCGACTTTGCCGCCGAACGGATGGCGGATTTCAAGGTGCCGCGCAAGGTGGTGATCCTTGACGAGATCCCCAAGGGGGCGACGGGCAAGATGCAGCGCATCGGCATGGCCGAGAAGCTGGGTCTGGTGGAGCCTGCATAAGCCATGAAGATCTGCATTTTTGGCGCGGGCGCCATCGGTGGCTACATGGGGGTGAAGCTGGCGCAGGCGGGCGCGGATGTGAGCCTTGTGGCGCGCGGTCCGCATCTGGCGGCGATGAAGGCAAACGGGCTGCGCCTGATCGAAGAAGAGGCGGACGTGACCGTGCCGGTGACGGCGTCGGACAACGCAGCCGATCTGGGGCCGCAGGACTATGTCATCGTTACGCTCAAGGCGCATTCGGTGCCCGCGGTGGTGCCCAAGATGGCGCCGCTGATTGGCCCGGACACCACCATCGTGAGCGGTGTGAATGGCTTGCCGTGGTGGTATTTCCACAAGATCGGCACCGAGCTTGAGGGCACGCGGCTGGAAAGCGTGGACCCCGGCAATGCGCAGTGGGACGGGTTTGGTCCGGACCGGGTGCTGGGCTGCGTTGTCTACCCTGCCGCCGAGGTGATCGAGCCGGGTGTCGTGAAGCACATCGAGGGCAACCGGTTTTCGCTGGGCGAGCCGGACGGGTCGAAATCGGAGCGGGCTTTGGCGCTGTCCAAGGCGCTGAGTGCCGCGGGGCTGAAGGCGCCCGTGCGGCCCCGATTGCGCGATGAGATCTGGGTCAAGCTGTGGGGCAACCTGTCGTTCAACCCGATCTCGGCCCTGACGCATGCGACGCTGGATGTGCTGTGCACCGATCCCGGCACCCGCGCAGTGGCGCGCGGCATGATGGTCGAGGCGCAGGAGATCGCGGAAAAGCTGGGCGTTAAGTTCCCCATCGACGTCGACCGGCGGATCGACGGGGGTGCTGCCGTGGGCGCGCACCGCACGTCGATGTGGCAGGACCTGGATCAGGGCCGCCCGATGGAGATCGACGCGCTTGTCGGCTCGGTGCAGGAGCTGGGCCGCCTCACGGACACGCCCACGCCGACCATCGACACGGTGCTGGCGCTGGTGCAGTTGCGGGGCCGGTCGGCGGGGCTTTACGGGTAGCTGGGCCACTTGGCAGCGGGGAACCGGGTGATGTACGCTGCCTGACGGGTGTGCTCCGTGACCGCCACCGCCACATCGCTGTTGCCGGGCCGATCTGCCACGGTTTGCGGCGAGACCGGGTAGCGGGGCCACACCTCGCTGCCCAAGCGCGCGGCCCCCTTGGCGCGCCCTGTCCTGCCGCCTATAGAAGGCGCGCAACCACGCAGGAGCCGGGCCATGCGCAGCCACACCCTGAGCCGCAAGACGGCAGAGACCGATATCTCGGTCGAGCTGACCTTGGATGGGACGGGACAGTACGATAACCAGACCGGTGTCGGCTTTTTCGATCACATGCTGGACCAGCTGGCGCGCCATGCGTTGATCGACATGACCGTCCGCTGCGACGGCGATCTGCATATCGACGATCACCACACGGTCGAGGACGTGGGCATTGCCATTGGGCAGGCTCTGGCGGCGGCCTTGGGCGACAAGCGGGGCATTCGTCGGTACGGGTCTTGCCTGTTGCCGATGGATGATGCGCTGGTGCGGGCGGCCCTTGATCTGTCGGGGCGGCCGTTTCTGGTGTGGAATGTCGAGATGCCGACCCAGAAGATCGGCACGTTCGACACCGAGCTGGTGCGCGAGTTCTTTCAGGCGCTGAGCACCCATGGCGGCGTCACGCTGCACGTGGACATGCTGCACGGGATCAACAGCCACCACATCGCCGAGGCCGCGTTCAAGGCGGTGGCGCGCGCATTGCGCGAGGCGGTGGAGGCGGACCCGCGCCGAGCGGATGCAATCCCGTCGACCAAGGGATCCTTATGAGCCTGACGGTTCTGATCGACTACGAAAGCGGCAACCTGCATTCGGCGCAAAAGGCGTTCGAGCGGATGGCGCGCGAGGTGGATGCGGGCGAGGTGGTGGTGACCGCCGACGCCGACACGGTGGCGCGCGCGGACCGGATCGTGTTGCCGGGCGACGGGGCGTTTCCGGCCTGTGCGGCGGCGTTGCGCGCCACGGGCGGGGTCTACGAGGCGCTGCGCGAGGCGGTGGAGAGCCGCGGGCGGCCGTTTCTGGGGATTTGCGTGGGCATGCAGTTGATGGCGCGGATCGGGCGCGAGTATCGCGATACCGATGGCCTTGGCTGGATCGACGGCGAGGTGGTGCGGATCGCACCCGAGGACCCGGCGCTGAAGGTGCCGCATATGGGGTGGAACGATTTGGTTCTGAACGAGGCGCACCCGGTCTTTGACGGGATTGCGATGGGGGATCATGCCTATTTCGTGCACTCGTACCAGTTTGCGGTGACCGACCCGGCGGAACGGTTGGCGCATGTGGGCTATGGTGGTGAGGTGACGGCGGTTGTGGGCCGCGACACGATGCTGGGGATGCAGTTTCACCCGGAAAAGAGCCAAAGCGTGGGGCTGCGGATGATCCGGAACTTTTTGACCTGGGCGCCGTAGTCGCCGTGTGATCCAAAGGACGGCTGCGCCGACGACATTGTTTGATTGGGGGCGCTGCCCCCAAACCCCCGAGGTATTTTTGGCCAGAAGAAGTTAGGGGCGCGCGGCCTTTTCGGTGAGGCCACTGGTGCCTTGGCGGCGGGCCAGTTCGGCCAGCACATCGTCGAGGGACACGTCGCAGGCGGCGAGCATGACGAGGAGGTGGTAGAGGACATCCGCCGCCTCGGCGGTGAGCTTGGCCCGGTCGCCTTTGACGGCTTCGATGATGGCCTCGACGGCCTCTTCACCGAATTTCTCGGCGCATTTTTCGGGGCCTTTGGCCAGCAGTTTGGCGGTCCACGAGGTGTCGGGGTCGGCGGATTTGCGGGCCTCGATGGTGGCGAAGAGGTCGTCAAGTGTCATGTCAGCCTCATCGGGATGCCGGCGGCGGCCATGTGGGCCTTGGCCTGGGCGATGGTGAAGTCGCCGAAGTGGAAGATCGAGGCGGCCAGCACGGCGGAGGCGCCGCCTTGGGTCACGCCGTCAACGAGGTGGTCGAGTGTGCCGACGCCTCCGCTCGCGATCACGGGGATGGTCACCGCGTCCGAGATGGCGCGGGTGAGCGGCAGGTTGAAGCCTGCGCGCGTGCCGTCGCGGTCCATCGACGTCAGCAGGATCTCCCCTGCCCCCTTGGCGGCGGCGGTGCGGGCAAATTCGACGGCATCGATGCCGGTGGGTTTGCGGCCGCCGTGGGTGAAGATTTCCCATTTGCCGGGCGACACCGTCTTGGCGTCGATGGCGCAGACGATGCACTGGCTGCCGAACTGGTCGGCGGCGCGCGACAGCACATCGGGGTCGGCTACGGCGGCGGAATTGAAGCTGACCTTGTCGGCGCCTGCGAGCAGCAGGGCGCGCACATCTGCCACGGTGCGCACGCCGCCGCCCACAGTCAGCGGGATAAAGCACTGTTCGGCGGTGCGTTGGACCAGATCGAACATGGTGCCGCGGTTTTCGTGCGTGGCGTGGATGTCGAGAAAGCACAGCTCGTCCGCGCCGGCGGCGTCATAGGCGCGCGCGGCCTCGACCGGGTCGCCGGCGTCGATCAGGTCGACGAAGTTCACACCTTTGACCACGCGGCCATCGGCGACATCGAGACAGGGGATGATGCGGGTCTTGAGCATGCCTTGGGGTAGCGGGCTGCGGTCGCGGCGGCAAGCCCCCTTGCCACCGGGCGCGCGCAGGCAAAGACACGCCGATCACGCAAGCGTTGGGTGCAACGACAGCTGCGCGCATTAGCCTGGTTCGCAACAGCCAAGGAGACAGACCATGCGTTTCATCATGATTATCGTGCTCGCCGCCTGTGCGAGCGCCAGTTGGGCCGGGGACAACGGGATCATCCGCAAGGAGGCCGCGGCGGGTGTGGCGGAGACCGCTGACGCGCTGGTGGCCGCGATGGAGGCGGCGGGGATCACGGTTTTTGCCCGTGTGGATCACGGGGCCGGGGCGCAGAGCATCGGGGAGGATGTCGGGGCGTCGCAGGTGTTGATCTTTGGCAATCCCAAGGTGGGCACACCCGCGATCAAGGACGATCCGGTGGCGGGGTTGTTCCTGCCGATGAAGGTGCTGGTGTTCGAGGACACCAACGGGATGGCGATGATCGCCTATGAGGACCCTGCGGCGATGTTGGGCAAGCTGGGCGGCGTGTCGGAAGACGCGGCGTATCTGCAGAATATGGCGGGGGCGTTGGCGAAATTCACCGGTGACGTGGCACGGTAGGTGCGGGCGCCGCGTTCTGTGCGCGTTCGGTTGGATGGTGGTCTGGCTGATCCGCTGTAAGCCGCTGTCGCACGCCGCCCCCGGGCTGCGGTCGGTTGCAGTACGGTGGGTCGACGCCCGGGCCGAATACCCGCCACTACTCTTAGCGGCACGAAGGGCGCGCCCTGTGACGGGCGTTAACAGCGTGCGCCAAACCGCTGACATGTCGCGATTTTGGCGTCATCTCGGCGGGATGGAAGGGTGTGAGCCTACGCCAGCGCCTTGAGTGCTGCAGCAAGGTCGATCGCGCCGTCGTAGAGCGCGCGGCCTGAGATGGCCCCCGCGATTGTGCCCTTGGCCTTGAGCGCAATGAGATCGTCCAGCGACGACACGCCGCCCGAGGCGATCACCGGGATCGAGACGGCGCGGGCCAGCGCGTCGGTCGCCTGCACGTTCGGCCCGCCCATCGCACCGTCGCGGTTGATGTCGGTGTAGATGATGGCGGCGACGCCTGCATCCTCGAAGGATTTGGCCAAGTCAGTGGCGTCGACGTCGGTTTCTTCGGCCCAGCCTTTGGTTGCGACCTTGCCGCCGCGCGCGTCGATGCCCACCGCGACCTGACCGGGAAAGGCGCGCGCGGCCTCGCGCACCAGCGCGGGGTTTTCCACGGCGACGGTTCCGAGGATCACGCGGGCGAGGCCCTTGTCCAGCCAGCCCTCGATCGTGGCCATGTCGCGGATGCCGCCGCCCAGTTGCGCGGGCACGTCGCAGGCCGCCAGGATTGCCTCGACCGGGGCTGCGTTGACCGGGGTTCCGGCAAAAGCGCCGTTGAGATCCACGAGATGCAGCCAGGCACAGCCCGCGTCGACAAAGGCGCGCGCCTGGGCCGCCGGGTCGTCGTTGAACACCGTCGCGCTGTCCATCTCACCATGCACCAGCCGCACGGCGGCCCCATCCTTGAGGTCGATGGCGGGGTAGAGGATCATGGCGCGCTCCTTTGACTGCTGTGCCGCGTGATGTCACCTGCATCGCGGATTTGCAACGCGACCCGAGGTCATTCTTGCCATGACGGGCGCGCTTGACGCACAGTTTCGGCACCAACGGGAGGAAACGACATGAAAAAGCTCTTGGCAGCAGCCGCGATGGGCGTGATGGCCGCAAGTGCCGCGATGGCCGATCCGGTGCTGGGCACGTGGAAGACACAGCCGGACGACGGGTCTTATGCCCATATCACGATGGCGTCCTGTGGCGCGGCCATCTGCGGAAAGATCGCGCGCACGTTCAACGATTCCGGCGAATACCAGTCGGAAAACATCGGCAAGACGCTGGTGATCGACATGACGCCCGCGGGCGGTGGCAAGTACGAGGGCCAGGTTTGGCGCCCGTCGAACAACAAGATCTACATCGGCAAGATGACCCTGAACGGCAACTCGCTGGCGCTGCGCGGATGCGTGGCGGGCGGGCTAATCTGCTCGAAGCAGACATGGAGCCGCGTGAACTGATCACCGGCGCCTTTTAGCCCAGAAACCCGCGCCGCGTTGCCAGATTGTCAACGCGGCGTTATTATGCGCGCCTCATTGTGGTGATATGACAATGGTGCGCTGCCTCGCATTATTCCTTTTGTTCACGTCTTCGGCGTGGGCGGAATCGCCTGCCGGGAGGTGGCTGACCGAAGCTGACAAGAAGGGCCAGGTGGCCCACGTGGAGGCGCGCGCCTGCGGGTCCGCGTGGTGCGGCACGATCGTGCGGGTCTATGATGCGAACGGTGCGCAGGTGAATGCGCCCACCGTGGGCAAGCGTGTGTTCTGGGACATGACCGGGGGCGGCAACCTGTATCAGGGCCGCGCTTATGTGCCCGCCCACAACCGCAGCTATGCCGCACGGATGGAGATGCAGGGCGACCGGATGCGCGTTTCGGGATGTGCGGGGCCTCTGTGCCTGAGCCAGATGTGGCGGCGCGTGCGCTGAGGCGTGACCTAGTCCAGGCGCGATGAGATGACGCCGGTGGCAAAGCCGCCCATGCGCAATTCGCCAAAGAGACGCTGATATTCAATCTTGGGGCACCGGTTCTGGACCACGGTGATGCCGCGCGCTTCGGCTTTGGCTGCCGCGTCAGCATGTTCGACGCCAATCTGCATCCAGATCGTTTGCAGATCGGGCAGCGTCGCGAGCGCCTCGTCCACGATGGCGGGGACTGCGTCCGAGCGGCGGAAGATATCGACCATGTCGACCGGGCCATCCAGTGACGCAAGATCGGGCACGATCTGCCGGCCCAACAGGGTTTGACCGGCATAGGCCGGGTTGACCGGCAACACGGTGAACCTCTTGAGATCGAGATAGCGCGCCACGAAATAGCTGGGCCGTACCACGTTTGTCGACACGCCGACCATGGCCACCGTTTTGGTGCGTTTGAGTACGTCGCGCAATAGGCTGTCAGGATAGGTGGTCATGCCCTTCCCTACCCCACGGCGGCGCCAGAAAAAAGCGCCCCGTCACGATGGAGGGGGCGCCAAGTGCGGAACGAGGGACAGTGATTGTTGCAGATGTTCCAGACCTGCAACTAATGAAGCAAAGATAGGAACATCCTTGGCTCGCAAAAGAGGCTCTCGCAAATCTGTGAACAGCCGGTTAACGCGCGCCGGGCGGGACGGGATTAATCGAGGATATCCTCGATCAGGTCATAAGCGTCTTCAACAAAGTCAAAGAAGCGACGCGCGCGGGATTTCTTCTTTTTCGGCTTCTTGTACGCTTTTCCCGGCCCCCGGACCGCCGAGGGGCGGACCAGTTCGCGGTCGCCATGGGCCTTTTTCGGCAGCATCTTGAGATCGTGCAGCGGCGCGCCGCAGGTGGAACAGGCCAGTTCGTGCCGGTCCCGTCCGCGCAGGGTCAGCGCCGCGCGGGTTCCGCAATAACAACACGTGGCGATCTTGGCCGGTCCTGCCATCATATCCTCCTGCCGCACGGGGCATTCTTAACCATGCGATTGAGACGCATATAAGGCGACCGCGGCCGCATTTGAGACATTGAGCGAACCGAATGTGCCCGATGCGTCGATCCGCACCAGCATATCCACGGTTTCGCGGGTTTTCTGGCGCAGGCCCGGCCCTTCGGCACCGAGCACGATGGCGACCGCGCGGTCCTGTTTGCCGTCTAGTGCCTGCGCAATGGTCTGGTCCGCCGCGCCATCGAGGCCGAGGACGAGATAGCCCATGCCCTGCAATGCGACGATGGCATCGGCGAGGTTGCGTACGCGCAGGTATGGCTGGCGTTCCAGCGCGCCCGAGGCGGTTTTGGCCAGCGCGCCGGTTTCGGGGGCGGAGTGGTGACGGGTGCCGATCACAGCAGAGGCGCCGAACACCTCGGCCGAGCGCAGGATCGCGCCGACGTTGTGCGGATCCGTCACCCGGTCCAGCAGCACCAGCCGTGGAGCCTCCGGGCCGATCGCGACATCTTCGAGCCGCCCCCAATCCAGCGGCTTGACCTCGAGCGCTGCGCCCTGATGCACCGACCCGGGATCAAGTGGCGCCGGAAAGCGGCGCGGATCGGCAATCTCGGGTGTCATGCCGGAGGTGGCGATGGCCTCCTCGAGCTTGGCCTGCGCGTTCCGGGTCACGATCAGGCGCAGCCGTTCGCGCGCGGGGTTCTGCAGCGCATCACGCACCGCGTGCAGGCCGAAAAGCCATACGGTTGCCGCGGCTTCGGCGCGCTTGGCTTTTTCCTTTTCGACCACCCATTTGGGCTTTTTGCCTGTCATCGCATGCGCATCCTGCTGCCGCGGCCTTTCGGCCCAATTTCGCCCTTGACCCACCAATGGCCGCCCGCTAATCACGCGCTCACGCCAGGACCGGGGGCACACCCCTACTTGGCGCAGTGGGCGACAGGCCGCAAGGTGTGGCAGGGGACTGTAACTCCCTCGCGGAGACGCACGCCTGGTTCGATTCCAGGGTCGCCCACCACTTTCCTTTCTTCTTAACGGATATGGTGACGGTTCGCGCCTTTGTTGCGTCCCGTTTCTGCGTCGCGCGGACCGGGATGCTGCGGCGCTTGGGTGCCAGCAGGCAGCGGCGACTCGATTCAGCATCAGGTCAGGGTGAAAATCCCCGTGCGGGGTGCCTGATTTCGGCGCAAAACGGCACAGCCGCGGGCGCATCGAGGCGCAAAAAACACGGGTGTTTCGGTGACCGGCGGCGCTTTGCGTAAGGTTTTGTTAACCTTTGTAGCGCCCTTAAATATCGTGAAATCAGCGGATTAGCGCGACGGGCTGCTGTGGATTTCTGCGCTATAGTGCATGGATGCGCATAGTAAAGCATAATTTACAATTGATATTGTACACAAAGTCTGACACTTTCAAAAAGACAGTGTGCGTCAAACGTCCATCGGACCATCGTGGTGATCCTTATCCGCCATGGTCCTCGCCTATCACGGAGGATTCAACGTGGCGGACAATGAAGACAAAGTATGGCCCACCGGGTTGACCCTGGAAGAGGCTGAAGAGGTGCATAGCTACCTCATCGACGGCACGAGGGTCTTCGGCCTGATTGCACTACTGGCTCACATTCTGGTGGCGTTCTCGACGCCCTGGCTCGGATAAGCGGAGGACCATGTCATGAATAACGCAAAGATGTGGCTCGTCGTGAAGCCGACAGTGGGGGTACCGCTGTTTCTTTCCGCTGTGGCGGTCGGCTCGTTTGCCGTCCACGTGGCGGTGCTCAGCAATACCTCGTGGGTGTCTGATTTCCTTTCCGGCCAGGAGCTGGGGTCGGGTGATCAGGCGGCGCTGGAGCTCAAGCAAAATCAGACCGCGCAGGCCGGATACGTGATGCCCGGCACCGATGAGGTGACGATCATCCTGTCCGACGGCACGCCGGTCAAAGCGATCCTGCGTCCAGCGGAACAGCACGCAAGTGCCGGCACCGGAACGGCGCTGATCACGCAATAGACATGCCGGCCCGCGGAGAACCTTCGCGGGCCGTGCGCCCCAGTGCAGACAAGGTGGGATAGTCATGGATTATCGCACCTATGTCGCGCACAGGCTGGCCCGGATCGGGCCGAAATACCTTCCTTTTGCAGATGTGGCGAGCGACGAGGTTTCCCTTGGGCAGTTGCTGCGGTTGTCGCTGTTTCAGGTGACGGTCGGCATGGCGTTGGTGCTGCTGGCGGGCACGCTGAACCGCGTGATGATCGTGGAACTGGACGTGCCGGCAAGCCTTGTGGCGTTGATGCTGGCGCTGCCGCTGCTGTTTGCGCCGCTCCGGGCGCTGATCGGGTTCAAATCCGACACCTACGTGTCAGCGCTTGGGCTGCGGCGCGCGCCGTTCATCTGGAAAGGCACGCTGTACCAATTTGGTGGCTTTGCCATCATGCCCTTCGCGCTCTTGGTGCTGTCGGGCTATGGCGATGCCGCAGATGCGCCGCGCTGGGTCGGCTATTCCTCGGCCGCGCTGGCGTTTCTGCTGGTGGGGGCGGGCGTGCACATCGTGCAGACCGTCGGGCTGGCGCTGGCGACCGATCTGGTCGCAGAAGAGGACCAGCCCAAGGTTGTGGGACTGATGTATGTCATGCTGCTGTTCGGGATGGTGATCAGCGCGCTGATCCTTGGCGCGCTGTTGCAGCCCTATACCCCCGGACGCCTGATCCAGGTCATTCAGGGCGCGGCGGTCGTGACAGTGACGCTGAACCTTGCCGCCCTGTGGAAACAAGAGGCCCGCAGCCGCGAGCGTGCGGCAAAGATGAAAGCGCGCGCGCCCGTGCGCTTTGCCGATGCGTGGGCGGCGCTGATGCAGGTGCCGGGCACCGTGCGGATGCTGGCGGTGATTGCGCTGGGAACGTTTGGATTTGGAATGGCCGATGTGCTGCTTGAACCCTATGGCGGGCAGGTGCTGGGCCTGTCGGTGGCCAGCACGACCAAGCTGACGGCGCTGTTGGCGACCGGCACGCTGGCCGGGTTTGCGATCGCGTCACGCTGGTTAGGACAGGGCGCGGCGGCGGCGGGGTTTGCCCGTGCAGGTGCCCTGATCGGGTTGCCGGGCTTTGCCGCGATTATCCTGTCCGCGCAATGGATTGGCTCGAGCGTTGGCCTTGGGCTGTTCCTGATTGGCACGCTCGCCACGGGACTGGGCGCGGGACTGTTTGGCCATGCGACGCTCACTGGTGTGATCCGCGCCGCACCCAAGGACGGGATCGGCCTGGCGCTCGGTGCATGGGGTGCGGTGCAGGCAACAGCCGCGGGGCTGGGGATTGCCGGGGCCGGCGTGCTGCGCGACGTGGTGCTGGCCGCCCAAGGCGGCGCCGCCCTGCCCTATATCGCCGTCTTCTCGGTCGAGTTGGTGATGCTGGCGCTGGCCATTTTCACGCTCGGCCCCCTGATCCGGCGCAAAACGCCCCGGAACGTGGCAGCACGACCTTCCTGACCCGCAGGAAAATGTGCGAGGGCGCGCTTCGCGCTTGGCGCGAGCGTGTGTGGGTTGCTAGGCTTGGTCAACAGGCCAGCGTTCAGGGACATCTCATGCCAGTTGCCGAATTTATCGTGACCGCCGCGCAGGCGTGGCTGTGGGTTGGCGCCGCGGTGGCCGTCGTGTTCCTGACCTTCGGGATGGACCGCATCGACGAAGACGCGCGCGGCGCCTATGTGTTCCGTCCGCTGCTGGTGCCCGGTGTGCTGCTGATCTGGCCGCTGGTGCTGTGGCGCTGGTGGCAGATCGAGGCGCAGGCAGCGCCGTGGGCGGCGCGCTACCGCCCGGTGCGGGCGTCTTATGGCGTCGCGGTAATCGCCATGAGCGTCGGTATCATCCTGATCGTCGCCCTGGGCCTGAACGCGCGCCAAAGCTGGCCCGCGGACACTGCCCCCGTGCAACTGAGCGCAGGAACAGACGGATGAGCGTCAAATACGTCCCCGTCCAGTGGAACCCGAACAAATGGCTTTACGACGCGATCATGCTGGCAGCCGTGGCGGCGTTCCTGTGGGTATTCCTGTACCTCGCGCCGCAACATGATCCGGCGATCAGCGCGCAGATCCACAATGCGCGTGCCTTCGGGGCCTGCGCGTTCATGATGCTGACGGTTATCCTGTGCATCGGCCCGCTGGCGCGGCTGGACCGGCGGTTTCTGCCGCTGCTGTATAACCGGCGGCATTTCGGGGTGATGACGGCGCTGGTGGCGTTGACCCATGCGGGGTACATCGTGAACTGGTATTTCGCGTTTTCCAGCACGAACAAGTACGTGGGCCTGCTGGGCGCGAATACGAGCATCGGACAGGTTGCGGGCTTTCCGTTCGAGCTTTTGGGCCTGTTTGCGCTGGTCTGCCTGCTGATCCTTGCGGCCACCAGCCATGACTTCTGGCTCAAGTTCCTGACGCCGCCGGTGTGGAAGCGGCTGCATTACCTGATCTATGCTGCCTATTTCGCCGTGGTGGGCCATGTGGCTTTGGGGATCCTGCAAGACCAGCGGGACCACACGGTGACGGCGCTGTTTCTGGGCGGGGCGGCGGTGGTTGTGGCGCTGCATCTGGGCGCGTGGTGGTCCGAGCGCAAGGACACCGCGGACGCCTCTGGCGCATGGGCCAAGGTCGCGCCCACCGCAGCCTTTCGCGAAGGCTATGCCCGCATTGCGCGGCTGCCGAACGGCGACCGCGTGGCGGTGTTCTTGATGGAGGGGCAGCTGTCGGCCATTTCGAACGCCTGCGCGCACCAGAACGGGCCGCTGGGCGAGGGCAAGATCATCGATTGCCTTGTCACCTGTCCGTGGCACGGATTTCAGTATGACGTGCGATCGGGCCGGTCGCCTGCGCCCTTTACCGAAAAGGTGCCGACCTACCGCCTGCGTATCACCGATGGCGTGGTCGAGGTGCACACCGATGCCAACCCACCGGGCACCTATGTCGACCCGCTGCCCCTGCCGAAACAGGAGGTCGTGGCATGAGAGAAAAGCCGTTTTTTGTGGGCTATCTGCCCGCCCCGGACTCGCTACGCGGGTTCCTGATCGGGGTGGCCGTGCTGCTGATCGCGGGGCTGGGCGGTGCAGGGTATATCCTGAGCGCGGGACAGGACGATCCCGGGCCGGGCGCGTTGCGTTTCGACTATGGGCGCCAGAAGGTGACCGGCGTGGTCGAGCTGACCCCCTACCCCATCCTCCACGTGACCGAGGGCAATGACCGGATCAAACCCGGTGACAGTTTCCTGATGACCGCAGGCAACAAATCCGGCGTGGACAGCCGCGCCGAACCCTTGGCGGGACAGCTGGCGCAGGCGTCGGGCGTCGTGCTGGAGCGTGGGGACCTCTACATGTTGCAGCTGCGCGGGGGGCGCAACGGGCTGCAGGCGGCCGAGGGCGATGTGCCCGAGATCGCGGCCACACCGCAGGGCCGCTGGCGTCTGACCGGTGAGATTTGTGATGGCAAATGTCTGGCCGGTGCGATGCGCCCGGGCACGGGGCTGGCGCACAAGGCCTGCGCCAATATGTGCCTGCTGGGTGATGTGCCGCCCGTCTTTGTGTCGGCCCAGTCGGTGCTGGGCGAAGAGTTTCTGCTGGTCACCGGCCCCGGTGGCACCCGCTTGCCCGAAGGCGCCTATGACTGGATTGGACAGTATGTCACCGCCGATGGTGCGATCACCAAGCGTGGTGACATACTGGTCTGGGAGATTGAGCCCGAAACCATCCGACTTGCCACCGGTGACGGGTCATGAGCCGGGTGTTCTGGACGCTGGTCGCCGCACTGAGCGTGGCGGTCCTGTTCTATATCTCGCGGTTCTGGACGTTCCGGTTGTGGCCGCGCGACGGATTGTTCGGGATCGACGCGCTGCGCCCGCAGGGCAAGCTGACCGGTCAATGGCTGCGCGGCACGGATTTTGCACCGTTCGAGCTGCTGATCTGGGGCATCGGCGCGTTCATCGCGCTGTCGGTCTTGCAGAAACTCTATGACCTGCTGAACCCGCCCCCGAATTAATCCTTTCCCCTTTTGCGCGAGGGCTTGCCGCCCTATAGTACCACGCAAAAGACCAAGAGCAGCACATGGCACGCAAACCCAAAGCGGCGAAAAAGCCATTCAATATCGCCATCGTCGGCCAGTCCGGGCGGCTGGCGTTCGAGGCGTTGCTGTTTGCCGCGTCGCTGCGCGCAAAAAGCCCCAAGTTCAAGGGCCGCCTGCTGATTGCAGAGCCGCAACCCGGTGGGGCATGGCCGGGCGATCCGCGCATCGCGCGGCAGGACATCCGCGAGGCGCTCGCGGAACTGGGTGCCGAGATCGTGCCGTTCGAGGCCAAGCATTTCGGCCAAAGCTATCCGCACGGCAACAAGATCGAGATGCTGGCCGCCCTGCCCAAGGGCGAGCCCTTCGTGTTTTTTGACAGTGACACGCTGATTTTGGACGAAATCAGCGATCTGAAGTTCAATTTCAAGAAACCCTCAGCCTCGCTGCGCCGCACCGGTACGTGGCCCAAGCCAGAACTGTACGGGCCGGGCTATGCGGGCATTTGGAAATCGCTCTATGACAAGTTTGGGTTGGATTTTGACAGCAGCCTCGATCTGAACGAGCCGGACGAATATTGGGCGCGCTATCTGTATTTCAACGCCGGTTATTTCTTTGGCGCCTGTCCGCACAAGTTCGGGGCAAAGTTCCTCGAATACGCGCTGGCCATCCGCGATGACCCGCCCGAGGCGCTGGTGTGCCAGACACTGGACCCGTGGCTGGATCAGGTGGCGCTGCCGCTGGTGATCCACGCGCTAGGCGGTGGGCGCGACAGCGATGTGCACGCGGCCCTCGATCACACGCACAGCTGTCATTACCGCTATTTCCCGCTGCTGTACGCGCGCGAGGACATGGCCGTGATCGACACGTTGCAAGAGGTGGCCGCGCCGAACAAGCTGAAAAAAGTGCTCAAGACCTACGATCCGATCAAGCGCATGGTCTATCAGAACCGCGGCGACAAGGTGCGGGCGCTGTTTGACCCCGACGACATGCCGCGCCGCGAACAGGCGATCCGCAACCGGATCAAATCCAACGGCTTCTGGATGCGCTAAAGCGCCCTGCCCTTGCCGCGCTTGGTCCCCTGCCGTAGGACAAGGGCAACCTTTTGCATGACCAAGGATACCAGCCATGAACGACGGCCCCCAGTACGGCTTTGACACGTTGCAAATTCACGCAGGCGCCCGCCCCGACCCGGCCACCGGCGCGCGGCAGACCCCGATTTACCAGTCCACCGCGTTCGTGTTCCGGGATGCCGAACACGCGGCAGCGCTCTTTAACCTGCAAGAGGTCGGCTACATCTACTCGCGCCTGACCAACCCGACCGTGGCCGTGTTGCAAGAGCGTCTGGCCACGCTCGAAGGCGGTGTAGGCGCAGTGTGCTGTTCGTCGGGGCACGCGGCGCAGATCATGGCGCTGTTCCCGCTGATGAGCCCGGGCATGAACATCGTCGTGTCCACGCGTCTTTACGGCGGCACGGTCACGCAGTTCAGCCAAACCATCAAGCGGTTCGGGTGGGAGGCGACATTCGTCGACTTTGACGATCTGGACGCAGTTAAAGCGGCGATTGACGACAACACCCGCGCCGTGTTCTGCGAGGCGATTGCCAACCCCGGCGGGTATATCACCGACCTCGACGCCATTGCCAAGATTGCCGATGGTGCGGGTATCCCGATGATCGTCGATAACACCAGCGCCACGCCGTACCTGTGCCGCCCGATCGAACATGGGGCCACTTTGGTGGTGCATTCGACAACCAAGTACCTGACCGGCAATGGCACGGTCACCGGCGGCTGCGTCATCGACAGCGGAAAGTTCGACTGGTCCGCAAATGACAAGTTCCCGTCGCTGAGCGCACCCGAACCCGCCTATCACGGCCTAAAGTTCCACGAGACGTTTGGCCCGCTGGCTTTCACCTTTCACGGCATCGCCATCGGCCTGCGCGATCTGGGCATGACGATGAATCCGCAGGCGGCGCACTATACGCTGATGGGCATCGAAACGCTGTCGCTGCGCATGGACCGGCACGTGGAAAACGCGATGCGGCTGGCCGAATGGCTGGAGAAGGACGACCGTGTCGACTACGTCACCTATGCCGGGCTGAAATCGTCGCCCTACAACAAGCGGGTGAAACAGATCTGTCCGCGCGGCGCGGGGGGGTTGTTCACCTTTGCGGTCAAGGGCGGCTATGACGCTTGCGTGAAACTGGTGAACGCGCTGGAGATTTTCAGCCACGTGGCGAACCTGGGCGATGCGCGGTCACTGATCATTCACTCGGCCTCGACCACGCACCGGCAGCTGACCGCGGATCAGCAACGCGCGGCGGGGGCGGCCCCCGAGGTGGTGCGGGTTTCCATCGGGATCGAGGATGCCGACGACCTGATCGCCGATCTGGATCAGGCGCTGTCCAAGGCTGTCAGCTAAACGCCTGCGCTTCCCTGCGCCAATCGGCCCGCCGCTCTGGCGGGCCTTTTACTTTTATTAACAGCGCGCATGCATTAGGTTGCGTTACGTAATTGCTCGGTTCGAGCGGTTGAGGAGACCACGACAAACCCGCGCCATGAAACCACAATTCGCCATTTCGCTGTCCTTTCAGGGGATCCGGCTGCTGCGCCGTGCAGCGGGGGGATGGCGGCGCGTGGGCGATGTGGCGGTGTCGACGGCTGACCTGAACGGCGCGCTCAGCGCGCTGCGCGAGGCGGCACTGAGCAAGTCCGAAGGCCCGCTGCGGACCATGATCATCCTGCCGGATGATCAGATCAAATACCTCACGGTGCATACCGGCGACATCAGCGACACCGCCCGGCGCACAGCTGCCAAACAGGCGCTGGATGGGGCCACGCCCTACCCGGTTGATGCGCTGGTCTTTGACATCAGCCCCGATGGCGCCAGCACCCATGTGGCCGCCGTGGCCCGCGAAACACTGGCCGAGGCAGAAGCTTTCGCCAGTGAACATCAGTTTAACCCGGTGTGTTTTGTCGCGGCCCCCACGGACGAAGATTTTCTGGGCGCGCCATGGTTTGGCGAGGCAGCCGCGGCGCAGACCCTGCTAAGCGCTGATGAGACGGTCGAACCCGATCCTGTGCGCGTGGTTATGGTCGGCGACGAAGACGTCGCAGATGACGCACCCGTTCCCGCCGAAACCGTTCCCCCGGTGGACCAGGACGCGGACGCGGACGCCGACGCCGCGCCGCTGGACATCCCGGTCGAAGAAGAGGTCGAGGCGCCGGTTTCAGAAGACAGCCCCGCCGGACCCGAGGCCGCCCCCACGCTTGGCTTTGCCAGCCGTCGCAGCGGCACAGCGCCCGCACCGAAACCGTCGCTGGGCGGTGTGACCCGCGACGCCAAAGACACCAAGCCATCGCCCGCCGCACCAATGGTCGCGCCCGAAGCTGAACGTGCGGACAAAGACGCGCCGGTCCCCCGATTCAAATCGCGGCTGAAACGCGCAACCGGCGGATTTGCCTCGCGCCGATCTCCCGCACCCGCGGCACCTGCGGAACCGCGACTGCACGCCCGCCCCAGCGAAGCCGAACGCATGACCGTTTTCGGTGCGCGCGGCAGCGAAGCGGTAGGTGGCAAGCCGAAATACCTGGGCCTTGCGCTGACCGCGGCGCTTGTCCTTGCCCTGATCGGCGTCGGCGCTTACGCGTCACTTGGCCTCGGCGACCGGGTCACCGACCTTGTCCAGCGCGAACGCACGCTCGCCTCGACCCTGCCCGACGATGTCGAACCGGACCTTGCCGAGGATGTGGGCGCAACCACGTCAACCGAACCCCAAGAGGACGAGGGCGTCGCCGTCGCTTCCCTGAACGAGGGGTTGAGCGACGGGTTGACGGCAGAGGACGCCGCCGTGCTTGACGCACTGCGCGACCCACTGCCCGAGCCGCAGCCGCAACAGGAACTGGATGCAGCACAGCTTGATGCGCGCTATGCCGTGACCGGCATATGGCCGAAGGCGCCCGCCGAACTGAGCCTGCCGCCCACGGTGTCGCTTGACGGTCTTTATCGCACCAGCATCGACCCGCAGACACCCGCGCTGGATGCGGTGGGCTTGCCCTCGACCATCAGCCTGCGCACCGATGAGGCTTTGCCGCGGCGCGTCAGCCCGGCAGCCCCCGGCACGTCATTCCCGCGCGATGACGCGGGCCGCATTCTGGCCACACCCGAGGGCACGCTTTCGCCCGAAGGCTACACGGTCTATGCAGGCCGCCCGCCGCTGCTGCCACCGGACACGCCCACGCGGTTTGAATCCGACCCGCGCGAGGCGGACGAAACAGTTATCCTTGCCGGCACCCGTCCGCGCGCGCGACCCGACGATCTGGTCGAGCAGAACGAGCGTGCCAGCCTTGGCGGGCTGTCACGGGCCGAGCTTGCCCTGTTCCGGCCCCGCCTGCGGCCGCAAGCGCCACAGGAACTGCTGGCGGAACCGGAGCCTGAGGAAGAGGCGGCCACAGAGGTTGCCGCGGCCCTGCCCCCGGTTGATCCGGTCCTGCGGCCCGCGTCGCGCCCGCGCAATTTCGACCGGATCGTTGCCCGCGCCGAACGGCGGCAAAACAGATCGTCCGCCGGATCGACAGTCGGCACCGAGGTTGCCAGCGTCGCGCCGCGCGCCGTGACCCCGTCTATCCCGTCGTCGGCATCGGTCACGCGCGAGGCCACCGTGCGCAACGCCATCAACCTGCGCCGCGTAAACCTGATCGGTGTCTACGGAACCCCGTCAGACCGCCGCGCGCTCGTCCGGTTGGCCAACGGGCGGTACAAGAAGGTGCAGGTGGGCGACCGGTTTGACGGCGGGCGCGTGTCCGCCATCGGCGACAGCGAGCTGCGCTACCAGAAAGGTGGGCGCAACGTGGTGCTGAAAATGCCCAGCGGCTGACCGCTGGGCCGGAATGCGCGACAAAGACAAGTTACTCTGCGGCAATCTCGCCGTTGTTGATCTGTTCCTGTTCGATGCTTTCGAACAGCGCCTTGAAGTTCCCCTCGCCAAAGCCGTCATCGCCCTTGCGCTGGATGAACTCGAAAAAGATCGGTCCGATCACGGTCTTGGAGAAGATCTGCAACAGAATCCTGGTCTCGCCGCCGTCCACGACCCCTTCACCGTCGATCAGGATGCCGTGCTTTTTCATACGGTCAATCGGTTCTTCGTGCCCGACCACGCGGTCCTTTGACAACTCGTAATATGCGTCCGGCGGGCCGGGCATGAACTTGAGCCCGTTTTCGGCAATCGTGTCGGTGCTGTCATAGAGGTTGTCCGACCCCACCGCGATGTGCTGGATGCCTTCGCCCTTGTACTTTTTCAGATAGGCGACGATCTGCCCGGTCTCGCCGCGGTCTTCGTTGATCGGGATGCGGATGCGCCCGCAAGGCGAGGTCAGCGCGCGCGAAAACAGGCCCGTGAACTTGCCCTCGATGTCGAAGAACCGGATTTCCTTGAAGTTGAAGAGGTCGCCGTAAAACCGGAACCATGTGTCCATGTTGCCCTTGTGCACGTTGTGCGTCAGGTGATCGAGGTAGAAGAACCCAACCCCGCGCGGCTTGGACTGCGCCAGCCAATCGTATTCGTCGTTGTAGGGCGACGTGTCATAGTACCGGTCGACAAAATAGATCAGCGATCCGCCAATGCCGTAGATTGCAGGCACGTCGAGCGCCTTGCCGTCGCCTTCATAAGGTTTTGCCCCGAGTTGCACCGCCCGCTCGAACGCGTGTTGCGCGTCCACGACGCGCCAGCCCATCGACGGGGCGCAGGGGCCGTGTTCGTTGACGAACTTGGCGGCAAAGCTGTCCGGGTCGGCGTTCAGCACATAGGTGATATCGCCCTGCTGCCACAGTTCGATCTGCCGGGTCTTGTGGCGCGCGACCATCTGGTAGCCCATGCGGGTGAACAATGCGCGTAATTCGTCCGGGTCGGGGTGGGCGAATTCGACAAACTCAAAGCCGTCGGTGCCAGCGGGGTTGTCGGACGTGATCTGCGATTTCGGTGCGTCGTGGGGAAACGGACCCATGGATGTGCTCCTGTGGAATGCCTACTTGGCGCAATAATCCGACAAGATGCCTGAAATTTGCGCGCAATCTGCTGGCCAAAGTCAAAAACTTTGCGTGTTCGTTGCACCTTTCGGAGAGATCGCGCACAGTGAACGCACATGCTGGATCCCACCGATACCCGCCTGCTGGCTGCGCTGCAGTCGGACGCGCAAGCCACCTCGCAAGAGCTGGGCGACCGGCTGGGCCTGTCCGCGAGCCAGATCAGCCGCCGCAGGCAAAGGCTTGAGACCGATGGCTATATCACCGGCTACCGCGCCCGGTTGGATGCGGGCAAGCTGGGACTGACCGTGCAGGCGTTTGTGCAAGTGCATCTGGGCACCCACGGGCGCGAAACTGCCGCGAGCTTTGCCAGGCTGGTGCGCAGCCGGTCGGAGATTGTGAGTTCCTGGACCATGACCGGGGATGCCGATTACCTTCTCAGGGTCTATTGCGTGGATCTGCCCGCGCTCAACGCCCTGATCCACGACACGCTGCTGGCACATCCGGCGGTGGCAAAGGTGCACAGCCAGATCGTGATGGACCAACTCAAACAGGATGGGCCTCTGCCCACCTGACAACCGGAGAGCGGAATGGAAAGCTTTCTTTACCAGGCGTCGATCTACCTGGCCGCGGCGGTGATCGCCGTGCCGATTGCCGCCCGTCTGGGGCTGGGGTCGGTGTTGGGCTATCTGGCCGCGGGGATCATCATCGGGCCTTTGCTGGGGCTTGTCGGGGCTGAAACCGAAGCGCTGCAGCACGTGGCCGAATTTGGCGTGGTCATGATGCTGTTTCTGATTGGGCTTGAGCTGGAACCCCGCGCGCTTTGGGACATGCGGCACAAGCTGTTCGGTCTGGGCGGGTTGCAGATCGTGTTGTCGACCGTAGCGATCATGGCCATTGCGATGGCCTACAAGCAGCCCTGGACGGTGGCGCTGGCCGTGGGTCTGACGCTTGCGCTGTCATCCACGGCGATCGTGTTGCAGACGTTATCGGAAAAGGGTCTGATCCAGACCGGTGGTGGGCGGTCGGTGTTCTCGGTCCTGTTGACCCAGGACATCGCGGTGATCCCGATCCTCGCCCTGCTGCCGCTGCTGGCCGTAACAATGCCTGCGCAGATCAATTCCGATGGCTCTATCTCGGTGAACGAGGATGGCCATGGCGGCGGGCATCATTATGACCTCAGCCTTGTCGAAGGATTGCCGGGCTGGGGCGTGACTCTGGTCACCGTGGCGGCGGTGGCTGTTGTGATCCTGACCGGCATTTTCCTGACCCGCCCGGTGTTCCGCTTTATCCACGCCACCAACCTGCGCGAGATGTACACCGCCCTCGCCCTGACCATCGTGGTCAGCATCTCGTTCCTGATGATGCTCGTGGGGCTGTCGCCTGCGCTGGGTGCCTTTATCGCAGGTGTGGTGCTGGCCAGTTCCGAGTTCAGGCACGAATTGGAAAGCGACCTCGAGCCGTTCAAAGGACTGTTTCTGGGCCTCTTTTTTATCACAGTAGGCGCCGGTATTAACTTTGTCCGGTTTTTCGAAGACTGGCCCGCGCTAATGTCGATGGCCATCCTGGTGATCTTGGTCAAGGGACTGGTGCTGTATGTCCTGGCGGTGATGTTCAAGATCAAGGGGCGGAGCCGGTGGCTGTTCACCCTCGGGTTGGCGCAAGCTGGCGAGTTCGGCTTTGTGCTGGTGGCATTTTCCGTCGGTCAGGACGTGATGCCTCAGGATGTAGGCGAGACGCTGCTCTTGGTGGTTGCGCTGACCATGTTGATTACGCCGCTCTTGTTCATCCTCTACGAGGTCATCCATCGTCGCATGGCCGATGGCGTGGCCAGCCACGAACCTGACGAGATCGACAGCACCGGCCCGGTCATCATCGCTGGCATCGGGCGCTTTGGGCAGATTGTAAACCGGCTGGTGCAGGCGTCAGGCTTTGACACCGTGGTGCTGGACAACCGGCTGGAAACCATCGCGCTGATGCGCCGGTTCGGGTTCAAGGGGTTTCTAGGCGACCCGACCCGACCGGACATCCTGCATGCCGCGGGGATTGAAAAGGCGTCGGTTCTGGTTGTTGCGGTCGATGACCCAAAGGCTGCGATCCAATTGGTGCGATACGCGCGCAAAACCCGGCCTGATCTGCACATCGTTGCACGCGCACATGACCGCACGCATGTCTATCACCTCTATCGCGCCGGAGCCGACGACATCGTGCGCGAGCTCTTTGACAGCTCGTTGCGCGCTGGACGCTACGCATTGGAACGGCTTGGGTTGAGCGAATACCAAGCGGCAGAGGCCGAGCGCGTGTTTTATCACCATGACCGTTCGGCGGTGCGGCAACTGGCAGAGCTGTGGGACCCGGATATTCCCGCCCACAAGAACGAGGCTTATGTGGCCCTCGCCAAATCGCTGGAGAAAGAGCTGGAACTGAACCTGTCGTCGCGCCCCGAAGAGCCGAAGCGCGCCTGATATCTCAGCCGTCTGAGACGCCCGCCTCGGCAAAGGTGGACATGCCCGAATGACAGGCAATGGCACCTTTCAGGATCTGGATCGCCAGCGCCGCACCTGATCCCTCGCCCAAACGCAGGCCCAGCGACAGGAGCGGTTTTTTGTCCAGTGCCGCGAGCATCGCGCCGTGCGCGCCTTCGGCGCTGAGATGCCCCGCGACGCAGTGGTCAAGCGCGCCTGCGACCGTCTTTTCGAGGCAAGCCGCGGCGGCGGTGCAGATGAACCCGTCAAGGATCACCGGGATGCGCAGCGCACGCGCCCGCGCGATGGCCCCCACCATCCCGGCCAGCTCGCGCCCGCCCATGCGGGCCAACACGTCCAGCCCGTCCGCAGCGTCTGCATGCGTCGCCAGTGCCTGCGCCACCACCGCTGTCTTGTTGGCGAGCGCGTCGCCCTCGACCCCCGTGCCGCGTCCTGTCCACTGTGCCGCCTCACCGCCAAACAGGGCCGCCGCGATGGCCGAAGCAGAGGTCGTGTTACCGATGCCCATCTCCCCCACGACCAGAAGGTCGGCAGATGGATCCACAGCGTCCCAACCGGCGCGCAAGGCGGCAACGGCATCAGCCTCGGTCATCGCGGGACCCGCTGTGAAATCCGCCGTCGGCGTGTCGAGCGACAGCGGCACCACGTCCATCCGCGCGCCTGCAGCCTTGGCCAATTGATTGATCGCGGCACCGCCTGCGTTGAAATTGGCGACCATCTGGACCGTCACTTCGGGCGGAAAAGCGGACACGCCGCGCGCAGCCACCCCGTGATTGCCGGCAAATATGATGACCTGCGGTGCCGAAATTTGCGGCCGCGCGTCGCCGCGCCACCCGGCATACCAAAGCGCCAGATCCTCGAGCCGACCCAAGGCGCCGGGGGGTTTTGTCAGCTGACCATTTCTATCCGCCGCCCCTGCCGATGCGCCTGCGTCGGGGCCCGGTTGGTCTGCCAGGAGGGTGCGCAAGCCGTCCAGCGTGTCAAAAGCCATGGTCAGTTCATCCTTGCCTCGTGTTGCCTGCGTGATTACCCAAAGCCGGATGACCTGCAAGGCGATATGAGCGATGTCGATGGCGAAAAACGACAGCATGATCTGGGACGTGCCGGTGGCCTTTGTGCTGCTGACCCGGCTGCCGATCCCGGCACTGCCCGAAAACGCGTTCGCGCGTGGCGCGCCTGCGGTGTGGGGTTACCCGCTGGTCGGTGCGGTTCTGGGCGCCTGTGTTGTTGCGATATTGGCCATGCTCGCAGCGGTGGGCGTGCCACAGATGCTGGCCGCCGGGGTTGGGCTGGGTGCGGTTGTCATGCTCACCGGGGCGATGCATGAGGATGGGCTGGCCGACAGTGCCGATGGGCTGTGGGGCGGGTTCACGGCAGACCGACGGCTTGAGATTATGAAAGACAGCAGGATCG
>JBCBCR010000005.1:0-48500 GCA_038530495.1 Pseudomonadota bacterium | reverse complement strand
GGTGCTGACTTCCGCCGCCCTGACCGAGGCCGAGGTCACGCGCATCATCGACGACATCGCGCCGCGGCTGATCTTGCGCGATCCGGCGGTGCCCTCGGCCAGCGGCCCGCCCGAGATGGGCCTGCACGCCCTGCGCAGCCTGCGTGACCTGCCGCCCGCCGACATCGACATGGGCGATCCCAACCGGCTGGGATATATCGTCTACACCTCCGGCACGTCTGGCAAACCGCGCGCCGTGGCCCATGCGCACCGCGCCATCTGGGCGCGGCGCATGATGTTTGACGCGTGGTACGGGCTGGGCCCCGACGACGTGCTGCTCCACGCAGGCGCGTTCAACTGGACCTACACGCTGGGCACCGGGCTGATGGATCCCTGGACCGTGGGGGCCACAGCGCTGATTCCCGCCGCCGGCACGCCGGTGGCCCAAATCGGTGGCCTGCTCGCCGATCACAACGCCACGCTCTTTGCCGCAGCCCCCGGGGTCTACCGCCAGATGCTGGCCCGCAGCACCCTGCCGCCGCTGCCACGGCTGCGCCACGGCCTCAGCGCGGGGGAAAAGATGCCGCCCGCCCTGCACGCAGCCTGGACCGCCGCGACGGACACCGCAGTCTACGAGGCGTTCGGCATGTCCGAATGCTCCACCTTCATCTCGTCTTCCCCGACCATGCCTGCGCCACGCGACACCATGGGCCGCCCGCAACCCGGGCGCCGCGTGGCCATCCTCGGGCCAGATGGCCCCGCCCCCATCGGCGACACCGGCGTGATCGCCATCTCGCGAGACGACCCCGGCCTCATGCTTGGCTATCTCAACGCACAGGCCGAAACCGACGCCCGCTTTCGCGGCGACTGGTTTCTGACCGGCGATCTCGGCAGCATGGCTGCCGACAGCACCGTCACTTACGCAGGCCGCAACGACGACATGATGAATGCAGGCGGCTTTCGCGTCTCGCCGGTGGAGGTGGAACAGGCCCTGCTCAGCATGCCCGGCCTCACCGCCTGCGGCGCCGCCGAAGTGACCCTCGCGCCGGGCAAGAGCATCATCGTCCTGTTCTATACCGGCCCCGAACCGCTTGACGACGGCGCGCTCAGCGCCCATGCCGCCACACGGCTCGCCCGGTACAAGCAACCGCGCGCCTATGTCCACTTGCCCACATTGCCCACAGGGCCCACTGGCAAGCTGATCCGGCGGCACCTGCCGCGCCACTGGCCCAACGAACGGAGCATCCCGCAATGACCGACGCGACCATCAAGCTCGACATCATGTCCGACCCGATCTGCCCGTGGTGCTACATCGGCAAAACCCATCTCGACCGCGCGCTCGAAGCGCACCCGCATCACCCTTTCGTGATCGAATGGCACCCGTTCCAGCTGAACCCCGACATGCCAGCGGGTGGCATGGACCGCCGCGCCTATCTCGAAGGCAAGTTCGGCGGCAAGGATGGCGCGGTCAAAGCCTACGCGCCGGTGGTCGAACACGCCGAAGCGGCGGGCCTCAAGATCGACTTCGAAGGGATGCAGCGCACGCCCAACACGCTGGATGCGCACCGCCTGATCCACTGGGCGGGCGTCGAGGGCAAGCAGACCGCCGCTGTGTCAGCGCTCTTTCAGGCCTATTTCGTTGACGCCCGCGACATCGGCGACGCCGAGGTGCTGGCCGATGTGGCCGACGGAATCGGCATGGACGCCAGCGTCGTTCTGCGCCTGCTGGCGTCGGATGCCGACCGCGACGACATTCAGGCCCGCGACGCCCACAGCCGCAAGATGGGCATCAGTTCCGTGCCCACCTTTATCGTGGCTGGCCAGCACGCCGTGCCGGGCGCACAACCGCCTGAACTGTGGGACCGCGTCATCGCCGAACTCACCGGCACAGACGCCTGAAAATAATCTCACCAGACGGCGAAAATTCAACCAATGGTCGTTGCGTTCCGAAAAACATCTGCGCAAGATGGCGCTAACATGCGTCAGCCAGCGACGCAGCAAAGAGGTCATCTTGCGCCCCCCTACAGGCCAGAACATCGGAGCTTTCGAATTCGTCGCCCTTATGGCGATGATGTTCGGCACCATTGCGTTTTCCATCGACTCGCTGCTGCCGGCCCTGCCCCAGATCGCAGGCGACCTGCAGCTGGACAACACCGCCGCCGCGGCGTCGGTGATGATGGCGTTCATGATCGGTATGGGCGCAGGCACGCTGGTCATGGGGCCGCTGTCGGACGCCGCAGGGCGCAAGCCGCTGGTCTATGTCGGCCTCGTGATCTACGCGCTCGGCGCTTATCTATGCTACATCGCCCCCAGCTACGAAATGATGCTGGCCGCCCGGGTGCTGACGGGCCTTGGGGCAGCCGGGCCGCGCGTGGTGTCGCTGGCGATCATTCGCGACCTCTACGTGGGTCGGCAAATGGCCAGCATCATGTCGCTCACGATGATGATCTTTCTGTTCTTTCCCGGTGTCGCCCCGCTCATCGGCGCGCTGCTGGCTGACAGTTTCGGCTGGCGCTCGATCTTCGGCGCCTACCTGATCTTTGGGCTCACGATGCTCTTCTGGTTCGCCTTCCGCGTCAGTGAAACCCTGCCCAAAGCCAACCGCCGCCCGCTGCGATGGGCGGTCATGGGGGCAGCCGTGCGCGAGATTGCGGCACACCGCACCGTGCGCCTTGCCGTGGCGGTCCAGGTGCTGATGATGACGATCCTTTTGACCGTTTTGGCCATGGTGCAACCGATTTTCGAGGTCGCATTCGACCGCGCCGATACGATGCCGCTCTGGTTCGGTGCCATCGCCGTCACCTCGGGCGTCTCCAGCCTGCTGAACGCACGGCTTGTGCTGCATTTCGGCATGCGTCGCCTGATCACCTGGGCGCTCTTTGCGCAAATCCTTGCCTCGGGCGCGTTCATCCTCTACCTGATGTCCGGCCTGCCGGGGGTCTTCGCGCTTTACGTGGTGTGGCAGTTCGGCGTGATGTTCCAGGGCGGGCTGACCATGGCCAACCTCAACGCCATCGCGATGGAACCCATGGGACACGTCGCGGGCATGGCCTCGTCGGTCATGGCGGCGCTATCGACGATCATCGCAGCAGGTGGCGCCATCGCGCTGGGCTACCTCTTTGACGGCACGCCGCGACCGCTGATCCTGATCGTCTTCGTGCTCTGCTGCGCCGCCGCCGCTCTCATGGTGCAGATGCGCCGCGAAGAGGCTGCGCTGGCCTAAGCCTGCGCCTTGGCCTTGGCCTTCTTCTTGGCCACCACCTTCTCGGCCAGATCGCGTGCAATCGCAAAGGCACCCTTGATCTTGTCGGCGTCCTTTTTCCAATCGCGCCGCACCACGATCTTGTTGTCCTTGACCTTGGCCAGCCCGCGCTGATCCTCGATGAACTGCACCAGCCCCTCGGGCGAGGCGAACTTGTCATTGTGAAACTGGATCGTAGCCCCCTTGGGCCCGCCATCCAGCTTGGCAATGCCCGCCTTCTTGCACATCGCCTTGATCCGCACGATCAGCATCAGCGTGTTGACCTCACGCGGCAGTTTGCCGAACCGGTCGATCAGTTCCGCAGCAAAACCTTCGAGTTCAACTTTGGACGACAACCCACTGAGCCTGCGATACAATCCCAGCCGCACATCCAGATCGGGCACATAATCCTCGGGGATCAGCACCGGCACGCCGAGGTTGATCTGCGGCGCCCACTGGTCATCGGCCTCCGCCAGCCCTTCCATCTCGCCCGACCGTATCTTGGCAATCGCCTCTTCCAGCATCGACTGGTACAGCTCGAAACCCACGTCGCGCATCTGGCCGGACTGTTCCTCGCCCAAGAGGTTCCCGGCCCCGCGAATATCAAGGTCTTGGCTCGCCAGCGTGAACCCCGCCCCCAGCGTGTCGAGACTGCCCAGCACGCGCAGCCGCTTTTCAGCCGTCGCCGTCAGCTTGGCCCGCGGTTTCGTGGTCAGATACGCATAGGCCCGCGTCTTCGACCGGCCCACACGCCCCCGTATCTGGTACAGCTGCGCCAGTCCAAACATGTCCGCACGGTGGATGACCATCGTGTTCGCCGTGGGAATATCCAGCCCCGATTCCACGATGGTCGTGGCCAGCAGCACATCGAACTTGCCGTCATAAAACGCGTTCATCCGGTCATCCAGCTCGCCCGCCGCCATCTGCCCGTGCGCCACCACATAAGACAACTCCGGCAACTGATCGTTCAGGAACTCTTCGATCTCGGCCAGATCACTGATCCGCGGCACCACGTAAAAGCTTTGACCGCCCCGGTAATGCTCGCGCAGCAGCGCCTCGCGAATGGTCACCGCGTCGAATTCGGACACGTAGGTGCGGATCGCCAAGCGGTCCACGGGTGGCGTGCCAATGATGCTCAGATCGCGCACCCCCGTCAGGCTCAGCTGCAGGGTCCGCGGGATCGGCGTCGCGGTCAGGGTCAGCACGTGCACGTCACTGCGCAACTGCTTCAGCCGCTCCTTGTGCGCCACGCCAAATTTCTGTTCCTCGTCGATGACCAGCAGCCCAAGGTTCTGAAACTTCACGTTTTTCGCCAGAAGCGCGTGCGTGCCGACAACGATGTCCACCGTGCCCTTGGCCAGCCCGTCGCGCGTAGCGCTTGCCTCCTTGGCGGGCACAAACCGGCTCAGCTGCCGCACATTGATTGGAAAGCCGCGGAACCGTTCGGCAAAACTCTTGTAGTGCTGCCGCGCCAGCAGCGTCGTGGGCGCGATCACTGCCACCTGCACGCCCGTCATGGCGGCGACAAAGGCCGCGCGCATCGCCACTTCGGTCTTGCCAAAGCCGACATCACCGCACACCAGCCGGTCCATCGGCTGCCCGCTGGTCAGATCGTCCATGACGCTGGCAATCGCTGCCAACTGGTCGTCGGTCTCCTCATAAGGGAACCGCGCGGCAAAGGCGTCCCACGCCCCCGGCGGCGGTTCCAAAATCGGCGCCTTGCGCAGCGCGCGTTCGGCAGCGATCCGAATGAGCCGATCCGCCATCTCGCGAATGCGCTCTTTCAGCCGCGCCTTCTTGGCCTGCCACGCACCACCGCCCAGCTTGTCGAGCAAGCCTTCCTCGTGGCCATATTTGCTCAGCAATTCAATGTTTTCGACCGGCAGGTACAGCTTGGCCGCCTCGGCATATTCCAGCAGCAGGCACTCATGCGCCGCCCCCAGTGCCGTGACGACCTCCATGCCCATGTACCGCCCGATCCCGTGGTCCACATGCACCACCAGATCGCCGGGCGACAGGCTCTGCGTCTCGGTCAGGAAATTCTCCGCCCGCCGCTTCTTCTTCGGCGACCGGATCAACCGGTCGCCCAGCACATCCTGCTCCGAAATTACGGTCAAGTCAGGCGAGGTAAACCCATGCTCCAGCGCCCAAACCGCCAGATGCAGCCCCCGCTTGCCCACGCGCGTCGCATCGGTGATCGGGATCGCCTCGGCCAACCCTTCGTCTTCAATCAGCCCCGTCAACCGCTCCCGCGCGCCCTCGGAGTAGCTCGCGATAACCACCGGCCCCTCGTCCAGCCGTGCCTTCACATGATCCGCCAAGGCCCCGAAAAGACTGATGGATTCCTGCTGCCGCTCCGGCGCGAAATCGCGCCCGATGCGTGCACCCGCATCCAGAACCCCGGGCCCCGTCGCCTGCGGCAAGGGCACGAACTGCTTCACCCGGCGCCCCGCCACCGCCGTCTCCCATGCGGCATCGTCCAGATACAGCCCCTCAGGCCGCGGCGGTTTATAGACCGTGTCCATACGGCTGCGGTTTTCCATCGCCAGCCGCCGTGTCTCGTACTGATCCGCCACACTCTCCCACCGCGCCAGCCGCTGCGGCGTGGTCTGGTCATCCAGCGTGATGGTGGCATCCGGCAGGTAATCAAACAGCGTCTCAAGCCGATCGTGAAACAGCGGCAGCCAATGCTCCGCCCCCTGATGCTTGCGCCCCGCGCTCACCGCTTCGTACAGCGGATCGTCCGTGCCCGCCGCGCCAAACTCCAGCCGGTAATTCTGCCGAAACCGCGTGATCGCCGCCTCGTCGAGAATTACCTCCGACACCGGCGCCAGTTCCACCAGATCCAGCTTTTCCGTCGTCCGCTGCGTCGCCGCATCAAACCGCCGCGCGCCGTCCAGCACGTCACCAAACAGATCCAGCCGCACCGGCCCCAGATCGCCGGGCGGATAGATGTCGATGATGCCCCCGCGCACGGCATAGTCGCCCGGCTCCGTCACCGTGGGGCTTTGCACAAACCCCATGCGCACCAGAAACGCGCGCAGCCCCGCCTCGTCCACACGGCCGCCCACGCGCGCCGACCACGCCGCCTCGCGCATCAGCGCGCGTTCCGGCACCCGCTGCGTCGCCGCGTTCAGCGTCGTCAGCAGCACGAACCGCTCGGGCATCCCGTGCACAAGGGCCGCCAGCGTCGCCATCCGCCGCGCCGAGATATCGGCATTGGGCGACACCCGGTCATAAGGCAGGCAATCCCAGCCCGGAAACACCAGCACCGGCATGTCAGGCGCAAAGAACCGCAGCGCCTCGACCATCGCCGCCAGCCGCTTGTCATCGCGCGCGATATGCAGCACGGGACCACGCTCGGCGACCTCGTCAAGGATCAGCCGCGCGTCATAGCCCTCGGGCGCACCGGAAACTGTGATGGTCTGGGTCATGCTCTGCCTGTGCCGGAAAAGGGGTCAATTGGCCCAAACGCCCGCCCTGTCAACCGCCAAACCTCAACTGCCAAAGGGGCCAACGGTCAGGTTCTGGTACATCCCCCACAGGGCGGTCACGAAAATCGACACCATGCCGATCAGCTGCACCATCGTCCGGTGCCGCCCCATCAGCGTCCACAAATCCGTGCCCGACGCGCCCCGCTCGCGGATGCGGCGCGCCGTCGACAGGTTCAGCGCCCCCACAAGGCTCATCGGCAGGCCCAGCAAAAACAGCGCCTGCGCAAACTCCACCCGGTAGACAAAGCCCAGAACCCCCAGCGTCGACAGCGTGAAACAGGTGATCGACAACAGCGATACGCCCAACATGTCACTGATATACAGCAACCGGTTGGTATAGATGCGCACCATGTCCTCAAGGTCCTGCGCCGCCTGCTCGCCATTCTTCTTGGCGCGCACGACCATGTCATAGGGCACGCCCAGCACCCAGTGGCTGGCCGATGACCACACCACCGCCAGCGCTATCCAGAACCACAGGTTCGAAAACGACCGCATGTCGATCAGCTCGAAAATGGTGGTGTGCAGGTCCAAAACGCGTCCTCGATCGCCTGTCTGCGGTGACACCCGCATTGATTGACGCCCCTCTTACCGCGCGCCGCGCGCGGTGCCCAGACTCTATAAAACGAAACTTGGCAAGGCGGAAAATCCGTGGCACCCATGGAGTGTCAACTGAACTGGACAAGACCACAGATGCGCCCAACCCTCGCCGCCTACCCGGCCACCCGCCTGCGCCGCACCCGCGCCACCCCCGCCATCCGCGGCCTCGTGCGTGAAAACGCGCTTTGCGTCGAGGATTTCATATGGCCCGTCTTTGTCCGGTCCGGCGACGGGATCGAGGAACCGGTGCCATCAATGCCCGGCGTCTACCGCCGCTCGGTGGACAAGATCGTGGAGGCCGCGCGCGAGGCCGCTGACTTGGGCATTCAGGCCATGTGCATCTTCCCCTACACCGGGATCGAGGAACGCACCGAAGACTGCGAAGGCGCCTGGGACCCGGAAAACCACGCCAACCGTGCCATCCGCGCCATCCGCGCAGCGGTGCCCGACATGTGCATCATGACCGACGTCGCGCTCGACACCTACAACATCAACGGCCATGACGGCTTTGTCGAAGACGGCGAAATTGTCAACGACCGCACGGTCGAGGCTCTCGTGAAAATGGCGCTGGCACAGGCCGAGGCGGGCGCCGACATCATCGGCCCCTCGGACATGATGGATGGCCGCATCGGTGCGATCCGCACAGCACTCGAAGGCGCAGGCCACCAGAACGTCATGATCCTCAGCTACGCCGCCAAATACGCCTCCGCCTTTTATGGTCCGTTCCGCGATGCGGTCGGCGCGTCGGGTGCGCTGACGGGCGACAAGAAAACCTACCAGATGGACCCGGCCAATTCCGACGAGGCGCTGCGCCTGATCGAACGCGACCTCTCCGAAGGGGCCGACATGGTCATGGTCAAACCCGGCCAGCCCTATCTCGACATCTGCCGGAGGGTCAAAGACACCTTTGGCGCGCCCACCTTCGCCTACCAGGTGTCGGGCGAATACAGCATGGTGCAGGCCGCCGCCCAGCAGGGCTGGATCGACCACGACCGCGTGATGATGGAAAGCCTGATGTGCTTCAAACGCGCCGGTTGCGACGGGATCCTGACCTATTTCGCCCCCGCCGCCGCCCGCCTTTTGAATGGGTAACGTCATGGCGGTGGGCAAGAAACTCAACGGCACCCTGCGCACATTCATCGAAGCACAACCGCTGTTCTTCGTCGCCACCGCCGCCGCGGATGGCCGCGTGAACCTGTCACCCAAAGGCGCCGACAGCCTGCGCATTCTCGATGATACCACCATACTCTGGCTCAACCTCACCGGCAGCGGGAACGAGACCGCGGGCCACATCCGCGCCCTCAACCGCATGACGCTGATGTTCTGCGCGTTCTCCGGCGACGCCCTGATCCTGCGCCTCTACGGCACCGCAGAGGTGCTGCACCCCCGCGACGCGGGCTGGACCGACGCCCTCGCCCAGTTCCCCCACTACGCCAGCGCGCGCCAGATCTTCCAGATGTCCATCGACAGCGTCCAAACCTCCTGCGGCACCGGCGTCCCCCGCATGGATTATCAGGCCGACCGCGTCAAAGACGAGCTCGACCCCTTCTACGCCGACATGGGCCCAGACGGCCTGCGCGCCTACTGGGACCGCAAGAACCTCGAAACCATCGACGGCCTGCCAACGGGTGTTTTCGAGGATTAAGGCGGGCAGCTTCACGAAAAAAAACACCTGCCCCCGATCCATCAACCATTGATTGAAATTCTCACCTCACTTCGAGCATAGTCCCGGCAAAGCGCCGCACTGTATCGCGCAGCAAGTGGAGTGGGTCATGAGTGACGACAACCGGCGAAACGACACCGAAGATCCCTTGGGGCCGGTGCATGCGCTTGTCGCGTTGGCAACCAAGGACGGCCTTGGCGAACAACTGACGTGGCACACCGTGCTCCCGGTCTTGCTCAACATCGTCCAGGATCCGGTAGGACCGCGCAACTGTCGCCGGATATTCAAACAGGTCAACGACCCCTCTGCCCTTTCAACCATCGAGGACTGGTTCAACCGCGCCGCCGCCGAACGAGAGGACTCCGCACGCGATACCGAACGCGCCGCCAAGATGATCACCCGCCCCGTGCAACGCGGGGCCGTGGGTATTGCGGGTGGCGTCGGCCTTGCGCTGGCGGTTGGCACCCTCACATCGGGCGTGGGCATTCCGTTTCTTCTTGCAGCGGGCGCGACCGTCGGCGGAGCCACGTGGGTTGGTTGGAAACAACAATCCTCCGCCGATCGCCAGGACAGCCTGGCACGCGACTTTCGCCGTCTGGAAACAATCGCGCGCGAAGAAAGAGAAAGCCGTTCGCCCTGAAGAGTAGAATTTCGGGCAGGCGTTGATTATATGTTAATCTGACAAGGTCAGGTTGATCCCACAGGGAGAAAACGCATGGATGTGTCTTGGATTGCAACAATTGGCGCCGCGGGCCTCTTGGGCATTGGTGTTGCCGCGCTTGTCTACTCTGTGCGGCGTTCCGGAGACGAGCTTGTCGCCGATCCGGACGCCGTTGACCGACTGGTCAAGGATATTGACCGCACACGCCTGTCCAACGTGCTTAGCAAGGACTGAGTGAGCCGGACCACACCGCCGCCAGTCCTGATACGACCGCATTTCCACTGCACCTGAAACAGCATTTCAAAACCTGCTTTGTTTCAACGCGTTAAAATCCGCAAAACATCCGATCTGCCTTCCTGACGCGTATCCGATTGTGCCGGGGTTCACGGATACGGGCGGCAGATGACCCGGCGCAAATCCCACTGCGCCATGCGCCTTGGAGAAACACACATCCGTTTTGCTGACGCGGGCCACCACCCCCACGCAAAATCCCGCCCCTTTCGCCCCCGGCACGTGACAGCCCCGCAAAACTCACCTATACTTGCGCCCAAGCGCCGAAAACGGCGCAGCAAATGAGCATTACAGGCGGTTACAAAATGCAGAACAACACTTTCTCCCGGCGCGGGTTTGCGCTTGGTGCGGTGGCGACCGTGGGGCTAACGGCGGCCTGCGGCAACGGGATCGGCAGCCAGGGCGGCGCGCAGATCGACGCCCGCGTCGATGCCACCCTGAACGAGATGTACAACACCTACCCCAACACCATTGATCTGGCGCAAAAGGCCAACGGCATGCTGGTCATGCCACTGATCACCGAGGCGGGGCTTGGCTTTGGCGGTGCCTACGGGCGCGGCGCGCTTCGGGTGGGGTCGTCGACGGTCGACTACTACTCGGTGGTCAAGGGGTCGGGCGGCTTCCAGATCGGCGCGCAGCAATATGCCCACGTGCTGTTTTTCATGACCGCCGACGCGCTCGAAGAGTTCCGCCGCTCGCCCGGCTGGGCCGCGGGCGCGGACATCGAATACGTGATCTCGGATCGCGGTGACAGTGCTGCTGCCGACACCACGACCGTGCTCAGCCCGGTGCTGGCGGCGGTCTTTGCCCGCGCAGGCCTGCGCGTTGGCGCCACGCTCGAAGGCACCAAGTACACCCGCATCATTCCCTGACCCGCACCAGCGCGCCGCCCCTCCGGGCGGCGCCGCACACCTGCCCCGACATCATGGCAAAAGCCAGCGCACGGCGGCGCGCCCTCACCGCACACGCCTCCGGGCGGCAACGCATGCCTGTGCCCCTGCCTGTTGCATAAGCCTCCGGGCGGCGGCGCACTCTGCCTCAGACGCCCGCATCAACCACAACGCGCTCCAGCCGACAAGTCGACGTTCGGCACGCGTCGCGCGCACCACCTGACCGCCTTTGCCTCAAAGGCACAGCATCCATCAGCGCACGCCCCACACGAACGTCCGCCGAGGTCGTCCAAGGCCGTCCCACACGACCAACCGCCCGGTTTCCGCGTTGGCACCAACCAAACCGCCCAAACCCTGCCTTCAGATCAGCGCGCCCTGCCTCTGGCGCTGCTGCCCGGTCATCAGCGTGTCGACACCCTGCTTCATCTGGTCCACGGACGACCCGATTTCGGTCATCATCTGGGTCAGCTTCACCTCGGTCTGGCCCAGGCGCGACACGATCCCGTCCAGCGCGGTGGTGTCGCCATGGGCATTGACCCGTTCGATGTTGCACATGGTGCGGGTCATCTCGATCCCCAGCACCATCCGCCGCATGTCGCGACAGGCCCGATCAAGGAGTTCTGCCCGGTGCGCTACATCGCGCACGGCCTGTTCCGTGTTGCCCGCGTTCTGCACCTGCAGCTGGCCCATCGCATCCAGATCTTCGGACAGCAGCGCGGGATCCATGCCTTGTTCCTGCGACAGGTGCGCGCTGACCGACCGCAGCAATTCGGACGTGCCGCACAGGAACTTGGCGTGCTTGATCAGGCCCACCCCCTTCTTTGCGGTGTCAAAGAACTGGTCCAACGACTGCGTGAACCCCATGGTCATGGCCTGATGATTGCTTGAAATCACGCTGATCGGCCCGCCGCGCCCTTCCAGCCGCGACGCCTGCAATCGCATGTTATATGGAATCTGGTCCGAATTGCGCAGCAGGTCATCCAGTTGCGACACCACATCCGACACCCCGCCAATCGCCCGGTCGATGGCGGACAACGCGCCGATGTCCCGTAGCGGCGTCACACTGCGCCGCCGGTTCCATTCGGACAGTTCCTGTTCCAGTGCGTCAGCCATGAAGGAGCGATAGCTGCCGCGCCCGATCCGCGCGATCTCGTCCTGCAGAATGGTTGCACTGGCCTCTGGCGTCAGGTCTTCGGCCACCTCGCGCGCGGCCAGCGCATCATATAGCTGCTTGACCTGCGCGACAAAGGGCGTGGTCGGCTTGAGCCTGACCGAGATCAATTCGTCCCCCAGCCGCATCGCAACGGCAAACACGGTATAGGCCATTTTCGACTGCGTCTGGTTCACGACGTACAGACCAATCGGCTCACCCGCCAGCAGATGCGCCCACATCAGGTGAAACGCGCCCTTGGGCATACCGGGATGGCGCACCACCCGGTGTGGGGCGTTCAAAAGCCCCTCCCATTCAAACTCCGACACCCGGCGAAAGGCGGCATTGGTCGATTTGATCACCCCGCGCAGATCGGTTCGGGAATACAGCAGGTCCGCAACGGCAAAAGCGTCGGTCTCGGGCATCGACGAAAGGGGGTGCGTCATTGGGAATCAGCCACTGTTGAACGGTGCCACCCTCGCGCAGACAAGTTACCAAGCCCTGAAGGCGGTGTGTGCCACGCCGGAACATGTCTTGCATACTGTTCGAAACAAGCCTGATCACATCAATAAATACCCATAAGTAATTGCAAATTCGCAAAACAAATATAGGCGGCCCTCCCGGTGCGCGCCCGCCGACGGCCGTCACGCGCCCGCCCCGCCCGCGCCATCGCACCGTCGCTGCCGACTTGCGCAACCGCTGCGCAAAACCTAACAGTGACACCCCAAGGATCACCGCACCCGCACCGCGCGTCAGGACAAGGAACGCAAGCACATGGCAGTGCTGTTTCAATGGTTGGTACGGCTCACCGCCGCGGCCATCGTGCTCAGCATGATTGCGCTGGCGATGGTCTACTACCTCGCCGCCCGTTCGCTGCCCGATTACAACGCGGTGGTGCGCGTGCCCGCGATCTCCGCCCCGGTCGAGATCGTGCGCGACAACGCCAACGTGCCCCACATCTTTGGCGCGACGGATGCGGATGTATTCCACGCGCTGGGGTTCGCCCACGCGCAGGATCGGCTGTGGCAAATGATGATGATGCGCCGCACCGCACAGGGGCGGCTGTCGGAACTCTTCGGCACCTCCACGGTCGAGATTGACAGCTTCCTGCGCCGCCTCGACCTCTACCGCCTTGCCGGTCAATCCGTCAGCGCGCAGGACGCCCGCACCACCGCCGCGCTGCAGGCCTATGCCGCAGGCGTCAACGCCCGCCTCGACCAGATCAACACCGAAGCCTTGGGCCGCGGCGCGCCCGAGATGTTCCTCTTCAACGCCCCGCTTGCCCCGTGGCGGCCAAATGACAGCATCGCCATTGCCAAGCTCATGGCCGTGCAACTCTCCGGCCACATGGAGGAAGAGATCATCCGCGCCCGCCTCTCGCTCGCCCTGAATGACGCGGACCGGCTGGCCGACATCCTTCCGGATGTGCCCGGCGACGGCATCGCCAGCCTGCCCGAATACGCGGCCCTCGTGCCCGGCGCGCCCGTGCAATACGCAGGCCACGACGCCACGCGCCACCCGCTCTCGCCCTTCCCGCGCCGGGGACTGGCGGGCGCATCCAACGCCTGGGCCTCGGACGCCACGCGGTCCGCTTCGGGCGGCACGCTTCTGGCCAATGACCCGCATCTGGGCTTTACCGCGCCCGCGATCTGGTACCTTGCCCGGCTCGAACTGCAATCGGGCGGCATCATCGGGGCGACGATCCCGGGCATGCCCGTGGTCATGACCGGCCGGTCCGATGTGCTGGGCTGGGGCCTCACCTCCGCCTATCTCGACGACCAGGACGTGCTGATCGAGGAACTGAACCCCGCCAACCCCGAGGAATACCGCACCCCCACGGGCTGGAAAGCCTTCGAAAGCCGCCCCTCCATCATCCAGATCAAGGACGCCGACCCCGTCACCCTGACGCTACGGTGGAGCGACAATGGCCCCATCCTGCCCGGCAGCTTTCGCAACCTCGCCGCCGTGACACCGCCGGGCCACGTCGCCGCCCTCAGCTGGACCGCGCTCAGCCCCGCTGACACGTCACTCAGTGCGGCCATGGGCGTGATGACCGCCCGCACCGTGGCCGAGGCCATCACCGCCACCGAAAGCTACATCGCACCCGCGCAAAACCTCGTCCTCTCGGACCGCGCAACCATCGCCATGAAAACCATCGGCGCCTTCCCCAAACGCGACGCCGCCCACCAAAGCCAGGGCCGCCTGCCCGCCCTCGGCCACCGCCCGGAAAACCGCTGGCAAGGGCGGCTCGCCTATGCCTCCAACCCCGGCTTCGTCTCGCCCGTGGGCGGCATCCTGGGCAACACCAACAACAAGATGATCGACCGCCCGTTCCCCAACCACGTCAGCTTTTCCTGGGGTGACACGCAACGGGTGCAACGCTGGCGCCGCCTGATGCAGGTGCGCGAGGTGCACACCCGCGACAGCTTCATCGAAGCGCAGCTCGACATCGTCTCCTTCACCGCCCGCGCGCTCCTGCCGCTCATCGGGGCTGAGCTGTGGTTCACCACCGAGGCCGCCCCCGAAGGCACCCGCGAACGCCAGCGCCAGCGGGCGCTCACGCTGCTGGCCGAATGGAACGGGGCGATGAACGAACACTGGCCCGAACCGTTGATCTACTCGCACTGGCTGCGCGCGCTCCAGGACCGCTTGATCCGCGATGAACTGGGCCCGCTCGCCGACGAAATCCTGCATGTCGAACCGCTCTTTATCGAACGCGTGTTCCGCGACGTGGACGGCGCGGCGATCTGGTGCGACGTCAAGCAATCCGCGCCGGTGGAAACCTGCCCCGACATGGCCCGCCTCGCCCTCGACGACGCGCTTCTGGCGATCGAGGAACGCTACGGCGCGCAACTCGAGGCGCTGCGCTGGGGCGACGCGCACCAAGCCACCCACGACCACCCCGTGCTGGGTGAGGTGCCGCTCCTGCGCTATTTCGTCAACATCCGGCAAAGCACCCCGGGCGGCGACAACACGCTCTTGCGCGGGCGCACCAGTGGCGAGGGGCCAAACCCGTTCGAAAACGTGCACGGCGCGGGCTATCGCGGCGTCTACGACTTTGCCGACCCCAACAGCTCGGTCTTCGTGATCTCCACAGGCCAATCCGGCCACCCTCTCTCGCGCTACTACGACGACATGGCGCAGCTTTGGCGGCGCGGCGAATACATCCCCATGTCCCTCGACGAAGGGCTCGCACGCGCGGGCGCTGTGGGCATCACCCGGCTCGAACCGCTGCAGTGACCACGATCCTTTTCAACAAACCCTTCGGCGTGCTGTCGCAATTCACCGACAAAGGCACCGCAGGCTCCACACGCCCCACCCTCTCGGCCTATATCGACTTGCCGGGCGTCTACGCCGCAGGACGGCTCGACCGCGACAGCGAGGGGCTGATGATCCTCACCTCCGATGGTCGCCTGCAATCACGCATCGCGCACCCGAAATACAAAGCACCCAAAACCTACCTCGCGCAGGTCGAGGGCGAAATCACCGACGACGCCCTCGCCGCGCTGCGCACAGGCGTCACCCTCAAGGACGGCCCCACCCGCCCTGCACAGGCACAGCGTATGGACCCACCCGACATCTGGCCCCGCGACCCGCCCATCCGGGTGCGCAAATCTGTCCCCGACAGCTGGCTGTCCCTCACTATCACCGAAGGCCGCAACCGCCAGGTTCGCCGCATGACCGCCTATGTCGGCTTCCCCACCCTGCGTCTGATCCGAGTGCAGATTGGCGATTGGCGACTGGACGGGTTGGCGCCCGGCCAATGGCGGCATATCGCCGCGGATTAACGTTTGGAATCAGCGTTTTGACGCTGAACCGGGCGTTTTGTACAAAACACCCCCCGTTTTCATCAAAACCCGCGAAGAGGCCCGAAAAGGTCCCGATGAGCACGCCCCGTTTTGTACAAAACAGGGCCCATTTTCATCAAAACGCCGCGCTGACAGGCCAAAATCGCCCCTGATCCGAACGCCAAACCCGCCGTTAACTGACCGTACGCACCCGGCTCACAGCCCCTCGAACCGCGCCTTCTGAATGGGGGTCCAGCGCACGTCAAAGACAAACCCGTCCTCCCCTTGCGCCTCTTCCAACACCACGTCCTGCTCAAACAGCCACGCCCGTTTGCGCCCCTCGGCAAAGCCCAGATGCACCTGCTCTTCCACCACCGCGCCCTGCACCGTCGCGGCCACCGTTTCCAGCAGCGGATCGACCCCTTCGCCGGTGATCGCCGACAGCGTCAGAACGTGATCATCCCGCGCCGCACGGGCGCGCGCCGCCTCGGCGGCCTCCGGATCAAGCAAGTCAATTTTATTCCAGATTTCAAAGGTTTCGCGGTCCTCGCTCACGCCAAGCTCTGCCAGAATCCCGCGTACATCCTCGGCCTGTTCCTCGGTCTCGGGATGCGAGATATCGCGCACATGCAGGATCACATCCGCCGCCAGAACCTCTTCCAACGTGGCACGGAACGACGCCACCAGTTCCGTCGGCAAATCGCTGATGAACCCTACCGTATCCGACAGGATCACCTCCGGCCCATCAGGCAGCTCCACCCGCCGCATCGTCGGGTCCAGCGTGGCAAAAAGCATGTCCTTCGCCATGACCTCCGCACCCGTCAAGCGGTTGAAAAGCGTGGATTTTCCCGCGTTCGTGTAGCCCACCAGCGCCACGATCGGATAGGGCACCTTGGCCCGCGCCTTGCGGTGCAGCTCGCGCGTCTTGACCACCTTGTCCAGCTGCCGCCGCAACCGCACCAGCTGCGTATCAATCGCTCGCCGGTCTGCCTCGATCTGCGTCTCACCCGGACCGCCAACAAAGCCCAAGCCCCCCCGCTGCCGCTCCAGGTGCGTCCACGCCCGCACCAGCCGCGTCCGCTGGTAGCTCAGCGCCGCCATCTCGACCTGCAACACGCCCTCGCGCGTCGCAGCGCGATCCGAAAAAATCTCTAGAATCAATCCGGTACGGTCCAGCAGCTTGACCTTCCACTTGCGTTCAAGGTTGCGCTGCTGCACCGGCGTGACCGGCCCGTCGATCAACACCAGCTCGACCTCGGCGTCGTGCAACTGGGTCTTCAGCTCATCAATCTTGCCATCCCCGAACAGCAACCCGGGCCGCGGCCGCGGCAGCGGCACAACGGCTTCGCCCACGACCTCCAGCTCGGGCAACGCCCGCGCCAGCGACACCGCTTCGGCCAGCGCAAAGCCCGCTTCGCGCCGGTCAGGATCAGATTTGATGTCCGGATGCAGAACCCACGCCCGGGTCCGCGGCACGGCTGTCTCGGTCAAGAAGCCTCTTCACCCTCGTACAGCGAAATGGGCTGGCTCGGCATGATCGTGGAGATCGCGTGCTTGTAGACAAGCTGGCTTTGACCATCGCGACGCAAGAGCACGCAGAAATTGTCAAACCACGTGATAACCCCTTGTAATTTAACGCCATTGATCAGAAAAATTGTCACGGGCACCTTGGTCTTGCGCACGTGGTTAAGGAATGCGTCCTGCAGGTTTTGCCGGTCCGAAGCCATAACGTAATACCCTTTTTATTCTTGCGTTGGTCTGCGGATCAGACCGTCCCACCGGGCGGAGTATGTCGATTGCCCCAAGAAGACTCCAGCCCAAAAATCAGCCTGTTACGCAGCTTCGCGCCGATGCGGTCATCCGCGCCACAGGTTGGGTGTCATCAGCGCGATGATGGCCAGCGTCTCAAGCCGTCCCAGCACCATCGCGGCGGTGAAAATCGCCTTGGCCGCGACACTGACCTCGCTCAGCCGCAGCGGCGTATCGCCGCCGATCTCAAGCAGCGGCCCGGTGGTCGACAGCCCGGCGATAATCATCACCAACGCATCCTCGAACGCCAGCCCCGTCGCCGCCATCAGCACCGCCCCCACGGCCAGCGATACCGCGAAAAGCATGAAGAAAATCCATGCGATAAAGGCCCCGTCGCGTTGCAGCCGCCGCTGCATCTTGCCCGCGCCGGAGACCGATGACGGGTGTACCAGCCGCTCCATCTCGCGCAGGCCATTCTGGTACAGCGCAAAGACCCGCAGCAGTTTGACCCCGCCTGCCGTCGTCGCCACGCCGCCGCCCATCACCGCCAGCCCCATCAGCAACAGCCCCGGCGTCTCAAGCCCCGACCACGCCTGCGCATCGCTCCAGTAGCCCGACGCAAACCCGGTGGTGGTCAGAAAGCTCATCACCGTGAATCCAGATCCCCACAGCGCCCGCGCCGCATCAGCGGCGTTTTCCTGCGTGTCGACGTCGATGGCACCAGCAAAGTGGCGCAAAAACAGAAAGATAGGCACCGCGAGCACCAACCCGAGGCCCAGCCGAAACTCGGGATCGCGCAGCAGATTGCCCGACCCTTGGGTCACGGTGTCGAGCGAAAAGGTCAGCCGCGACAACGCAAAGAGCATGAATAACAGCATCACCGCCTCGCCCGTCACGCCTGAATTGCCCTGATCCAACCCACCCACCGGCGAGATGCCCGAGGTCGCCATGATCGACATCGCATGGCACAGCGCCACAAACGGCTCATCGCCTGCAACACGCAGCAGCAGCCACAAAAGCGCGGTCAGCCCCACGTAGATCGGCACAAGCACGCCGCCGACCTTGGCGATGCGCACCCGCACCTCGGGCGCGGCCATGCCGATATCGATGTTGGACCGCCGCCCCGGTTCGGCCCGTGCCGTCACCTCAAATCCACCGAGGTTGAGAGGCGCGAGGATCGCCGACGCCGCCACCCACATCACCATGCCCCCCATCCACGCCACTTGCGCCCGCCACAGGTGCAGCGCGGGGTTCAGGCGGTCGGGGTCTTCGAACAGGGTGGCGCCCGTGGTGGTGATGGCGCTGACCATTTCGACGTAAGCATTGAAGAACGTTGTGGTTTTCAGCCCTTCATAGAACGGCACGGCCAATGCCAACGGCAGAAACACAAAACAGCCGAACAGCGACATCAGTGGCCCCAGCATACCATGCCGCGGGTCGCGTCCGGCATGGGCCAGACCGATGAGGCCAAAGATGATCAGCCCCAGCAATCCCGAATACAAAAACGCGCGCCCGGTCTCGTGCTCTCGCAAAAGCCCGGCATAGACCGCGGGCGCCAGCATCGATGCCGAGAACAGCCCGAACACCAGCAAGAACAGGGGCAAGCGCAGCACAGCCGCGCCAAATCTGGCCTGCGACGGCGTGCCCTGCATCAGAAAAAGTCGATGGAGACCTGCATCAGGCGCTCCACCTCGGGGACGTCGCCAGAGAGCGCAAAGATCGCCACCACGTCACCTTCGTCGATGCGTGTGGTGCCGACGGGGCGGATCACCTCCGTGCCCTTGCGCACGGCGCCGATCAGCACACCTTCGGGAAAGTCGATCTCGTTGATCTTCTGGCCAGCCATGGGCGACGTCGACAGCACCTCGGCCTCGATCACCTCGGCATCGGCATCGCCGATGGAATAGACCGATCGCACGCGCCCGTGGCGGATGTGGCGCAGGATCGACGACACCGTGGTCGCACGCGGGTTGATGTAGGCGTCGATGCCAAGCGGCTCCATCATCGGCACCAGCGTCGGATCGTTGACCAGCGCGATGGCATAGGGGCAGCCTTCGGCCTTGGCGCGCACGGCGGCCAGCATGTTGGTCTTGTCATCGTCGGTCACGGCCAACATCGCGTCGGCGCGCGAGACGCCCGCCTCGTCCAGCAATGCGACGTCAAGACCGTCGCCATTCAGCACGATGGTCCGCTCCAATTCCTCGGCCGCGCGTTCCGCGCGTTCGCGGCTGCGTTCGATCATCTTGGCCCGCACGCGATTTGTGCGGGTTTCCAATGCTTTGGCCACGGCAAGGCCCACATTGCCCCCGCCGACCAGAACGAGCCGTTCCTGCTTGCGCAGGGTCTTGCCAAAAACCTCCATGGTGCGCGGCACGTCATCGACGTGGCTGAACACATAGGCCTGGTCCCCGGCAAAGAGCTGGTCGCCAGCCTCGGGCGCAAAGAGCCGGTCCTCGCGCCGGATGGCCACGACGACCACGCGCAGGGTGGAAAAGAGGTCAGTCAGTTGGCGCAGCGGCGTGTTCAGCACCGGGCAATCATCGTCTAGCGAGATGCCCAACAGCTGCGCCTGTCCGTCGATGAACAGTTCGGTGTCAAAGGCCGCCGTGGCGCTCAGGCGTTGAAGTGCGGCGGCGGCGACCTCCTTTTCGGGGCTGATCACCACGTCGATGGGCATGTGCTCGCGCCGGTACAGGTCGGAATAGATCGCACTGAGGTACGACTGACTGCGCAGGCGCGCGATCTTGCGATTGATGCCAAAAACCGAATGCGCCACCTGACAGGTGACCATGTTGACCTCGTCCGAGTAGGTGGCCGCGATGATCATGTCGGCGTCGCGCGCGCCCGCACGATCCAGAATTTCGGGATAGCTGGCAAATCCTGCAACCCCTTGAACATCCAGCGTATCGGTCGCGCGCCGGACAAGGTCGGGATCGCTGTCCACGACGGTGACGTCGTTGCGTTCGCCCGACAGGTGACGCGCGATTTGCCAGCCGACCTGGCCCGCGCCGCAAATGATGACCTTCATGCCCTGTTCCCGAGCTGGTGCACGCTTGGCCCCCTTGCATGACAGAGGGTGCGGGTTGCGTCAATGATTTGCGGCGACCGGGTTCCGTCGCGAAAATTGCTCTGCACACGTGTGCAATATGTGGCCGCGGTCGATTGTCAAACGACATCGACTCAGGCAGTGTCCGCTCATGCGCGCGGTGTGTCTGACCCCTGTTTTCATAGCTCTGACCGGCTGTTTGCCGATCAACACCTTTTATGCCGAAGGCGTGTCGGTCGAGAAGCTGAAACGCGACACGCTGGCCTGCGACGTGCAGGCGCTGCGCGACGCGCCCGTGGCCAACCAGACCCGTCAGGCACCGCCCCGGCGTATTTCGCGCAAGGTCTGCAATGCCCAAGGGCACTGCTATGACAACAGCTACTGGGTGCCGGGCGAGATCTACACGGTCGATGTAAACGCCGACCTGCGCCGCCGGATCAAAACGCAGTGTATGGCGGATCAGGGATATCGCCCGGTGGAACTGCCCGCGTGCCCGCAATCGGTGGCAGAGGCCGCCCCCGAAGGTGCAAGCCCGGTGCTGCCGCGTCTTACCAAACAAAGCTGTGCCATACGCCGTCCCGGCGGGCGCTTGCGGATCGTCAACAAAGGATAATCATGGACGACCTTTCACAGGCCAAGGCGCTGGTACGCGCCCATCACGCCGCGCTGTCACGCGCGACCCCCGAGACCGCGGCAGAGGCCATGGCCCAGCACATGGCGCCAGACGCGCTGTGGCGCGGCATGCACCCAATGCACGAACAGACTGGCCCGCTCGCGGTGGCAAACGCGTTCTGGACGCCGCTGCTCACCAGCCTCAGCCGCATGCAGCGGCGGCAGGACATCTTCTTTGCCGGTCAAAACAGTCTCGACGCCGGCGGGGACTGGGTCGCCTCCATGGGCCATTTCCTTGGCCTTTTTGATGTGCCGTTCCTCGGCATCCCGCCGACGGGCAAGCTGGTGATGCTGCGCTATGCCGAATTCAGCCGCGTTGAGGGCGGGCAGATCACCGAACAGGCGATGTTCGTCGATCTTTTGCACCTGATGGCACAGGCGGAGTGTTATCCGTTGCCCGGCATGACCGGCGCGCAACTGGTGCAGCCCGGCCCCATGACCCATGACGGGCTGCTCTATGACACCCAATCGCCCGAGGACGGAGCCGCAACGCTGGACCTGATCAACCGGATGATCGGGTCCATTGACCTCGCAAACAAGGCCGACAACCCGCCACCGCCCGAGGTGGAGCTGGCCGCGCATTGGCACGATGACATGCTGTGGTGGGGGCCGACGGGGATCGGTTCGACCTTCACCATCGACCGCTATATCGCGCAGCATCAGCAGCCGTTTCGCACGCAGCTGGGCCACCGCACCTTCAACGGACACATCTGCCGGATGGCCGAGGGCACCTATGGCGGCTTTTTCGGCTGGCCCAATCTGACGATGGAGTGCACCGGGCCTTATCTGGGTCTGCCGCCGTCGGGCAAAAAGGCCGACATGCGGGTGGTCGATTTCTACCGGCGCGATGGCGACAAGCTGGCCGAGAACTGGATTTTCATCGACATGCTGCATTTTTTGAACATGCAGGGGCTCGACGTTTTGGCACAACTGGAAACCCGCGGGCGCTAACGGTCACCCACCCAAAGACCGACCGAAAATCACGTCGATTTGCGCCCGCCGTTATTCCGCGGCGGGCGCCATGTCCTCGACCTGCGCTACGCGCGCGCCGCCCTTGGACGCGGTGACCACGCCCAGCGATTTCAGCTTGCGGTGCAGGGCTGACCTCTCCATGCCCACGAAATTCGCCGTACGGCTGATATTGCCGCCAAAGCGGTTGATCTGGGTCAGCAGGTATTCGCGTTCAAAAGCTTCGCGCGCCTCGCGCAGGGGCAAGGTCGCCAGCGCCCCAGACAGCACCACGCGGTCCTCTTCGGCTTGCGGTTCGGCTGGACCGGGCAGCTCGCGGGCCTCGATCGGGCCTGCCCCATCGCCGAGGATCAGCACCCGTTCCACCATGTTCTTGAGCTGGCGCACGTTGCCCGGCCAGACCATTGTCTGCATCAGTGCGGCCGCATCGCTGCTAAGCGCGCGGCGCGGCAGGCCCTGACCGGTGTTGCATTCGTCGATGAAATGCGCCGCCAGCACCGGGATATCCTCGCGCCGTTCCTCAAGGCTTGGCACAGCGATCGGCACCACGTTCAGCCGGTGATACAACTCTTCGCGAAAGGTCTGCGCGGCAATCGCAGCGGTCAGGTCGCGGTTCGTCGATGAGATCACGCGCAGATCGACGCGCACCTTGTCATTACCGCCAACCCGTTGGAATTGCTGGTCCACCAGCACGCGCAGGATCTTGGACTGCGTCCCAATGGGCATGTCCGCGACCTCGTCAAAATAGATCACGCCGCCATGGGCCTGTTCCAGCAGACCGGGCTCCACCCCGCGGTCCGCACTTTCACGGCCAAACAGCACTTCTTCCATGCGTTCGGGTTCGACACCTGCGCAGTTGACGGTGACAAAGGGCGCATCCGCCCGGTTCGAATTGGCGTGGATGTAACGCGCCGCCACCTCTTTGCCGCAGCCCGCAGGGCCGGTCAGCATGACGCGGCCATTGGATTTGGTGACCTTGTCCAGTTGCGACACCAAGGCCCGGAACCCCGGGGAGTTGCCCACCATCTCGGCCGGGGCCGCTTCGGGCCGCCGCAGCGACGAGTTTTCGCGCCGCAACCGCGCGGTTTCCATCGCGCGCCGGATCACCACCAATAGCTGGTCGATGTTGAACGGCTTTTCGATAAAGTCATACGCGCCCTGTTTGATCGCGGCGACCGCAATTTCGATATTGCCGTGACCCGAGATGATGACGACCGGCACATCCGGGTTGTCGCGTTTCACCGTCTTGAGGATGTCGATCCCGTCCATCCGGCTGTCCTTGAGCCAGATGTCGAGGATGATCAGCGCAGGCTCGGCGGCGTTGATGGCCCCCATTGCGTCGTCGGAGTTGCCTGCCAGCCGCGTCGCAAAACCTTCGTCCTTGAGGATATCCGAAATCAGTTCCCGGATGTCCCGTTCATCATCCACGATCAAAATGTCGCTCATGTACCCTGCTCCTTGTCAAATTCCTGCGGCACCAGCGGCAGTGTGATCACCGCCATGGCGCCAAAATGATCCGCACCGTGCATCGGTGCGGCGTCCTCGAGGGTCAGCGTGCCCCCGTGTTCTTCGATGATCTTCTTGACGATGGGCAGGCCGAGCCCGGTGCCCTCGTCCCGTGTCGTGACATACGGCTCGAACAGCCGCGCCCGGTCTTCGGGCAGGCCGATCCCGTTGTCGGAAATGGTGATCCGTGCGCCTGCAGGCCCTGTTGTCATGGTCACCTCGATGCGCGGGGCGTGGCCGTCTGGGGCGCCTTTTTTCTCAAGCGTTGCAATGGCTTCGCCCGCGTTCTTGATCAAGTTGGTCAGGGCCTGACTGATCATCGTGGCATCGACCTGTGCAAGCATATCGGCGGCGGGCAGGTCCTCGACGATCTCAACGCCCGGCTGCCCGGCCCGCTGCAGGACAACCGCATCGCGCACCAGTGTCACGAGGTCCTCGGTCTTGCGATCTGGTTCAGGCATGCGCGCGAATTTGGAAAATTCGTCCACGATGCGCCGCAAGTCGCCGGTTTGCCGTACAATGACGTCAGTCATCTGCTCCAGGCTGTCGCTGTCCTCGGCCAGTTTGGGCGAAAACTTGCGTTTGATCCGCTCGGCGCTCAGCTGGATCGGGGTGAGCGGGTTCTTGATTTCGTGCGCGATGCGGCGGGCAACGTCACCCCAGGCCGCCATACGCTGCGCGCTGACCAGATCGGTCACGTCGTCAAAGGCGACGACGTACCCTTCGAGCGTACCTTGAGCACTGCGCCGCGTGGCCATGCGCACCAGCAGGTTTTCAAGCCGCCCGCCGCGCGTCACCTTGACCTCGCCTTGCGCCACTTCCATCGGGCCTGCCTTGAGCAGGGCAAAGAGGCTGGCGAACTCGGGGATCGCAACAGCCAGCGGCACCGCCTCTTGGGCGTCTTCGCTCCAGTCGAGCAGCCGCGCGGCAGAACGGTTGGCAAAGGTTACGCGCCCGGTGGCATCGACCCCGACAACACCAGAGGTGACCGAGGTCAGCACGGAATCAAACAGCCTGCGCCGCCGTTCGATCTGTTCGGTGTTGGCCAGCAGGGTTTCGCGTTGGCCCTTGAGCTGCTTTGTCATCTGGTTGAAGTACCGGCCCAGCATGGCGATTTCGTCATCGCCTTCCTCTTCGCGCACCTGCACATCCAGATCGCCTGCGCCAACCCGTTGCGCGGCCCCGGTCAGCCGCCCGACGGGACCGCTCAGCCGTTCGGCAAACCACAGGCCCAACCAGATCGCGGCAAGGATCAGGATGACCGCAAATCCCAGGTACAGCAGACCAAATTCAAACAGCACCCTGCCCCGTTCGCTTTCAAGCTGTTGGTACAGGATCACCGTTTCCTGCGTCTCATCGACCAGCGACAGGATTTCCCCATCCACATCGCGGCTGACATAGAGATAGCGATCAACGTAAGAGGCCAAGGGCACCAGCGCACGGAATTCGTTGACCGGCCAGTCTTCGATGATGGCGATGCCTTCTTCGGTGGCGCGGTTCAGTTGCGCCGCCGTCGGGGTTTCGAAATCGAACAGATAGGACCGGTCGCCGCGGGCGCGGATTTCACCGGTGCCATCAATCAGATAAGCCTCGCGCAAACCGCGTTGAACCTGCAATTGCCCGTCCGTCAGAACTTCGCGGTCACTGACCAATTGCGCGCCGCGCACGGTGTCGATGTAGCGGGCCAGCGCCAGCGCGTCTTCTGCCAGATCCTCGCGCTGTTCGGCCTCGTATGCCTGAGCGGCAGCAAGCGAGTTGCCAACAACGCGGCTGACACGGTCGGAAAACCACCCTTCCAGACCGATGTTCACAGTAAGACCGGCAAAGACGGCGACCGTCACGGTCGGGATCAACGCCAAAAGGGCGAATGCCCCGGTAAGACGCAGGTGCAACCGGCTGCCCGCGGATTTGGCACGTCGCGCGGCGATGAGCCGTGCGATCTGCGCCAGAACAAGCGCTGCCACGGCGAGAACATAAACGAGGTCTGCAAGCAGAACGAGCCGCAGCGCGGGGTCGGACGCCCCCTGTTCGAAGGGGCCAAGGACGAGAAAGGTCAGCAGCGCGAGCACGGGACCCAGAACCACGAGCCCCAAAGTGGCGACGTTGCGCACACGTCGTTTCCGGCGCAACCGGCCGACGCTCACCCAAAGCGACGTTCGTGTCTCAGCTGCCACGTGGCATGCCCTCAATGATGTGGCGCGTTTCGCGCCTTCCGCCATATCCAGTGGTCACATCACGTCATATGCGCGATTGCCACGGGTTGTGTGGCAGTTTTACATCAATTTACGGCGCCGTGTCACCTCTATTTCGAGGTCGGTGATCTTCTTGCGCAGGGTATTTCGGTTAATTCCCAGCAAATCCGCGCATTTGGCCTGGTTTCCACCGGTGGCATCCAACGCGATCTCGATCAGGGGTGCCTCGACCTCGCGCAGGATGCGCTGGTACAGGCCCGGGGGCGGCAGCATGTTGCCGTGCAGGTCAAAATACCGCTTGAGATGGCGCGCTACACTGGCGCCCAGCTTTTCGGTGTCGCCCGCGCTGCGCATCGGTTCCAGCTCGGGCTGATTGCCCAGCACCTGCTCAACTTCGGCTGCCGAAATCTCGGGCGCGCGCGACGTAAGGCCAAGGCGCCGCACCGCGTTTTCAAGTTGCCGCACGTTGCCGGGCCACGAATACGTCCGGAAGATTTCTGCCGCAGCCTCCGACAGCTCGCGCGGCGGTTGGCCCGACTTTTCCGATCGAACGAGGAAATGCTCGCTGAGCAGCGGAATGTCATCAACCCGTTCCCGTAGTGCAGGCACGTTCAGCGTGGCCCCCGACAGGCGATAATAAAGGTCCTTGCGCACGTCGCCTGCCTCCATCGCCGCGGTCAGATCGGTCTGCGATGTGGCCAGAAACCGCGGCACGTATTCGCCCGGCGTATCCATCATCCGCACGATGCGGGCCTGCAATTCCTCGGGGATGTCGCCGATCTCGTCGATCAGGAGCGTGCCCCCCTTGACCTTGGACAACACGCGCGCGGGCCCTTCGAGATCCTGCAGATCGCCCGCGGTTACAGTGACAAACGGCAAGGTGCGGCGGTCGGAAAAATCGTGGATCGCGCGGGCGATCAGCGATTTGCCCGTGCCGCTTTCACCCCAGATCAGCACCGGCAGATCGGTGTTCATAACGCGCGCCACAACGCGGTACAGTGCCTGCATGATCGCCGTGCGCCCGACCAGCGGGAGTTCATCCGGGCGTTCGTCATCCTGCGGACGCGCGCGCGCCTGCCCGCGCATCTCCAGCGCCTTGGCCGTGCGTTTCATCAGATCGGGCAAATCGAACGGCTTGGGCAGATAATCATACGCCTCCGCCTCGGCCGCCTGGATCGCCGTCATGATCGTGTTTTGCGCGCTGATAACGATCACTGGCAGTCCGGGCCGGTCCTGCCCTATTTTGGGTAGCATCTCGAGTCCGTTGCCGTCGGGCATCATCACGTCCGAAATCACCACGTCGCCTTTCCCCTCTCCGACCCAACGCATGAGCGTGGTCAGAGACGAGGTGGCGTGAACCTTACAGCCTGCCCGTGTGAGGGCCTGGGTCAGCACCGTGCGGATGGTGCGATCGTCATCGGCAACAAGAACAGTTCCGTCCATGATTTACTCCTGTGACTGTGCGGCGAGCGTGGCGGATTTCGGCGCGCGCGGTAACGAAAGGCGAAAAACGGTTTTGCCCGGGACCGACGTGACCGAGATCCAGCCGTCATGGTCCGAGATGATCTTGCTCACCAGTGCAAGACCAAGGCCGGTGCCGTTCTCCTTACCCGATACAAACGGGTCAAAGATGTCGGCAGCGATGCTTTCGGGCAGACCGGGACCGTCGTCGATGATTTCGATCTGCAGTGGCAGCGACTGGCCCGACCCATCGGCGCGGCGCAGGCGAAAGGAGTGTTCGAAATAGCTGTGCAGGCGAATGGTGCCGCCTCCGTCTCCGGCCACTTCAGACGCGTTCTTGAGCAGATTCAGAACAACCTGCAGCAACTGGTCGGGATCACCGTAAGACAGCGGCAGCGAGGGGTCGTAATCCTCGATGATCGTCATGTTGGCCCCGAACCCCAAAAGGGCCGAGCGGCGCGCGCGATCAAGGACGTCGTGAATGTTGACCGGCTTGAAATCCGGCGCCGACAGATTGCCGAATTGTTCCACCTGTTCGAGGAGTTTGACGATCCGCCGTCCCTCTTCGACGATCAGGTCCGTCAGTTCCAGATCCTGCGGGTCAAGGTTCATGCTGAGAAGTTGCGCGGCACCGGTGATCCCTGCGAGCGGGTTCTTGATTTCGTGCGCCAGCATTTCAGCCATGCCGATGGCGGATTTCGCGGCGGACTTGACCGAATGGTTTTGCGTCATCCGCCCGGCCAGTTCACGCGGCGAGATCATCAGCAGCATGTGATCTTCGGCACCGATCAGCGGTGCGATTTGCAGCGCGCATTGCAGCGGCGGGCGTTGTCCATTGCCCACGTCCACATCATTGACGAACAATGGCGTGCCGTTTTTGCGCGCGCGAGCGAGGCTGTCCTCCAGCGGGGCATCGACGGCCAATTGGTCCCATAGCGGCGTGCCGCGCATGGACTTGTCCGAGGCGTTAAAGAACCCTTCGGCGGCAGAGTTGATATCGACGATCTCGTCCTCGGGCCCGATAATAATGGCCGGAACCGGCAGGGACGCCCAAAGATCGCCGTGGCGGTTCATGCCGCAATCACCAATTCTGACGACGCAAGCGCGTCAGCCAGCAATCCCAGCGTGGCCTGCGGTGTCTTGGCGGTCAGCACGGCGCGGCGCAGCTCTGGGCTGGTGCCCGCGTGATCCATGTACCAGCCCAGATGCTTGCGCGCGACGCGCACCCCGAGCGGGGTGCCGTAAAACGAAAGCATGTCCTCGTAATGCGCCGCAACCATGTGATGCAGCGCGGCCCCGGTCGGAATATCCGGCGCGCGCGTTCCATAAAGCGCGTGCCCAACCTGCGCCAACAACCAAGGTTTGCCTTGTGCCCCGCGTCCGATCATCACGCCATCCGCGCCCGACTGGTCCAGCGCATGACGCGCGGTTGTGGCGCAGGTGATGTCGCCATTTGCGATGACGGGTATGCCCACGGCATCTTTCACCGCTCGGATCGCCGCCCAGTCGGCCTGTCCCTTGTAGAATTGGCAGCGCGTGCGTCCGTGGATCACAATTTGGGCGATGCCCGCCGCTTCGGCCCGCGCCGCGATGTCCGGCGCATTGAGCGTTGTATCATCCCATCCTAACCGCGTCTTGAGGGTCACCGGCACATCCACGGCACTCACCACAGCCTCGATCAGCCGCAGCGCGTGATCCGGCGTGCGCATCAGCGCCGAACCGGAATAGCCGTTCACCACCTTCTTGGCCGGGCACCCCATGTTGATGTCGATGATCTGCGCACCCTGCCCGGCCACCATGCGCGCCGCTTCGGCCATTGGCGCGGCCTCGCACCCTGCAAGCTGCACCGCGGTGCCCGCGGCGTCGAGGCCAAGCTCCGCCTTTTCCCGACTGCCCGGGCGCGCGTTGATCATGTCGTGGCTTGCCACCATTTCGGACACCACCAGACCCGCACCAAAGCGCGATACCAGCGTGCGAGAGGGCAGATCGGTGATTCCGGCCATGGGCGCCAGCATCACCGGCGGAGACATAAGGGGGGTGGCGACATCGCGCATCGGGCGCAAATTCCTTGTGCATTTCCATTCGAGTAGCCCAGTGGCCCGGTCTCCTCAATGAACACAAGGGGACCGCGCGCGCATTTTGATTGCACATGCCTAAAAATTAGGCAACGCCGCCAGCATGGACAGCCGCCATCACAGCGCCTATGCACATCCCCGAGGAAATCGTCGCGCAAAAAGACCCGTCCGCCCCATGCTGCCACAGATGATCTGCACCGTTTTCGGCATCGGCTACCTGCGCCCCGGCCCGGGCACGTGGGGTTCTCTTGCCGCTCTGCCGCTTGCGTGGGCTTTGCACAGCCTGGGCGGAGCCACGCTTCTTGGCATGATGATCTTGGTGGTCTTTTTCGTGGGCCTCTGGGGCACCGTGCAGATGACCTCGGGCGCCGACAATCACGACCCGTCCGAGATTGTCATCGACGAGGTTGTCGGCCAGTGGATCGCCCTGCTGCCCGTCAGCCTTGGTGCCAGCATGCGGGGCGTGGACATCACGGCGCTATGGCCCGGCTGGGTGGCTGCGTTTGTCCTGTTTCGCTTTTTCGACATCGTCAAACCCGGTCTCGTGCGCCGCGCGGATTTGCGCGAGGATGCGGTCGGTGTGATGCTGGATGACGTGGTCGCTGGTGTCTTCGCGGCCCTCGGGACCGCAGCACTTGCCGCCATTGCGCATGGGATACTCCTGCCATGACCCTTGTCGCCGACATCATCGCCCTTGCCACGGAACGCCAGATCATGATCGCGACGGTCGAAAGCTGCACGGGCGGGATGATTGCGGCGGCACTGACCGATGTCGCCGGTGCCTCGGCCGTGGTTGAACGCGGGTACGTCACATATACCAACAAAGCGAAACAAGATCTGGTCGGCGTGCGCGCCGAAACGCTTCGGGCGCATGGCGCTGTCTCGGAAGAAGTGGCCGCTGAAATGGCCGCTGGTGCGTTGGCGCGCTCCCCGGTTGCGCTGGCGGTGTCCGTCACCGGCATCGCAGGCCCCGGCGGGTCCGAACACAAGCCCGAAGGACGCGTCTGTTTCGGCCTCTCCTCCGCCCTTGGCACACAAACCGAAACCGTCGAGTTCGGCGCTTTGGGCCGCACGCAGGTCCGCACCGCCTCCCGCGATCACGCGCTGCGCTTGATCCTTGGACATCTGCAAAGCGCCTAATTTTTAGTCAGTTCTGCTCAATGAGCGGCGCATTTATGTGCGCTTTGCAAAACGCCCATCTATTCGGCCCATTGCGCTCACGTGCCTCTTTTTTCCGCACATCCGTTCGGTCACACGCGAGCATATAATTAATCTCGGAGGGGACAATGAACGGAGCCGATACCGCCTGGATCATCGTGGCAACAGCGCTTGTACTGCTGATGACACTGCCGGGCCTTGCACTTTTTTATGGCGGTCTGGTGCGCGCGCGAAACGTGCTGAGCGTGTTCATGCACTGCTATGCCATCGCGTGTCTGATGAGCGTACTGTGGTTTGCTGTTGGCTATTCCATCGCCTTTGGCAGCGGTGAAAGCGGCCTTTGGGGTGGGCTCGACAAGGCGTTTTTGAGCGGTGTGACTGCCGACAGCCTAAGCGGCACGCTGCCCGAGGTCCTGTTTTTCGCCTTCCAGATGACATTTGCCATCATCACACCCGCACTGATCGTTGGCGCCTATGTGGAGCGGATCGGCTTTGGTTTTGTCCTCGTCTTCTCCGGTCTGTGGATGCTGCTGTGCTATGCGCCGGTGGTGCACTGGGTCTGGGGCGGCGGGATGCTGGCCGATGGCGGCATCTTTGGCGACACCGGGCTGAAGGATTTCGCAGGCGGCGTCGTGGTCCATGAAACGGCGGGGCTTGCAGCTCTGGTCCTGGCTGTCTTTCTCGGGCCGCGTCGAAACCAGAACGTGCCACCGCACAATCCCGGCATGGTCATGATGGGCGCCGCACTTTTGTGGGTCGGCTGGTTCGGCTTCAATGGCGGCTCGCAACTGGCCGCGGATGGCGGTGCTGCCATGGCGCTGACGGTCACGCACCTTTCGGCGGCCACGGCGTCGCTCAGCTGGGCCTTGTGGGAAAAGATCAAGTTCGGAAAAGCCAGCCTTGTCGGCATGGTCACGGGTACCATCGCGGGTCTCGCCTCGATCACCCCGGCCTCGGGATTTGTCGGCCCGGTTGAGGCGATCATCATCGGTGCTGTCGCAGGCGTCCTGTGCCAGGAGGTGGTGACACTGATCCGCAACACGTTGAAGATCGACGACACGCTGGACGTGTTTGCCGTGCACGGCGTTGGCGGCATCTTCGGGACCCTCATGATCGCCGTCTTCGGTGCGGGCGCATGGGCGGCACAGTTGGGGTCGCTGGTGATCGTCGGTATCTTCACGGTGGTCATCACGACGGCTCTGATCTTCGTAACCCGTGCCATCACCCCGCTGCGCGTTGACGAAGACACCGAAACACAGGGCCTGGACCTCGTGGTACACGGCGAACGCGCTTACGACACCGCAAGCTGATCTATCGAAACGGCCTCCACATCCGGGGGCCGTTTCCCAATCCGCGCGCGCCGTCGCCCGCTTCTCTGTTTAAGAAAATTCTCCCCGAAGGGCCGATTTCAGCCAGGCCGCCGCTCAGCCATAAAGCGCCGCTGCGCGCCGCTCGAACGCGCGCACAATCCGTTGCATCGCCTCGTTGAACACAACGCCGATGATGCCCTGAAGGATCGCGTTCTTGAACTCAAAATCAACGAAAAATGACACGTTACAGCCGCCGTCAGCTTCGGCAAAGGCCCAGTTCGACTTCATGTATCGAAACGGCCCATCAAGGTACTCGGTATCGATCTTCATGTCGTCCGGGTGCAACACAACGCAAGAGCCGAACCGTTCGCGAAACACCTTGAAGCTGATCACCAAGTCCGCCTCCATCACGTGGCTTGCGCCTTGCGGTGTCACCTTGCGTACACGCGCCGCGGCGCACCACGGGATAAACTGCGGATAGGCAGCAACATCTGCCACCAGATCGTACATCTGCTGCGGCGTGTAAGGGAGGAAACGGGTTTCGGAGTGTGTTGGCATCGCGTTATGTTTGCTCGAGTGTGGGCCGTCATCTGTCGCCGCCACAGTGCAAAATCAAGAGGTGCCCATGCCCCAGCGGCCATATGTCATAGACAAGATGATTTCGGCCAAGGCCATCGCCGCCCGGATCGAGGATTTGGCACGCGAGATCGAAGCCGAGTTTGCCGACACCAACAAGCTGGTCGTGGTCGGCCTCTTGCGAGGATCCTTTGTCTTTATTGCCGATCTGGTGCGCGAATTGAACCTGCCGATCGAGGTGGATTTCCTCGAGGCCTCGTCATACGGAGACAGCATGGAATCAAGCCGCGAGGTCCGCATTCTCAAGGACCTGCGCGGCGCGATAGAGGGTCGTGATGTGCTGGTGGTCGAAGATATCGTCGACACAGGCCACACGATGCATCATGTCAGCGCGCTCTTGCACAGCCGCGGCCCTGCCCGGCTGAAGACCATCGCTCTGCTCGACAAACCCAGCCGTCGCGAGACGAGTTTCAAGGCCGACTGGACGGGGTTCGAGATTCCGGACGAATTTGTGGTGGGCTACGGGATTGATTACGCGCAGCGCAATCGGAACCTGCCCTACATCGGCACCGTGCGCTTTACCTGATCTTGCGCCGCATGTCCGGTCGGACGACCTGGCCTTGTGACAGACGCTCGTGCAGCGCAAACTTGGTCACACCGCCCGCATCCACCGCTTTCATCGCGTCAATTGCATCGCGCAGGTGCGCTATCGCCACGCCGTTTTTCTCGCCGTCAAGGTGTTTGATGATCGCTTCGAGTTGCGCGGTGAGGTCAGTCGTTTCGGCCATATCGGATAGGTCCCCAGCCGGATTGCCTACACCTCAAAGATGGTTAACGACCGCGATTATGTCAATGAAAACAAGCACAATCGGCGATTGCAAATGGACCAGAGCTTTGCAACCGCTGCAATTATTTCGCCGCTGATCGCGCCTGTCTTGCGCTTTGCAAACGGGCAAAATCGTCGCCTGCGTGATAGGACGACCGCGTCAGTGGTGTCGCGCTGACCATCAGGAACCCTTTGCCATAGGCCGCCTTTTCATAGGCTTCGAATTCGCCGGGCGTGACGAACCGATCGACACGATGGTGTTTTGGCGTCGGTTGCAGGTATTGGCCTATGGTCAGGAAATCGATGTCCGCGGCACGCATGTCATCCATCACCTGCAGAACCGCTTGCTTGTCCTCGCCAAGCCCAACCATGATCCCGGATTTGGTGAACATCAGCGGATCTAGCTCTTTGACCCGCTGCAGCAGGCGCAAGGAATGAAAATACCGCGCACCAGGCCGCACTTCGGGATAAAGCCCCGGCACGGTCTCCAGGTTATGGTTGAACACGTCAGGACGCGCTTCGACAACAACTTCCAGCACGCTGGGGTCACAGCGAATGAAATCCGGTGTCAGGATTTCAATCGTGGTGTCCGGGCTGCGGTGACGAATGGCGCGGATCGTCTGGGCAAAGTGCTCCGCCCCGCCGTCCTTGATATCGTCGCGGTCAACCGACGTGATCACCACGTGGTTCAGGCCCAGTTTGGCCACCGCATGTGCCACGCGTCCAGGCTCGAACGCGTCAAGCGCTTCGGGCGGCTTGCCTGTCGCGATGTTGCAGAAGGTGCAGGCCCGCGTGCAGACATCGCCCATGATCATCATGGTGGCATGGCCCTGGTTCCAGCATTCACCGACGTTGGGGCACCCTGCCTCTTCACATACGGTGACCAGACCATTGTCCCGCATGATCTTGTGCGTGTCCTTGTATCCCTGCCCAACAGGCGCTTTGACCCGGATCCAATCCGGCTTGTTCGGCTGCGGATTGTCAGGCCGGCGCGCTTTCTCAGGATGCCGCTGTTCGGGTATTTTCAGGTCTCGCATGGGTACCTACGGGTTCGGTTTGCGTGATAATAGTACGATATACCACAACATTTCCAAGGCCACGCGACGCAAAGCCGCTGTGCATCTGTGGCATGGGTCATGCGCAGACGTATTCCGTACGCGCGTTAAGATGCGCTTAGGACCGATGTTCTAAGCGTGCGATATGGTAAAGTTTCGCGATATCGCCGTGTACATTGGCGTGGTCTTACTGGGTCTCAGCCTCGGGCCCGCACTTATGCTCGTGCAAGCCTCTGCTGCGCCAGCGGACGAGTCTGACACCCTTGCTGTCGTGGTGTTCCCGCCGTGGGTCGATGCCCCGGGCGCCTTGTCGGTTGCCGGATGGCACTCGGTTGGGCCCACGCAAGCCATTTTGGGCACCCTTGCCGCACCCTCGTCAACAGCTTCGGAATACATCGAAGGCGCCTGGGCGATCCTTCGAAATCCAACCCTCATCGCATTCTGCATATCGAAAGAACCGACATGACACTTGCGCATCTGTTCAGCGTAAAAAACGCGCCCAAGGTTTTGATCGCTATGGCTGCTTTGTTCGTGCCGATCGTGGCGCTGGGAACGCTATCGGCCGGCCAGCCTATTATCGGCGCTCCGATCGTTTCGGTCGCCGGGGTGGCGCTGATGATCGCCGGTCTCAAAACGTCTGAAAACTTGCGCAACCACGCCATCGCCGTGGGTCTGATGCTGCAACCCATTGCATTGACAGCCGGTTTGGCGGGACATCCCTGGCAAGTCGACGCGCACATGGTGTTCTTTGCGCTTCTTGCCACGCTCGTTGCTTTGAACGACGTCAGACCTCTGTTCACCGCGACCGTTTTGGTAGCCGTGCACCACTTTTCTCTCGCCATTGCGTTGCCTGCGCTGGTCTACCCTGATGGGGCCGGGCTTCAGGCCATTTTGCGCACCGGCATGCACGGCGCTTTGGTTGTGCTGGAGACAGCGGTTTTGCTTTCCGTGGTGCACGTGCGGCAGCAAAACGCACGCGACATCGCCACGCAACTCGAAGCCGCAAAAGAAGCTGAACAATCGCAGCGTCAATCAAAAGAAAAGGCCGCGCACGCTCTGAAAGAGGCCGAAGCACAGCGCGAGGCCGCACGCCAAACTGCCCAAGAGGCAGAACAGGCACGCGCGACCGCGCAACACGAACAGGCCCGCGCCGCCAAATTGTCCGAGCAGATTTTGCAAGAGGAGAAAGATCGCGCGGCGGTCGACGCAAAACAGCGCGAAACACTCACCACCGTAATAGATGAGGTGTCCAAGGGCCTTTCAGCATTGTCCGTCGGGCGCTTGAATCACCGAATCTCCATCCGGTTCGAAGGCGAATATGAACGCCTCCGGGCTGACTTCAACCACACGGCCGAGAGCCTTGCGCAGGCATTCCACGACATGGCGACACTGTCCAACCAGGTCTTGTCACAGACGTCCGAACTCAACCAATCGGCCGCGTCACTTGCCCACCGCACCGAACAGCAGGCGTCAACATTGGAAAAGACATCCACTGACATAAGGCAGGTGGCCGAAAAAATCGGTCAATCCAGCGGGGTTGCCGCGTCGGCTGCCGATGCTTCGGTCAGTGCCAACAAGCAGACCGACGTAACAGGTGACATCCTTGGCAAGGCCGCTGCAGCCATTGAACAAATTGAAGCCTCGTCTAAGGAAATTAGCCGCATTACTGAAATGATCGACGGAATATCGTTTCAAACCAATCTTCTGGCTCTCAACGCTGGCGTCGAAGCTGCGCGTGCGGGCGAGGCTGGGCGCGGTTTCGCTGTTGTGGCTTCCGAGGTGCGCACCCTTGCGCAACGCTCGTCCGAGGCGGCGAGCGACATCAGCAAGCTTATCCAGGCATCTGTCAACGAGGTCAAAGTGGGCGTGACCTACGCCACGCAATCGGTCAGCGCCCTTGCGGAAGTGTCAGCTGCCATAAAGAAATCAACCAACATGTCCAAGGAAATTGCGTCAAACACTTCGGACCAGACCATCCTGATCCGCGACATCGCCGGGTCGGTAGGATCCCTGGACATGCTCACGCAACGCAACGCAGCCATGTTCGAGGAAACCAGCGCCGCCTGCGCCGTTCTGGTTGGATCGGCAGAAAAAATGCAGGGGCTGATTTCGCAATTCACGTCTGACGCCGATACAGTACCGGACGGCGTGGCTGGCGCACGCGCTTTTTCAGCGTAGGCTGCGGCATGTCAGGTTTGGCGCACACTTCGCAGGCCATCGCGTTCCATCAGTCTCGGCGCGGCGCTGACTGCCTACCCGATCAAGCCACCACCGGGACCGTTGGTTTCCTCGTAGTGGCTCTTCAACCGAAGCAATGCGATGCGCAGCACAATCTTGCCTGACCGCGCAGACCAACCGAGTTTTTTCTCAGCCGTCTCCAGCCCTTCCAGAAAACAGCAACAGCGCAGGACGACGTCGGACAGCCCCGGCCCAAGATAGCTGAGCGCCGCGGACAGTCGCGCGCGTGCCGCCTCGGGGCCGCTCCCGACGCCGCTGTCAGCAACGAATCCGCCACGCCCGCTTCCGACAAGAAAACGTTCCCAGTTCTGCGCGATGCGCGGGCCCATCTGTGCCAATTCGAAATCTTCCCGCAGCCGCTCTCCGGCAGACACAAGGTCGTCGCCCAAAAACGGCTGTCCATCGCGATCCCGCCGTCGGGCAAGCGCGGTCAAGGGGGATTCAGCCAGATTGTAGCGCAAACGCCGCGTGCGCTGGGTGTCGTCATCGCGAACATCGCGCTCGCCCCAAATGCGATGCTGATCCGCAAAGGGTGTCGCCGAGTCTGCAAAACCGGGCACATCCTGTTCGGCGGCGTCGATCATTTCCCCCAAAACGGCGCGGCCTGCCGACGTGATGCGATAGCGCGTGATTCGACCGGTTTTTTCCGGGGTAATCCAATCCTGAAGCGCCATCGCCTCGGCCACCTCGCGGTCCACAACTGCCGTGCGGGTCGTTACACCACTCAGGTTTTCACGCACCACAACAGCTTTTTCCAGATCAAGCGCCACTGCCAGCATCGCGCCTTTCTCGCACAGCCGCCGCAAGATCCGCGGCGCTTCGCGCGCGAGAAGGTCGTCATCAATGGTCTGTATTTTCTGAACTGCTTGCATTGTGCCTCTGTCCTTGTGCTGCTGGGCCGCGTGCATCGACATTTGTCTCCTCAACCGCACCCCCAACGCGCGCAGCACCGCGTCGATCAGCGGATCGTCGCGGCGCGTTTCGAACTTGCGCACCTGACGCAAGACGGTGGAAGCATGACACCCGGTCTGGCGTGCCAATTCGCGAATTGGCAGCCCGACTTCGGTGTGGATCAGGTAATTGCGCGCCGCCACCGGCACCCAAGCCGGCAGCTGTACCTGCCGTTGATCCAAACATTCGGTGTGGCCCATTTCGTCCATTCCGCTGCGACGCACCACGCGGTCCGTCATCTTATCCCCAGGTTATCCACACAACTTAGAGATGCGTTGGTTACCGCTGAGTTAATAAACGTCGATATCCGGAGCATTGTTTCGAAAAGATAAACAACTCATAAACCTACGCCCGCCGCCCATCGACGGCGCGCAACACACTCTCAAGTTGTGCCACCCTGCACGAGACAGCCCGCATCCCCGGGCCTCGGATCGCAACGGAGACGCACCATGCAAGACGTTTTAACCATCCTGCAAAACCTCAGACGGCCACGATTGCTGATGCGGGCTGCGCGCATTGGCGCCGAGGACTATCGCCGGACGTCGCATCTGCCGCGACTTTTCGGCTATGGCAGCCTGCCGCGACAGTCGCAGGCCCTGCTCCGGCTCATCGAGATCGAGGCAGGCCTGAACGCGCTACGGCTCGAAGACGCGTCCAGCTACAACTTGCTGCGCCACATCGACGTGCTTATCGCCATCGTGGCCGAAGCGCGATTGATGCAAACAGCGAAAACTGGCTAGGCCTCACAAAAAGCTGTCAGGCTCCGCCTCTTTGCGTTGTGCAACAAATGCGTCGAGCGCCTCGCGGATCGCAGGTTCCATGGCCGGGGTCTGATACGTCTGCAACAGCTTCTCGACGCGCAAGCGTGCCAGCTCCGCAGTGTCGCGTGCGCCCTCATCTTCCCAGGTCTCGAACGGCTTGTAGTCAAGCAAATCAGATTTCCAGAACGCATCTTTGAAATTCGCCTGCGTATGTGCGCAGCCAAGGTAATGCCCGCCTGGCCCCACCTCACGGATAGCATCCATTGCTTGCGCATTCTCATCGACCTGAACGCCAGCTGCCAGATGGTGCAGCGCACCAAGCTGATCCGCGTCCATCACGAATTTCTCGTATGAACTGACCAGCCCGCCTTCGAGCCACCCGCAGGCATGCAGCATGAAATTCACACCAGCCAGCAAGCCCATGTTGAGTGAATTGGCGCTTTCATAGGCGGCCTGCGCGTCCGGCAGTTTCGACCCGCAGAACCCGCCGGAGGATCGGTAGGGTAGCCCCAGCCGTCGCGCCAGTTGGCCCGCGCCGTAGGTGATGTGTGCAGCTTCCGGCGTACCAAAAGTGGGCGCACCGGAATTCATGTCGATCGAGGTGACGAACGCCCCCATGATGACCGGCGCTCCGGCGCGGCACAGCTGGGAATAAGCGATGCCTGCCAAGGCCTCGGCCAGCACCTGCGTCAGTGTTCCGGCAACCGAAACGGGCGCCATGGCGCCGCCGACGATGAACGGCGACACGATACAGCCCTGCCCGGCCTCGGCATAAACCTCGAGCGCGCCCATCATCACGTCGTCAAAGGTCATGGGTGAGTTGATGTTGATCAGCGACGTCATCACCGCATTCTGGTCAACGAAGTCAGCACCAAAGAGAATCTTGGACATCTCGACCGAATCGCGTGCACGGCTGGGTTCAGTCACCGAGCCCATGTAGGGCTTGTCAGAGAGTGTCATATGCGCGTGCAACATATCGAGGTGACGTTTGTTGACCGCAATATCCGTCGGCTCGCACACGGTGCCACCCGAGTGGTGCAGCCATTTGGACATGTAGCCCAGTTTAACGAAATTGCGGAAATCCTCGATCGTCGCGTAACGGCGGCCACCGGCCTTATCGCGCACAAAGGGCGGGCCATAAACCGGCGCCAATACCAAATTGCGACCACCAATTTCGACCGAACGTTCCGGATTTCGCGCATGCTGCGTGTAACTGGACGGAGCCGTGGCGCATAGTTTACGCGCGAGCCCGCGGGGGATACGCACCCTGTCGCCCTGTACGTCTGCCGCGGCATCGCGCCAGCGCTCCAATGCGCGCGGATTGTCGGGAAAGTTTACCCCGATCTCTTCCAACACCGTTTCGGCGTTGTGCTCGATGATCTCGAGCGCTTCGTCGTTCAGCACCTCGAAATTGGGAATATTGCGCTGAATGTATTTGGCCGTTTCAAATGACACAGCGCTACGCTCGGCGCGCCGTGCAGCGCCTCCGCCACCGCGTCCCCGTCGGCGTCCTGCTCCATCAGCCATGTCGAAATCCCCACGTCTTCCTGCGTGCCGCTGCTTACCGCGCGGCGATGTCCAAGACCGCACCTTTCGCGCCCTTCACGGGAAAAAAGCGACATTCACAGTGCGTGGCGACGGAATATTCTGCCAACCGCGCCATTCGGCGTCACACCACGGCTTGCCCTGCGCGCGGCGCGCACATATTGCACACCCATGACAAATGTCCCTCACGACCGCCTTTTGATCATCGATTTCGGCAGCCAGGTCACGCAGCTCATTGCGCGCCGCCTGCGTGAACTCAGCGTGTATTGCGAAATTCACCCCTATCAGAATGTGACCGAAGCATTCGTGACCGATTTTGCACCGCGCGCCATCATTCTGTCAGGTGGCCCCGATTCGGTGACCCGCGCCGGATCTCCACGCGCCCCGGAGGCGGTGTTTAAGATGGGCGTACCGATCCTCGGCATCTGTTATGGCCAGCAAGTGATGATGCAGCAACTGGGCGGCGAGGTTTTGGGTGGCAAAATCTCGGGCGGCGGCGGAACTGCGGAATTTGGTCGGGCATTTGTCAGACCCGAAGGCGCGCTGGACCTGTTGGAGGGATGGTTCGACGGCACGACCGAAGAACAGGTGTGGATGAGCCACGGCGACCACGTCTCGCGTCTGGCGCCAGGGTTCGAGGTGTTTGGTACCTCGCCGAATGCGCCGTTTGCGATCACCGCGGACACCGACCGCCAATTCTACGCCGTGCAATTCCACCCAGAGGTCCACCACACGCCGAAAGGCGCACAGCTCTATGAAAATTTCGTTCGCCTTGCGGGGTTTGGTGGCGATTGGACCATGGGCGCCTACCGCGAAGAGGCCGTTGCGCGCATCCGCGATCAGGTCGGCGACGCACGTGTTATTTGCGCGCTTTCGGGTGGCGTTGACAGTTCGGTTGCAGCAGCCCTGATCCACGAGGCGGTGGGCGACCAACTCACCTGCGTCTTTGTCGACCACGGCCTGTTGCGCAAGAACGAAGCCGAAGAGGTCGTTGGCATGTTCCGCGATCACATGAACCTGCATGTGATCCACGCGCAGGAGCAGGACCTATTCCTTGGCGCGCTCGAAGGCGTCGGCGACCCCGAGGTCAAGCGCAAGACCATCGGCAAGCTCTTTATCGACGTGTTCCAGAAATACGCCGACCAGATCGACGGCGCAGAGTTTCTGGCCCAAGGCACGCTGTACCCCGACGTCATCGAAAGCGTCAGCTTTTCGGGCGGCCCGTCGGTCACGATCAAGAGCCACCACAATGTGGGGGGTTTGCCCGAGAAGATGGGGCTCAAGCTGGTTGAGCCGTTGCGCGAATTGTTCAAGGACGAGGTGCGGGCGCTGGGCCGCGAACTGGGGCTGCCCGCGCATTTCATCGGCCGCCACCCGTTTCCCGGGCCGGGTCTGGCGATCCGCTGCCCCGGTGAGATCACCCGCGACAAGCTCGATATCCTGCGCGAAGCCGACGCCGTTTACATCGACCAGATCCGCAAGCACGGGCTTTACGATGAGATCTGGCAGGCCTTTGTCGCGATCCTGCCAGTGCGCACCGTGGGGGTCATGGGCGATGGGCGGACCTACGACTATGCATGTGCGCTGCGCGCCGTAACGTCAGTGGATGGCATGACCGCCGATTATTACCCGTTCAGCCACGATTTCCTTGGTGAAACGGCAACCCGCATCATCAACGAGGTGCCGGGGATCAACCGCGTGACATATGACATCACGTCAAAGCCGCCGGGCACCATCGAATGGGAGTGACCCGCCACCGCCCGCGCCCGTTTTCCGGGTCGGAAAACGCCCCGGGATTTTCCGAAAATTCCGGTTCCGCCTGATGGGACCGACGCTCACTGCGGCGCTCTGGATGCTGGGGACGATCACGTCCTTTTCAGTGATGGCCGTGGCCGGGCGCGAATTGGCATCGGATCTCGATACGTTCGAGATCATGCTTTACCGCAGTGTCGTGGGTGTTCTGATTGTGGTTTCACTCGGGGCCGCCACGCGCAGCCTGCATCAGATCCAAACCGCGCGGCTTGGCACCCATCTCATCCGCAATGTCGCGCACTTCACGGGGCAAAACCTGTGGTTCTATTCGGTGGCGCTGATCCCTTTGGCGCAAGTCTTTGCATTGGAGTTCACCACGCCCATCTGGGTCATCCTGCTCAGCCCGCTGATCCTTGGTGAGCGCATCACGGCCATCCGAGCGCTCGCGGCTGCATTGGGTTTTGCCGGTATCCTCATTGTCGCGCGCCCGGATTTCAATGCGCTCAGCCCCGGGCTGATCACGGCCGCGGCCTGCGCCATCTTTTTTGCCTTGTCGATCACCTTCACCAAACGGCTGACGCGGCATGAAGAGATCATATCAATCCTCTTTTGGCTGACCGCGATGCAGCTCGTCATGGGTTTGGGCATGGCCGGATATGACGGCGACATCGCGTTGCCCGATGCCGGCACGACGCCGTGGCTGATCCTCGTGGGTATTGCGGGACTTTGCGCCCATTTCTGCCTGACCAAGGCGCTGTCGATCGCACCGGCCACCGTTGTGGTCCCGATCGACTTTGCCCGCCTGCCGACCATCGCAATTGTTGGCATGCTGCTTTACGCCGAGGCGCTGGATGTCTGGGTCTTCGTGGGGGCTGCGGTCATTTTCGCCGGCAACTACCTTAATCTTTGGTACGAGGCGCGCCGTCCCGCCCTGACATAAAAGCCACAGTTTTATGACGCCTCGTCACTTTGACGCACCTTCCCCAGCGTCAGAGTTGACGAGATACGGCGAATTTTTGCTTATCGACGGAAACGGCGCACCACGGGGACACGCGCCAGTATGGGAGGAGGACCCAATGACAAAACGCGTTTTGGCGCTGGCAGCCGTAGCCGCCACCGCCGCCACATCCGCATCCGCCGCAGGCCTTGACCGGTCGTTCCAGAGCATTTCACCGATCTTCAACGACAGCGGCACGCTGAGCTTTTCGCATTCCCGCGTGATGCCGTCTGTGACGGGGTCGGACAGCACCGGCGCCAGCTATGACGTTGGCGAAAGCTATTCGAACACGACGCTGGCCTATACGCACGGTGTCTCGGACAAGTTCACGCTTGGTTTCATCGTTGACCAGCCATTTGGCGCGGACACGTTCTACAACGGTGATCCGACTGCGACCAACCTCGCAGGCACGGCGGCAGAGCTGTCGAGCGAGGCGTTCACACTGCTGGGTAAGTATCAACTGAACGAACGCGTGAGCCTGATCGGCGGGATCAAGGGCCAGCGGGTCAAGGCCGATGTGAAACTGAACGGCCTGTCCTACGCGCGCGCCATCTCGACATCCGCGGTTGCACGAATTGCTGGCGTGGACTCCACGACCCTTGGTGCCGCACTGCTCGGCGATCCTACGGCTATCGCCGCTTTGGGTGGCTTGGCGACTGTCACCGCTCTCGGATCACAGGTCACCGCACAGGTCGGTCAGTTCCAGGCAGACGGCGGTTATTCCTTCCAAATGGATGCGGAAACCGAATACGGCTGGGTCGTTGGTGCAGCGTACGAGATCCCTGACATCGCCCTGCGTCTGGCAGTCACCTACCATTCGGAAATCGACTACTCCGCGAACACCACCGAAACCTTGCTGGGCAACGTCGGCGTCCCGGGAACCGTGAACTACGTCACGCCGGAATCGCTGAACATCGAGTTCCAAACCGGTATCGCCGCAGACACCCTGCTGCTCGCCTCCTATCGCTGGAGCGCATTTGAAGATGTTGACGTGGTTCCGTTTGCACTGGGCAGCGACCTCGTGAACCTCGACAACGCGCAGCGCTTTACCCTTGGTGTGGGCCGCCGGTTCTCGGACGAATGGTCTGGCACCGCGATCCTGTCCTACGAGCCCAAGGGCGACGATGACCTCGTTTCGCCGCTGGGGCCGACAAATGGTCTGTTCGGCATCTCGATTGGCGGTCGCTATGTCAAAGACAACCTCGAAGTGGTTGGTGGCATCAACTACTCGTGGCTCGGTGACGCCGAAGCCGAAGTTGGCGGCCAGTCGCAAGCGAGCTTCACGGGCAACTCGTCGGTTGCCGTTGGTTTCAACGTGAAATTCACCTTCTAAATCGCTGATAATCCTTTAACAAAACCCCGCCTGTTTCAGGCGGGGTTTTTTCTTTGAATGCGCAAGAACCGGGTGGCGCATCCGGCGTTGTGCTGACACCTTTCCGCAATGACCACGCAAAAATCCCTGTCGTCCCGTGCTTGGGCCGAGCTTCTGTTGCTTGGCCTCATCTGGGGCGGTTCGTTTCTTTCCATACGCATCGCTCTGGACGAGGTTGGCCCCCTAACCTCGGTGGCACATCGCACATTCTGGGCGATGCTTGTGCTGTGGGGTGTGGTCCTTGTTTTTCGTCTGCCTTTGCCACGCGACCTGCGGGTCTGGGGCGCTTTCTTTGTGATGGGGATGCTCAACAACGTGATCCCGTTCGGCCTGATGGCCTGGGGCCAGCTTCATGTTGAAACCGGGCTAACTTCGATCCTGAATGCCACGACCGCAATTTTCGGCGTTGTTGTCGCGGCTTTTGCCTTTGCCGACGAACGTATCACCTTGCGGCGGGCCGTGGGCGTGGGCTTGGGCTTTTTCGGAGTCGCCACCGCGATCGGTTTGCGCGAATTGCTCAGTTTCGATGTGCGCAGCCTTGCGCAACTGGCTATCCTTGCTGGCACGCTCAGCTATGCCATCGCAGGCAGTTTCGCCCGCCGTGCGCTGTCACATCTTGCCCCGCAAGTGGCCGCGGCGGGTATGCTGACCGGTGCTACCGTGGTCACTGTTCCGCTGGCATGGGTGACCGAGGGGCAGGTCACCCTAGCGCTCGCCCCTAAAACGATCCTAGCCATCGGTTACTATGCTGTGATCGCCACGGCATTTGCCTATCTGCTGTACTACCGTGTGCTTGCGATGGCCGGATCCGGCAATCTGATGCTGGTCACACTATTGATCCCGCCCGTGGCCATTACACTGGGCGCACTGGTCCGGGACGAGGCGCTGCCGTTTTCGGCCTTCGCAGGCTTTGGCCTGCTGGCGCTTGGTCTTTTAATCCTCGACGGGCGCATCCTCAGACGCGTTGACCGCCCCACCCCCCAAGGCTAACAGGCAGGAACGACTGGAAAAGGGGGCCCTGCCCATGCTGTACCCAACCGCTGCCCACTGGCGCGACGCCCCGCACAAGCGGGTGATGGTCTATGGCATGTCGGGCCTAGGTAAAACGCGCATGTCTAACCTGCTGCGCGACAGCGGCGATTGGTTTCACTATTCGATCGATTACCGCATTGGCACCCGCTACATGGGCGAACACATTACAGACAATGCCAAGGCCGAGGCGATGAAGGTCCCGTTCCTGCGCGACCTTCTGATGTCCGACAGCATCTACATCAGATCCAATATCACCTTCGACAATCTCAGTCCGGTCAGCACCTATCTGGGCAAGCCCGGCAATGAAGATGCCGGCGGTCTGCACATCGACGAATACCGCCACCGGCAAGATCAGTTTCGCACAGCCGAGATCGCTGCACTGGGCGACACCGCCCACTTTGTCGACCGCGCCGGGCGGCTTTATGGCTATCCGCATTTCATCTGCGACACGGGCGGATCGATCTGCGAATGGGTCGATCCCAATGACGACCAGGATCCGCTGATGACAGCACTCAGCGCCACCTGCCTGCCCATCTGGATAAAGGGGGACGCCGCCCACACCGCCGCCCTGATCGAACGGTTCGACAGGGCACCCAAACCGATGGCCTACCAGCCTGAATTCCTGACGCAGTGTTGGAACACCTATCTGGGTGAAACCGGTCAGGCCGCAGCGGCCGTCGACCCGGACACCTTTGTGCGCTGGACCTATGCGCGCGCTCTCGAACACAGGCAACCACGCTATGCCGCAATGGCCCGATGGGGCGTCACCGTCACCGCGGACGAGGTCGCCTCGCTGACAAGTGATGCGGATTTCACCGATCTGGTGGCCACCGCCCTTGAGCGTCGCGACGCAGGGTCGTAAACCCGGCGCTCGAACACATCAGGACACGCGCCCCATGCCCATCACCCTGCCCTCGGACCTGCCCGCCTATTCCGTGCTCACGGACGAGGGCGTGATGGTCATGGACGCAGGTCAGGCCAAGCGTCAGGACATCCGCCCGCTCAAGATCGGGCTGCTGAACCTGATGCCGAAAAAGATTCAGACGGAAACCCAGTTTGCTCGCCTGATCGGCGCCACGCCGCTGCAGATCGAACTGTCGCTGATCCGCATGTCGGATCACCAGACACGCAACACCGCGCACGACCACATGGACAGCTTTTACCGCCCCTTCCGCGATGTGGCCGAGGAAAAGTTTGACGGGCTGATCATCACCGGCGCCCCCATCGAACATCTGGCGTTCGAGGATGTGGATTACTGGGGCGAGCTGACGCAGATCATGGACTGGACCCAGACAAACGTGCATTCAACCTTTGGGGTGTGCTGGGGCGGCATGGCGATGCTGCACCATTTCCACGGCGTGCCAAAATACCTGCTGGATCACAAGCTTTTTGGCGCCTACCGCCATCGAAACATGGCGCCTGCGTCGCCATATTTGCGCGGGTTCTCCGATGAGTGCGTGGTTCCCGTCAGCCGCTGGACGGAAAACCGCACGGAGGATGTCGAGGCCGCTGGCCTGCAAATCCTGCTGGGCAATAACGAAACCGGCCCCTGCCTGATCGAGGACCCCGCGCACCGCGCGCTCTACATCCTCAATCACTTTGAATATGACAGCGATACGCTGAAACAGGAATACGATCGCGATCTGGCTGGAGGTCAAGTCGAAGGGTCCGAGATTGCCCTGCCCGTGAACTACTTTCCCGCCGATGATCCCGCCGCCACGCCACTGAACCGCTGGCGCAGTCACGCGCACCTTCTTTATGGCAATTGGCTCAGCGAGATTTATCTGACCACTCCATATGACATGAACCTGATCGGTCAGGAACGCACCGATCTGCGGAGATAAGCGCGTGAAAACAGCCCTTGTCGTGATCGTCTGCCTGGTGCTGATCGGTGTGGGCGCCGTGCAGTTTCTGGCCGCCAAACGCGAACGCGATGCGGCCGCCGCCTATCCGCCGCAAGGGCAGTTGATTGACGTGAACGGCGTAAAAGTACACGCCGAACAGATGGGCAGCGGGCCGGATCTGGTGCTGATCCATGGCGCGTCGGGCAATACGCGCGATTGGACCTTTGCGTTCACCGATCTGCTCAAAGATCGCTACAGGATCACCATCTTGGACCGTCCTGGCCTGGGGTGGACCGACCTTGCCGATCCGTCACACAGCCGTGCCTTTTCTACCAACCACGCCAACCCGACGGAACAGGCTCGCCTGCTCAAGGCTGCGACCGACCAATTGGGCGTCGAAAATCCCATCCTCGTGGGACATTCCTTTGGCGGCATTGTCTCGCTCGCCTGGGCGCTGGAATTTGACGATATCGCGGGGCTCGTGTCTGTCGCGGGCGTGGCAAACCCCTGGCCGGGTGAATTGGGCTGGACTTACGGCCTCAATGGCTCGGCGCTCGGGGGCGGGCTGGCGGTGCCGCTCTTTTCCGCTTTCGTGCCGGCGGGATACGTCGATTCCGTGGTGGCCAAGATCTTTGAACCGCAGGCTGCGCCCGACGGGTATCTCGACCACGTCGGCTCTGCCCTGACCCTGCGCCGCCATTCGATGCGCGCCAACGCCCGGCAGGTGAATTTCCTGCGCCCGCACGTCGTCGACATGGCCCCGCGCTATGGCGAGATCAAAGTGCCGGTCGAGATCGTACACGGCGACGCCGACACCATCGTGCCGCTCACGGTGCATTCGGCCAAGCTGCCCGACCAGATCGACGGGGCCAATCTGACCGTGTTGCCAGGCGTCGGACACATGCCGCATCAAACCCATGCGGACGAGGTGGTCGCCGCCATCGACCGTGCCGCTGCCCGCGCCGGGGTGGTCGCGAATTTGCGTTAAACGCACCAATGGCCCATATAGGATGTTAAGGCGCATCACACTCGGCCCGACCCGGGAATGATGCCGCAAGAGCAGTAACTTGGAGGGCCCGGCATGAGCCTCCCCTTTGACGGCGCGATCTCGCAATTCTATCAGGACGCCGCCCCGGACGATGTGCGCCGTGCTATCGAAGCGGCGGACAAGAACGACATCCTGTCGACCACCTACCCCTATGACACCGAGATGAAGCGCAAGGCCTATGAGCCGGAGATGGACGCGCTGCAGATCGAACTGGTCAAGCTGCAGGCGTGGATCAAAGACACCGGCGCTCGCGTGGCCATCGTGTTCGAAGGCCGCGATGCGGCGGGCAAAGGCGGCACGATCAAGCGGTTCCGCGAGAACCTCAACGCCCGCGGCGCGCGGGTGGTGGCGCTGTCCAAGCCCACCGAAACCGAACGAACCGAATGGTATTTCCAGCGCTATATCAGACAGTTGCCCGCAGGCGGCGAGATCACGTTCTTTGACCGCAGCTGGTACAATCCTTCGACGTCGATCCAGCTGAGTTTCCACTGCTTCAGCGGATCACGTTCGCGCGCCAGGAAACGGCGCAGTTGTTCGGCGCGCCCGATGTTGAGCCAGAATTTGAACAGGTGAATGCCGTCCTCGACCAGCATCTGTTCGAATGCGGGCAC
>JBCBCR010000004.1:0-50789 GCA_038530495.1 Pseudomonadota bacterium | reverse complement strand
GCGGCCCACGGCGCCTGCCACGGAGTTTTACGGGTCGAGCGCGATGGGCACCTATCTGCTGGGCGATGTCTATGACATTGCGCGCACGATCCGGGCGCAGCTGGTCGGCGGCGCGAACCCGCGCGGGGCGACGGATTTCGCCGTTTTCCTGATGCTGGGCGGCATACGCGCGCACCCCTATGGCGATGGCAACGGCCGGTCCTGCCGGGCGCTCTATGCGGCGACGCAGATCAAGCTGGGGGAGTATTTCATCCCCATGGCGCGCGACTGGTGCCAGAACCAGCTGCACGAGGTCAACATCGACGCGGTCGTCAGCCCCACGGTGCCCGATTTTCTGCCCGCCGCCACAGCGCCCATGGCGCGAAGGCAACGCCGGGCGCCGGGATCGAGCCTGATTGTCGTGCCCACGGTCAAGCCCGTCGCCCCGCCGCCGCAGGTCGACAGCCGCGGGCGCCCCATCCTGGAGATTGGCGACCCGGTGCTGGTGTAGGCTGCTTGCGTCGCGGACGGACCGCGGCGTGTCGAAAAGGGCGCTGCGCGTGTGCCTGCCCTCTTGCTACCCCTGACCGGATGGTGAAATCTGCCAGCAGAAAACGGCGGAGGCGCGCATGCGGTTTTCAGGGCTGAAGCTCTTGACCGAGGGGTTGACGGGGAACAAGGGCTGGGGGCCGCATTGGCGCGACCCCGAGCCGAAACCCGAATACGACATCGTTCTGGTCGGCGGCGGCGGCCACGGGCTGGCCACGGCGCATTACCTTGCTTCGGTGCACGGTCTGACCAATGTGGCGGTGCTGGAAAAGGGGTATCTGGGCGGCGGCAATGTGGGCCGCAACACCACCATCGTGCGCGCCAACTACATGCTGCCGGGCAATTCCGAGTTCTATTCGCATTCGCTGAAGCTGTGGGAAGGTCTGGAGGAGGACCTGAATTTCAACGTGATGCATTCGCAGCGCGGGATAATCAACCTCGTGCACAGTGACGGGCAGCGCGATGCCTTTGTCCGGCGTGGCAACATGATGCGCGGGCAGGGCGACGATGCCGAAATGCTGACGCCAGAGGGCGTGCGGGACATGCTGCCGATGATCGATTTCGACCAGACGCGGTTCCCTATTTTTGGCGGGCTCTATCACAAGCGCGGGGGCACCGCGCGGCATGATGCGGTGGCCTGGGGCTTTGCCCGGTCGGCCAGTGACAGGGGCGTGGACCTGATCCAGAACTGCGAAGTGACGGGCATTGATGTCGAGGGCGGTGCGGTGCGCGGGGTGCAGACCACGCGCGGGCCGATCCGGGCCAAGAAGGTCGGGCTGGTGGCCGCGGGCCGGTCCAGCCAGGTTGCCGCCATGGCCGGGCTGCGCCTGCCGATCGAGAGCCACGTTTTGCAGGCTTTTGTCACCGAAGGGGTGAAGCCGTGTCTGGATCACGTGGTGACCTATGGCATGGGGCATTTCTATATCAGCCAGTCGGACAAGGGCGGGCTGGTGTTTGGCGGCGATCTGGACATGTACGCAAGCTATGCCGCGCGGGGGAACCTGCCGCTGGTGGAACATGTGGCGGAGGCGGCGATGACGCTGATGCCAAGCTTGGGCAAGGCGCGGGTGCTGCGGTCGTGGGGCGGGATCATGGACATGACACCGGACGGGTCGTTCATCATCGATCGCACGGATATCGACGGCCTCTATGTCAATTGCGGCTGGTGTTACGGCGGGTTCAAGGCGACGCCCGCGTCGGGCCACACCTTTGCGCATCTGTTGGCCACGGGGCAGCCGCACGACACAACCGTGCGACACCGTTTGGATCGGTTCCGGACGGGTCACGTGATGGACGAAGAGGCCACCGGGTCTCAGCATAATCTGCACTAGGAGCGTGTTGAGATGACGGGAGCCTCCGGCGGGGATTTTTTTGAAACAGAGAAGGGGCGGGACCTGCGCCCTTGCGGGGACGTGCGATGCGGTTGAGATGTCCGGTGTGCGGGTCGCGGGACCGGCGCGAGTTTTACTATCAGGGGGCGGCGCTGGCGTTGGACCGGCCTGACCCGGATGCGGGTGAGGCCGCTTGGGACGACTATCTGCACCTGCGCGACAACCTAGCGGGCGAGGTCGAAGAGCTGTGGAGCCATGACGCGGGCTGTGGTGCATGGTTGAAGGTGGTGCGCAACGTGGCGACCCACGAGGTGCGCGATGTGACGCTGGTGCGGGAGGGGCGCACGTGAGGGTCGAGGGCAAGGGGCTGATCGACCGGTCGCAGCGGATCGGGTTTCGGTTTGACGGCGCGGAGTATCGCGGATTTGCGGGCGATACGCTGGCCTCGGCGCTGCTCGCCAATGACGTGCGGCACGTGGCGCGGTCGTTCAAGTATCACCGCCCGCGCGGGATCCTGACCGCGGGGTCGGAGGAGCCGAACGCGCTGGTGACCGTGGGCACGGGCGGTGAGACCGATCCGAACATGCGGGCCACTGTGCAGGAGATCTACGACGGGTTGGAGGCGCGCAGCCAGAATGCGTGGCCGTCGTTGGGCTTTGATCTGTTGAGCGTCAATGACCTTGCCGCGCCGTTTCTGGGGGCTGGGTTTTATTACAAGACGTTCATGTGGCCGCGGGCGTTCTGGGAAAAGGTCTATGAGCCGTTTATTCGGCGGGCGGCGGGGCTGGGCGCGCTGAGCGATCAGAAGGATGCGGATTGCTATGAGAAAGCTTATGCGTTTTGTGATCTGCTGATCATCGGGGCGGGGCCCGCGGGGTTGATGGCGGCACTGCGGGCCGGAGAGGCCGGGGCGCGCGTGATCCTGGCCGATGAGGACAGCCTGATGGGCGGGCGTCTGAATGCCGAGACCTACGCCGTGGGCGGACAGCCCGGGGCAGCTTGGGCGGCGAAGGCTGTGGCTCAGCTGGCGGCCATGGAGAACGTGACGCTGATGCCGCGCACCACGGTGACAGGCGCCCATGACGGTGGCACCTTTGGTGCGCTCGAGCGTGTCGCGCATCATGGGCCGAGGCCGCGCGGCGGGGTGAAAGAGACGTTCTGGCGCATCGTGGCGCGGCGGTCGATCCTCGCTGCGGGCGCGCTGGAGCGGCATATCGCGTTTCGCGACAATGACCGGCCCGGCATGATGATGGGCGCGGCAGTGCGGGCCTATCTGAACCGCTGGGGTGTGGCGCCGGGCAAAGAGATTGCGGTGTTCACCAACAATGATGACGGGCATCGGACGGCCTGTGACCTGGTGGATGCGGGCGTGCATGTGGCGGCGGTGATCGACAGCCGAAGCGAGGCGCAGGCCCAAGGCGAGTACCGGCTGATTGCGGGCGGTCAGGTGAGCCGCGCGATGGGCCGCAAGGGGCTGGAGGCCATCGAGGTCACCGGCGCCGGGTCGGATTTCAAGCTGGCGGTGGATTGTCTGGCTGTCTCTGGCGGGTGGAACCCGACAGTGCACATGACGTGCCACATGAACGGGCGGCCCACGTGGGACGCTGGCATTGCATCTTTCGTGCCGACGCCGGGGGCCATTCCGGGCATGGTGACCGCGGGGGCGTGCAATGGGGCGTTCTCGACGCGGCGCTGTCTCGAAGAGGGCGCGGCAGCGGCTGATGAGAGCCTGCGGGCACTGGGGATGACAGCACCCGAGGGCGCGGTACCGGAGGCGGAGGATACGCCATATGCGATCGCGCCGCTGTGGGCAGTGCCGGGCAAGGGCCGGGCGTGGCTGGATTTTCAGAACGACGTAACGGTCAACGATGTCAAACAGGCGGCGGTCGAGAACTATGCCTCTGTCGAGCATATGAAGCGTTACACCACCCAGGGGATGGCGACCGATCAGGGCAAGAACTCGAATGTGGCCGCCCTTGCGATCCTCGCCGATGCGACCGGGCGCGGCATCCCCGAGACCGGGACCACCACATTCCGCCCGCCCTACACGCCCATCGCGCTGGCGGCACTGGGCGCGGGCGCGCAGGGCAAGGGGTTTGCGCCCGAGCGCAAGACCACCTCGCATGCGCAGACGGTGGGTATGGGCGCGCCGATGATCGCGGCGGGGCTGTGGTACAGGCCCAGCTATTTCCCGCGCAAGGGCGAGAAGAATTGGCGCCAGTCCTGTGACCGCGAGGTCGGCTATGTGCGTCAAACCGTGGGGGTGTGCGATGTCTCGACCCTGGGCAAGATCGACCTGCAGGGGTCAGGTGCGGCGGCGCTGCTGGATTTTGTCTACACCAATACCTTCTCCACGCTGAAAGAGGGCCGGGTGCGATACGGGCTGATGCTGCGTGAGGACGGTTTTGTCATGGATGACGGCACCACCGCGCGAATGGGACCAGAGCACTACGTGATGACCACGACCACCGCCGCGGCGGGGCAGGTGATGCGGCATCTAGAGTTTGTCACCCAAGCGCTGCGCCCCGATCTGGACGTGCGGATCATGTCGACGACCGAAGCCTGGGCGCAGTTTGCCGTCGCCGGGCCGCAGGCGCGCGATCTGCTGAACGACGTGCTGGATACGCCGATCAACAATGACAGCTTTCCGTTCATGGCGTGTGGTGAGACCAGCATCGGCGGCGCGCCTGCGCGGCTGTTTCGGATCTCGTTTTCGGGCGAGCATGCCTATGAGGTGGCGGTGCCTGCGCGGTTTGGCGCGAGCCTGTTCAAGCTGCTGGTGTCGATGGCAGAGGCGCGCGGCGGCGGCGCCTACGGGATGGAGGCGCTGAACGTGTTGCGGCTGGAAAAGGGGTTCATCACCCATTCCGAGATCGATGGGCGCGTGACCGCGTTCGACATCGGGATGGACCGGATGATGGCGCGGGGCAAGGACTTCATCGGCAAGACCATGGCCGCGCGCGCCGGCCTGACCGAGGACAGCCGCCTGCGCATGGTCGGGCTGAAGCCGTCGGGGCCGGTCAAGCAACTGACGGCAGGGGCCAAGCTTTATACCTTGGGCGAAGATCCGGTGCGCGCGCATGATCAGGGACATGTCACGTCGGTGGGCTATTCGCCGACGCTGGAGCATTTCATTGGGCTGGCCTTTGTCGAGGATGGCCCGTCGCGCGTGGGGGAACATCTGCGCATGGTGGATCACGTGCGGGGCATCGCCGCCACGGTCGAGGTCTGCGATCCGGTGTTCTTTGATCCTGAAGGAGGGCGTGCCCGTGGCTGAGATCAAGCTGGACGCAACGACCCCGCTGAACGGCATGGCCCCGCTGACCATCGGCAGTGTGACCGTGACCGAGGTGGAACTGGGCGCGCTGACGTCGATCGCGCCCTTTGCTGGTCAAGGCAAGGCCTGCGCCGAGGCGTTCAAAGCCGCGCATGGCATTGCGTGGCCCGCACCCGGTCGCGCAACGGGCAAAGAGGGCACGCGCGCCATTTGGTTCGGGATGGAGGCGGTGCTGCTGGCCGGGCCGCCGGTGGATAGCGCGCTCAATGCCTATGCTGCGCTGACGCTGCAAAGCGATGGTTGGGCCTGCGTCACCGTCGAAGGCGACGCGGCGCGCGCCGTGCTGGCGCGTCTGGTGCCGGTTGATCTGCATCCTGACACCTTCAAACGGGGCCACACGGCGCGCACCCTGATCCAGCACATGAACGGGTCGGTGACGCGGCTGGGGCCGGACCGCTATCTGATAATGGTGTTCCGGTCGATGGCAGAAACGTTATTGCATGACCTCCGACGCGCCATGGAAAGCGTGGCCGCGCGGGGGTAAAAGACCCAAAGCCTTACTCTGACGGAGCTTGCCATGACCCGCTTTGCCCTTACCGTGACTGCCTGCTTGATGGCGCTGCCCGCCCTTGCGGAGGAGCCTGAGACCGACGCAAAAGCAACGAGTTGTGGCTATCAGGCCCAAGTGGTGGCGGCGGTGCAGCAGGCGCGGCGCGACCGGGTGGCCGAACGTGCGGTCACCGATCATGTGCTGGCCGAGGGAACGACGTGGCCCGAGAACTTCAATAACTCGATCCCCCTCATTGCCGCGTGGGTCTACGAACAAAAGCGCCGGGATATCCGCAAGAAGGATCTCTCGGCCATCTGGAACGAGCTGTGTCTGCAAGTGCCGGATGATGCGCTGAACTAGCTCAACCGCGTCACAATTGACCGGCGCGCCCTCTCGACTCTGCGCGTCGCTGCGCCAATATTACTGGCATGAGCCTGCCCCCGGGATTCCTGGATGAATTGCGCACCCGCCTGAGTCTGGGTCAGGTGGTCGGGCGTAAGGTCATGTGGGACGCGCGCAAGTCCAATCAGGGCAAGGGCGACCTGTGGGCGCCGTGCCCGTTTCACCACGAAAAGACCGCCAGCTTTCACGTCGATGATCGCAAGGGCTACTACTATTGCTTTGGCTGTCACGCCAAGGGCGATGCCATTTCCTTTGTCCGCGAGACCGAGAATGTGGGCTTTATGGAAGCGGTGGAGATATTGGCCGGGGAGGCGGGCATGCAGATGCCCGCGCGCGACCCGAGGGCACAAGAGAAAGCCGATCGCCGGACGCAGCTGGCCGAGGTCATGGAGATGGCCGTTCAGCATTTCCGCCTGCAACTGAAGACCGGGGCAGCGGGGGCGGCGCGCGATTATTTGCAGAACCGGCGTGGACTGGGTCCCGAGGCTTGGGACCGCTGGGAGATAGGTTTTGCCCCTGATGCCTGGCAGGGGCTGTGGGATGCGCTGAAGGGCAAGGGCGTCGCGGATGACCTGATCCTTGGCGCGGGGCTGGGCAAGCCGAGCCAGAAGGGCGGTAAGCCCTACGACACGTTTCGCGGGCGCATCATGTTTCCGATCCGTGATGCGCGGGGGCGGTGCGTGGCCTTTGGCGGGCGGGCGATGGACCCGAATGACAATGCCAAGTACCTGAATTCGCCCGAAACCGAGTTGTTCGACAAGGGCCGCAACCTCTACAACCACGGGCCGGCACGCACGGCGGCGGGCAAGGGCCAACCGCTGATCGTGGCCGAGGGGTACATGGACGTGATCGCGCTGGCCGAACACGGTTTTGGCGCGAGTGTCGCACCGCTGGGCACGGCGGTCACGGAAAACCAGCTGGCCATGCTGTGGCGTATCGCGGACGAGCCGATCATCGCACTGGATGGCGACAAGGCGGGCCTGCGCGCGGCCATGCGGTTGATCGACCTGGCGCTGCCGATGCTGGAGGCAGGCAAGAGCTTGCGCTTTGCGCTGATGCCCGAGGGGCTGGACCCCGATGACCTGCTGAAATCGCAAGGCGCGCCCGCGCTGCAAAAGCTGCTGGATGCGGCGTTGCCGATGGTACAGCTTTTGTGGCAGCGCGAAACCGAAGGCCGCGTGTTCGACAGCCCCGAACGCAAGGCCGCGCTGGACAAGGCGCTGCGCGAGAAGATCGGGCTGATCAAGGATCCGTCGATCCGCCAGCACTATGGCCAAGAGATCAAGGACCTGCGCTGGAACCTGTTTCGCCCGCAGCGCAGCGGGCCGCAGGGGCAGGCGCGGCGCTGGAACGCGCCGCCCACGCCGCTGCCCAGCACGAAATCATCCGTGCTGGCCCAGACCGATGCCACGGACCAGTTGCGCGAGGCGGTGATTCTCGCCGCATTGATCACCACGCCAGATGTGGCCGAGGAATTTGACAGCGGGCTCGATGCGATGGCCTGCCGTGATCCTGATCACGCCCGCCTGCGCGACCTGATTCTGCGCCACGCACATGAGGGTGCTGAGGCGTTGCGCGAAAAGATAATCAGCGCACTTGGCCCGGATGCCCTTGATAATCTGCTGAACGCACGCCATGTCGCAATCGTCCCATGTGTCCGCACCCCGGGCGACGCCGAGATGGCCCGTATGACGGTGGCCGAAGAGCTCGCAAAACTTAGCGCGGCCAAGGGTTTGGATGCCGAAATCGCCGATGCGATGCAGGACCTCGAAGGAACAGCTGACGAAGGTGTCACATGGCGCCTGTCCGAGGCTGCTGCGGCGGCGTCGCGCGCATTGCGGGCCGGGCAAGAAGACAACACCGAATATGACCGGGGCGACAACGGTGCCCTTGTCAACAGGTCGGAGCGGGATGCCTTTGCCGATCTGATGAACAGAATCAGTTTCTCAAAGCCCGGGCGGTGATGCGTTTTGGCCGCGAGACATTAAGAAAATACGGTTAAACGGGTGGCCGAATCACCCGCTGGGCTTGATATTACGGGTGATTCGGCACGCGAATCACCTCAAGAGCCCCGATACAGGAGCCCGATATGGCCGCCAAAGACACGACCGACGACGCGAAGACCGACGACCAGGACAACGCCCACTCGCTCGACATGAGCCAGGCTGCCGTCAAGAAGATGATCGGCGAGGCACGTGAAAAGGGCTACATCACTTACGATCAGCTCAACACGGTGCTGCCGCCCGATCAGGTGAGTTCCGAACAGATCGAAGACGTCATGTCGATGCTGTCCGAAATGGGCATCAACATCATCGAAGACGAAGAGGCCGAGGAGGAAGAGCAGAAGGGCTCGACCGATGTGGTCACGACCGAGGGCACGCGCGACCTGACACTGGGCTCCACCGGTCAGGAAAAGCTCGACCGCACCGATGACCCCGTTCGGATGTATCTGCGCGAGATGGGCAGCGTCGAGCTGTTGTCGCGCGAAGGCGAGATCGCGATTGCCAAGCGGATCGAAGCCGGTCGCAACACCATGATCGCGGGCCTGTGCGAAAGCCCGCTGACATTTCAGGCGATTACCATCTGGCGCGACGAACTTCTGTCCGAAGAGATTCTGCTGCGCGATGTGATCGACCTGGAAACCACGTTTGGCAACCAGATGGGCGAGGATGGCGAGGTCGACGAACCCGTCGTCGACGCCGGCCAGACCGAAGCCAAGAAGGAAGAAGGCCCCGAGCTAGATGCCGATGGCAATCCGATTGCCAAGGACGACGACGACGACGATGACGATCAGGCCAACATGTCGCTGGCCGCAATGGAAGCCGCGCTGAAGCCGCAAGTGCTTGAGACGTTGGATATCATCGCGAATGATTACGCCCAACTGTCGGAAATGCAGGACAACCGGATTTCGGCCACGTTGAACGAGGACGGGTCGTTTTCGGAAGGTGACGAACAAACCTACCAGGCGTTGCGCGCCGAGATTGTCGCGCTGGTGAACAACCTGCACCTGCACAACAACCGGATCGAAGCGCTGATTGACCAGCTGTACGGCATCAACCGCCGGATCATGCAAATCGACAGTTCGATCGTAAAGCTGGCCGATCAGGCCCGCATCAACCGCAAGGAATTCGTCGACGCCTACCGCGGGCGCGAGCTGGATCCCGGTTGGTTGGACGAGATGGCCGAAAAATCGGGCCGCGGCTGGCAGATGTTCATCGAACGCTCGGCTGAAAAGGTGGAAGAGCTGCGGGCGGATATGGCGCAAGTCGGTCAATATGTCGGCCTCGACATCAGCGAATTCCGCCGCATCGTGAACCAGGTCCAGAAGGGCGAGAAAGAAGCCCGGCAGGCCAAGAAGGAAATGGTCGAGGCGAACCTGCGCCTCGTGATCTCGATCGCCAAGAAATACACCAACCGTGGTCTGCAGTTCCTGGACCTGATCCAGGAGGGGAACATTGGTCTGATGAAAGCGGTCGACAAGTTCGAGTATCGCCGCGGTTACAAGTTCTCGACCTACGCCACCTGGTGGATCCGTCAGGCGATCACCCGGTCCATCGCGGATCAGGCCCGCACCATCCGTATCCCGGTGCACATGATCGAGACGATCAACAAACTGGTCCGCACCGGCCGCCAGATGCTGCACGAGATTGGCCGCGAGCCGACGCCCGAAGAACTGGCAGAAAAGCTGCAGATGCCGTTGGAGAAGGTCCGCAAGGTCATGAAGATCGCCAAGGAGCCGATCAGCCTTGAAACGCCGATTGGCGACGAGGAAGACAGCCAGCTGGGTGATTTCATCGAGGACAAGAACGCCGTTCTGCCGCTCGACAGTGCCATTCAGGAGAACCTGAAGGAAACCACGACCCGCGTTCTGGCGTCGCTGACCCCGCGCGAGGAACGTGTGCTGCGGATGCGTTTTGGCATCGGGATGAACACCGACCACACGTTGGAAGAGGTTGGCCAGCAGTTCAGCGTGACACGCGAACGGATCCGTCAGATCGAAGCGAAGGCGCTGCGCAAGCTCAAGCACCCAAGCCGGTCGCGCAAGCTGCGGTCGTTCTTGGATCAGTGATTACAGGTGGACCCGGATACGTGCGCGGACGCGTTTGATCGTCCGCGCATAATTTTTGGGACCGCTTCGCAACGTCACAGTTTTTGTGTCACCCTGCACACAAGAATGAAGGAACGATTACATGTCTCTTCTGAAGAAACTGTTTGGTGGTGGCGGATCTGCGGCTGAGCCCGACCCGGTGGACTACAACGGTTACCGCATTACGCCGACGCCCATGCGTGACGGAAACGATTATCGGGTCTGCGCTCGGGTCGAAAAAGATTTTGATGGCGAGACAAAGCAGCATGAGCTTATCCGCGCCGACACGGTCAGCGGGCTTGAGACAGCGCAAGAGGTCAGCGTCGACAAGGCCAAGCAGGTGATCGACGCCATGGGCGACAAGCTGTTTGAGTAGGGTGCGCCTTTACGGCGCACCGTACGTCAGGTCAGGTTGGCTTGGTTCGGGTCCGACGTAGTGCCCGGGCCAGAGGCCGGGTGCGGGTTGGTTTGCTCCGCGCCGTCGCTTTTCTCGGGCACATCCTTGAACCGATCTTTTTGGGGCAGACCAGTCTTGTCTGCCTGATTGGGATCATGCGTCGTCCCCGGGCCGTTCGCCGGGTCGGGGTTTTTCTGGGTCATTTCGTTCTCCTTTATTGCGTCGGCATCATGAAGACTTCGCGCACCGCGCAGCGCGGATCGGCATTGAGTGCCAGCATCACCGCGTCGGCGACGTCGTCGGCCTGCAACTTGTCCGGCTTCGGCTCTTCGAAGAATGCTGTATCGACCATGCCCGGTGCCACGACGGTGCAGCGCCCGCCCCATTCGGCCATCTCTTCGGCGAGATTGCCGGCATAGCCGTGGATAAACCATTTGGATGCGCCGTAGATCGACCCCTTGATATGCCGACGTCCGGCGGCAGAGCCGGTGAGCACCATGTGCCCTTTCGTTGCGCGCAGGCGTGGCAGTGCAGCCTTGGCGGTATACAGCACGCCCATGATGTTGACGTGGATCATGTCGTGCCATTCCTCGGGGTCGCCGTGTTCCGAGCCGGGTGCGTCCAACCCCTTGCCCGCATTGGCAAACACTGCGTCCACGCGGCCCAGGGTGTCGAGTGCTGCGGTCAGATCGTCGAGCTTGGTCACGTCTCCGGGCAAGACGGTCGCGCTGTCGCCGAGATCGGCGGCCAATGCATTCAACTTATCTTCGCTACGGGCAAAAAGCCCCACGTGCCATCCGGCCTTGGCCGCGGCGCGTGCGGTAGCGGCGCCGATACCCGAGCTTGCGCCGGTGATGAAAACTGTCTTGGACATTGTGCCTTCCTTCCGTTTCTCTGGAAGCTAACCCACAGCGCCACGGAAGGTTTCATGCAGACGGTATTTCATTGGCAGACGACCGGCGCGGGCCTTTACGAAGTGACGGATGACATCGCGCATTGGGTGCGGGGCGATGGGCTGCTGACGCTCTTTGTGCAGCACACGTCATGTTCGCTGCTGGTTCAGGAGAACGCGGACCCGGAAGTGCAGACCGATTTGCAGAACTTCTTTGCCCGTCTTGTGCCGCCAAGCACGGACCCGTCGATGTCCTATCTGACACACACCTACGAGGGGCCGGATGACATGCCCGCGCATATCAAGGCGGCCCTGCTGCCCACCAGCCTGCAGATCCCGGTCAACGCGGGACGGATGGCGTTGGGGACGTGGCAAGGGATCTATCTGTTCGAGCATCGCGACGCGCCAAAGCGGCGCAGCGTGGCAGCACATCTGAGTGATTGACCCACCGAAGCCCTCGCAACCGGCACTGCGGCACCCTACCTTTGTTGCAGTCCGGAGGTTCCGCCATGATGCAACGTCTACTGTCCCCGCTTGTCCTGACCCTCGCCGCAACGGCGGCGCAGGCGCAGGTATTCTTTTTCCCGCGCGAGCGTGTCGACATCCCGGTCAACGCGATCTCTGCAACCACGTTCGAGGTTGTGCGCAGCGGGTTTGCGAGCCCCGCGAACATGTGGTGCGCGGCGGGCACCTATGCGGAACGCGCGCTTGGGTACACGGGTGACAGGATCTGGGTGAAGTCCGGGTTGGCACCCTCCGCGGCAGGCCGCAGCATGGTGTTTTCAATCGAACCGGTCCGCCCCGAAAGCACCAGCTACAGCTACCGTTTGTCCACGGACGGTGAAACCAAGTCCATGGCGGCCGCTCTTGGCGCGTGCGACCCGCTTGAAGAGCAGGTTTTCATCCGCACATCGCAAGGCACAATTCGCGCTTGGTAGCGGTTGTGCATCACTCATATAGCGGTGCAAATTCTTCTCTACCCAAAACATAGGGACGCTCTTATACTTGTAGCGATAAGGGGCCAAAGCCCCACTACAGGCGGGACAAGATGAGGGGGATGCCATGCGCTGTCCGTTTTGCGGGAACATCGACACCCAGGTGAAAGACAGCCGACCGGCCGAAGATCACGTATCGATCCGGCGGCGTCGGTTCTGCCCGGCCTGTGGCGGGCGCTTTACCACGTATGAGCGCGTGCAGTTGCGCGATTTGGTTGTCATCAAATCCAATGGCAAGCGCGAGGATTTCGACCGGGACAAGCTGGAACGGTCCATCCGCATTTCGATGCAGAAGCGCCCGATTGATCCCGAGCGGATTGATCAGATGATCTCGGGGCTTGTGCGGCGTCTGGAAAGCATGGGCGAAACCGACATCCAGTCGAAACAGATCGGCGAGATCGTGATGGAAGCGCTGAACCGCATCGACACCGTGGCCTATGTGCGTTTTGCCAGCGTGTACAAGAATTTCCAGGCGGCGGATGATTTCGACAAGTTCGTAGCCGAGCTGCGCCCAGACAACACCGCCGACGACGGGTGAGCGACACCCGGTTCATGGCGCTGGCCCTGAGCCTGGGACGCCGGGGGCAGGGGCGCTGTGCACCGAACCCGTCCGTGGGCTGTGTCATCGTTCAGAACGGGCGCGTCGTCGGCCGCGGCTGGACTCAGCCCGGTGGGCGGCCTCATGCAGAAACCGAAGCGTTGGCGCGTGCCGGTGCGGCGGCAAAAGGCGCCACCGCCTATGTCACGCTGGAGCCGTGCGCCCATCACGGTAAGACACCACCCTGCGCCGAGGCGCTGATCGCAGCGGGTGTGGCGCGGGTCGTGGTGGCGGCATCCGATCCCGATCCGCGCGTGGCGGGCAAAGGGGTCGAGATGCTGCGCGCGGCAGGCATTGCGGTTGACGTCGGCCTTTGCGAAGCCGAGGCAGAGCGCGATCTGGCCGGGTTCCTCTACAAGGTCGAACTGGACCGGCCCTTTGTCACCCTAAAGCTTGCCACCAGCTTTGATGGTCGCATTGCCACCGGCGCAGGCCATAGCCAGTGGATCACCGACGCGCCTGCACGACGTGTGGTGCACGCGATGCGCGCGCGCCACGATGCGGTGATGGTCGGCGGCGGGACGGCGCGGCAGGATGATCCATCGCTGACCGTGCGCGGGCTGGGCATCACGCGGCAACCTGCCCGCGTTGTGGTGTCGCGGCGGCTTGATCTGCCTCTGATGGGGCAGTTGGCGCGCAGCGCTGGCGAGGTGCCGGTGATCCTGTGTCACGGCAAAGACGCCGATCCGATGTTGCAGCGCACGTGGACGGATCTGGGCGCTACGCTGTTGGCGTGCGAGGCAGCGTCGGGGCACCTCGACATCGCGGATGTCTTGCGACAACTCGCGGGACATGGATTGACCCGCGTTTTTTGCGAGGGGGGAAGCGCGCTTGCGGCGTCCTTGATCGATGCCGATCTGGTGGATCAGTTGGTCGGGTTCACCGCCGGGTTGGTGATCGGGGCGGAAGGGTTGCCCGGCATCGGCGCACTGGGGCTGAGTACTTTGAACGAGGCGCTGCGCTATGAACTGGTCGAATCACGGCCTGTGGGGTCCGACGTCATGCACATCTGGGAACGCCGCCTAGCGCCATAGGTGCGCGCGACTGGCCAGCATCCCTTGCAATTTGGACAGGGTGCGATTGAACGGGCCGGGGCGTGGCACTGTGCCCGTTGCGAGGCGATGCGCCACAACCTCAACAGGGCAAGGCAGGCCAGTGACGGGGTCGAAATAGCGCGGGTAGTCGATCAGCGTGGCATGGACCAGACCCATCAGCGGCACATCCTCGCGCCGCCGTGGCGGCACGGGGCCACGGTCATCCGTGAGGCCCCAGCCAGCATAAAATGGCGCACCCACGGTCACAACATGCACGCCGCGCAGGAGCGCCTCGAACCCCGCAAGCGATGTCATTGTCCAGAGCGTGTCGACCTGACCAAACAGAGCGGTGATGTCAGCCTTGCGCGCGACAATATCGGCCGCGGCGGCATCGGTTGCGCCGGGGCGCAGTCCCGCTTCGACGTCCGGGTGCGGCTTGTAGATCAGGCAGGCGTCGGGATGCGCCGCACGGGCGGCCGCGATCAGCGCGGCATTGGTGGCAATCTCACCGGCACCGAGACGGATGGAGGCGTCGTCCTCCACTTGGCCCACGACCAGTACTTTGGGCCCGTCAGGCAGATCGGGCAGCGTGCCCGGCAGGTTGTATTTGCTCAGGGCATTGGACGTGAGCGTGCGCACCAGCCGTTCGGCGCGCAGCGCCTGGTCTGAGCGCAGGCTGCGCCGGGTGCGGATCAGCGTTTCGAGATCGCTGGGGCGCGACGGATCGTAGTAGATACCGCAGGCGTCGGTCACCAGAGACAGGGGCGGCACCAATTCTGCGCCGAGGCCGCGTGAGCGCAGAAAGCCGTCCTCAACCCGCACCGCGTCTTCGTGGCCCACATCCGCTTTGCCCGCCCAGACCATCCACGGGCGGCCTGTCGCGCGCGCCTGTCCGGGGTCGTCCTGAAACCGCACAGGCTTCCAGCGTCCGAAGACCTGCTGCATGGGCCGCCGTTTCCACAGCCGCATGCCCGAGGCGACCCAACCGGGATGATCCGCGCGCCACGCGCGGGTTTCTGCAGCAAGCGTTTCGATGGTGTCTTCGACCTCGCACAACTGGTCGCGGAACGGATCGTACCATTTGGGATACAGCATCATCGCCCCCGCAAAGAGCTGCGCGCGGGTGAGGCGGCGTTGGCGGCGTTGGACGGGGAACTCATCGCTGCTCAGGCCCCAGCCAGCATAGAACGGTTGGCCAAAGACGCGTGGGCGGTGACCGGCGAGGATAGCCTCGAACCCCATGCCTGACGATACCGTGTAGACCGCGATTGCCCCTTCCATCAGCGTCCATGGGCTGACCGAGCTGTCGCAAAAGCTGACAGTGTCGGACAGGTCAGCGCCAGTGAAATAGCCGCTGCGATGACCTGCCTGTGTTTCGGGGTGTGTCTTGATCACGATGCGGGCGCCGGGGTGTTCGTCGCGGGCGACAAACAGCATTTCCAGAAACCGGTTCCGGTCCGCGCCGCAGGCCGTCACCGACGCGTCGCCAAAGGTCTGGTCGAGCACCAGAACGTAACCCGGGGCGGGCACCTCTGCGTCCGGGTCAAAGGCGGTGTACTTGCTCAGATGCGTTTCCTTGATCCGGTCGATTGCGCCGCGCGCGCGTTCAAGAAGCGCGTGGTCGTCGAGCGGTTCGTTGGCGAGCAGTTGTTCGAGATCCGATGGGGCAGAGGCGTCAAAGTGCACGCCGCTGTGGTCAATCAGCAGGCCCAGCGGCGGGGTGCCGGAACGACCGGGAAAGAGCGATCGTAGCAAGGCGTCTTCGACACGGACGACGGGTGTGTTGCGCCGCTCAGCGATGCGCATACCGCGATGCGCGGTGGGTGAGTTGCCCCAGACACCGACAAGGTCGTCTGGGCCTGGCAGACCCAATGACACGCGGTACCCCGCGAGGTCGAGGATGCGGCGCACGCGTCTTTGGGTCAGAAAACCACCGTTGTAGACGTAAAGCCGCCGGGCCTTTTCAGGTCCGGCGGCCGGTGGGTGTGACTGCGTCATACCGCGATCAGTTGGCGGTCAGACTGCTGGACAGCTGGTTGACCCCGGCCACTGGCGTGGTGAGTGCTGTGATGATGCGCGAGAACTGGGTATAAGGCGCTTCGGTCACATAGACTGTGTCGCCCGAACGGATCACGAAATCCCGCGCCTGAAACAGGCCATTGGGCTGGGTCAGGTCGAGCACGTACACAAGCCGCTGCGCCCCGATCAGATCGTTGCGGCCCAGAACAGCGTTTGAGATCGCCGCATCCTCGTTGCGCAGCACGAAGACGCCGGTCGGGTCAGCCGTGGCAGCCGACAGGCCGCCGGCTTGTGCAATGGCTTCGAGCGCGTTGATCGTGGGTGTTTCGAACGGGATGCGCGACTGTCCGCCGGTGGCGCCGAGGATCGTGTAGGTGCGCGTGTCCCCTTCGACAAGGATGCGGTCGCCTGCGCGCAATGCAATGTCGAGCTGCGGGTGGTCGTAGAGGTCTTGCAAGCGGACCTGGCTGCGCACGTCGCCGCGGATCACCGTGATCTGGGCAATCTCGGGTTCTATTGTCACGCCGCCCGCCTGGGCCAGCATCGACACCAGCGTCCGAGTTGGTCGTTCGATCGGGTAGACGCCCTGGCCACCAATGGCACCGACCAGCGATACGGTCGCGCCATCACCGGCGAGGCGGCGCACCTCAACTTGCGGATCTGGCGTTTGGTCTTCGAGCCGTTCGGTGATGATGCGGCGGATAGAATCCGGCGTATTGCCAGCAGCGCGCAAGCGGCCTGCATAAGGCACAAAGATGAACCCCGACCCGTCGACCTGGATTTCTTCGAGAGAGGTGGCGTTCGCAGCCTCACCGGCCAACAGGCCGTCGTCGACGTTTTCCCAGATGGTCAGGCCGAGCACATCGCCTGGGCGGATCGTGTCAGAGCCGATGACGGGTGCATTGATCAGGGCGTCGGAAAAGCCCAGTGCGGGGGTTACAGCCGTGGCGCGGGTCACGCGGTCATTGACCGACACGACGAATGCGTCACCTTCGCGCTGCACGGATCCCGCAAAAATCTCACGCTTGTTCGGGCCGACGCGGGGCAAGCCGCACGAGGCCACAAGCGTACACACCAAGAGCAGCGCGACGGCACGCGCCCAGCGAATTGTCGGGAAAGTCACTGCTTGGTCTCCTCGACCTGATTTCTGCCTCTGGTCCCCGTTTTTGGGGTCCCGTTCTTGTTATTTTCGTCCGGTTTTCCGGATCAAGTTGGTACTGTAACTACCTTAGGTGCGGATAAAAATCCAGCCATAGGTGTAGTGTCTGTCACGTCACGACACGCAACTGTTGCCTCGGGGCCGCGGTGCCGGAAGCCAGCGCATCATAAGGATCCTCGTCGGAAAGCATCATGTCCACGACCTGCCTGAGCAGTTGTCGGCGCCCGCGCGCGGAATAGAACCCGCCGGGCAACTGGCTGGTTTCCAGCAGGTAGCGGCGGTAGTCCTTGTAGGCGCGATTGTCGGGCCGGGTGGCCCCTGCGAAAAACGCATGCAGAGGTTGGTCTGAGACAAACTCGGGCTTGGCAAAGACTGCGCGGCCAAAGACCTTGAGCGGAATGCCGCGCCACAGCACCTGTTGCGCCGCGGTGGAGTTCACGGTGACTGCGCTGCGCGCATCGTTGAGCAGTTGTGCCAGCTTGCCGCCGCGAACGTAATGCACCCGGCCTTTCAGCCCTTTTTCACGGGTCAGGCGGCGGATAGTGCGGCGGATCGGGCTGCGGCCATCTTCGAGCGGATGCGCCTTGATCACCAGATGGTGGTGCCCCGGCGCGCCAGCGGCAAATCCGTCGATCACCAGCTCGAGAAACTCGGTCATACTGTCAAAAGGCGAGTGTTCCTGAAAGCTGCTGTCATGTTCGAGTTGCAACAGTGCGAGGTGATATGGGAAGCCGCCATAGCGGATGCGGGTCGTGGCCTGAATGCGATCGAGCGTTTGAAAGGGCATTAGCAGCAAACGCTTCAAATACAGGCGAAACTCCTTGGCCACGGTCAGCGCGCGGTGCGGTTGGAAATTGCGGTAGTCGCCGTTCCGGAACATGACGAACCAGTGATACAACGCGCCGTAGAAAACGTGCTGGCGCATGTCGCCCCAGTGACCGGGGGGCAGGGGCGCCTCCATGTCCGATAGGGCGAGGGCCGCCTGCATTTGTGCCACCGACATGTCCATGAGGCGCGAATTGCCATTTGTGCCGCCGCGTTCATAGGTGATCCAGTAGGGCCGCATGTACCCTTCCTCGAACACGTGCACGGTAAGGCCGCGGCGTTTGGCTTCGGCCACTGCTTGGGCGTGGATTGGACGCACGTCACCATAGAGCACGATATCAGTGACCCGCTTCTCATCAATCAGCTGCGAAAAGGTCGTCGGCCAGTCAGCCGCGGTGCCGCGATAAGGGATATAGCTGCGCGGATGAAACCAGAAGGCGCGGTCGCCCGCATTGAAACCCACGCGCCATACCGTCGCTCCCGCCCGGCGCAGCATCGTGCCCAACCGGTGAAAGAACGGTCCGTGCGGGCCCTGCAGGAACAGGAACACCCGATTCTTGTCGGTGCTCGGTCTCATCATGTTTATCATTCGCATTTTGCGATTAATCCAAGCTGAACACCTGACTGCGGCGATTTTATGACTGGGACGGCGTTTTTGGAAGATGGCGGATGGGCAAGAGCTGAGCGGAGTGTCGCATCACTACACTGTTTCTGCGCTCAGCCGTTTACAAGCTGGCAAAAGCCTCTAGTCTTTACGCCAGCAAAGGGGCGAATAATGTCGATTGAACTGATTATTGGTGCTGCATTGGCTGCCGGTCTGGCAGCCTTGATGCCGAGGCCCAAGCGCAAGGCCGTGCGCGTGAAACGTGATGAAGGCAAGCAGCGCAAGCGCTGAACTGGTTTGCTTTGTTTCGAGAGGCGCTGACTACAGCGCCTTGCGCGCGCGCATAGCGGCCGTGATTGTGCCGTCGTCGAGATAATCCAACTCCCCCCCGATCGGCACACCTTGCGCCAGTGAGGTCAGCGTGACCTGCCCTTCCAATTGATCCGCAATGTAGTGCGCCGTGGTTTGGCCATCGATCGTGGCGTTCAGGGCGAGGATCACCTCGCGGATGCCTTCGGTTGACACCCGGTCTGCAAGACGTGGAATGCGCAGTTCTTCTGGGCCGATGGCATCCAGTGCGGACAGGGTTCCGCCGAGCACGTGGTAGCGCCCCTTGAACACGCCCGCACGCTCCATCGCCCAGAGATCGGCGACATCTTCGACCACGCACAATTCACCATTGGCGCGCTTTTCCGACTGGCAGATGTCACAGATGTCGCTGGTGCCGACATTGCCGCAGTTCAGGCATTCGCGCGCGGTGGCGGCGACCGTCTGCATCAGGTCTGCCAGCGGTTGCAGTTGCAGTGCGCGTTTGCGGATCAGGTGCAGCACCGCGCGCCGGGCTGACCGGGGGCCGAGGCCCGGCAGCTTGGCCATCATCTCGATGAGGGCGTCGATGTCACGCGTGCTGCTCAACTGTGCGGCCTGATTGCAGATCGACCCTTCGGGGAGAGTTTATCTGGCAAAGTGAACGGCACGTCAGAACGGCAGGTTCATGCCCGGCGGCAGGCCGAGGCCTTCGGTCAGCTTGGACATCTCTTCCTGACTTTTGTCTGCGGCCTTGGTTTGGGCATCCTTGATGGCGGCGAGGATCAGGTCCTCGACCACTTCCTTGTCGTCACCGGAAAAGATGCTGGGGTCGATGTCGAGCGCGGTCAATTCGCCCTTGGCCGTTGCTGTGGCTTTGACCAGGCCCGCGCCGCTTTCGCCCACGACCGTGATGGTAGCCAGATCCTCTTGCATCTGGGCCATCTTCGATTGCATTTCCTGGGCTTTTTTCATCATCCCGGCCATATCGCCGAGCCCGCCTAGTCCTTTGAGCATCTATGCCTCCGTATCGCCCGTAGGGCGCGGTTTGGTTCTGAGAACGATCACCACACATATCGCAGCCGCAAGCGGAATGAACAAGGTGGGCGGGCCGATGCAGCCTTCGGCCATGGCGGGCGCGCGCTGACCTGTTGGGTCGGCCATTGTGACGATGGTGATGAACACCGTCCAGCCGAGGATGGTGCCAAGCCCGATCCACTGCCAGCGCAACCGCACGGCCAAAACCGAGAGCGCGAGGAGCAAAAGGCCCAGTGGCGACACAAACAGGGTGAGTGCCTCACCCCAAGCGGTGACCGGTGCGCCGTCCCAGCCGGGACGCTCTGTTGCGCAGACATCTGCCCAAAGCGGTGTCGCGATGAGGGCCGAAAAGGCCGAAGAGCATGCGATCAGTCTTCTTCGAATGGGTCCCATTCGTCGTCCACTTCGGGCAGGGCCTCGATATGCGCCTCTTGGCTAAGCTGTTCGGGTGTGCGGATGTTCTTGATCGTGGCCTTCGGGAATTGCGCCAGCACAGCCTGTACCAACGGGTGCGCTTCGGCTTGGGCTTTCAACTCCAGTTCCGCGGCATGCTCGGTCTCGTAGACGGTGGGTGCACCGCCCGTGGTCACCAGCGTCACGGCCCAGCGATTGCCGGTCCATCGCTGCAACGCGCCGCCGAGGCGCTGCGCCAGATCGCGCGGCGCGTCATCGGCGGGTTCAAACTCGATGCGGCCCGGCTGGTAGGCTGCGAGCCGAACATATTTCACAACATGTTCATAGAGCAGCATGTCGCGATTTGCTTTGATCAGGTCGAGCACATGATCAAAGCTGGGATAGCGGGCGAGCGTTTGCGCGGGATCGCCGGCCAGTGCGGTGCTTTGGCCCGCGGCGTTCGGATTGCCTGCCATGCGCGTTTGCGCCTGTGCCACGGCTTGTGCGCCAGTGGGCCGCGATGCCTGCGGTGCGGCGCTTGGGCTGGCGGCGGGCGGGGTCGCATTTTGCAGCTTTTTGACCAATTCTTCGGGACTGGGCAGATCCGCCACATGGGTCAGGCGGATGATCGCCATTTCTGCAGCCATCATCGCGTTGGGTGCTGCAGCGACCTCGTCCAGTGCCTTGAGCAGCATCTGCCACATGCGTGTCAGCACCCGCATCGGCAAAGTGTCGGCCATCTGCAGTCCGCGTGTGCGTTCATCGGGCGAAATGGTGGGGTCTTCTGCGGCTTCGGGCGTGATCTTGACCACCGACACCCAGTGCGTGATTTCCGCCAGATCGCGCATCACCGCCATCGGTTCCGCGCCATCGGCGTATTGCGCACCCAGCTCGGTCAGAGCGCCCGCCGCATCGCCGCGCAGGATCATGTCAAAGAGATCCAGCACACGGCCCCGGTCAGCCAGACCCAGCATCGCGCGGACCTGATCCGCGGTTGTTTCGCCCGCGCCATGGCTGATCGCCTGATCCAGCAACGACGTCGCATCCCGTGCCGATCCTTCGGCAGCGCGTGTGATCAGGGCCAGCGCGTCGTCGGCAATGCTTGCCTGTTCTGCCGCCGCAATCTTGCGCAACAGGCCGATCATGTCCTCGGGTTCGATCCGGCGCAGGTCGAACCGCTGGCAGCGGCTGAGCACGGTGACGGGCACCTTGCGGATTTCTGTTGTAGCAAAGATGAATTTGACGTGGGCGGGCGGCTCTTCAAGCGTCTTGAGCAGCGCGTTGAACGCGCTGGTCGAGAGCATGTGCACCTCGTCGATGATGTAGATCTTGTAGCGCGCCGACGCCGCCCGATAGTGCACGCTGTCGATGATTTCGCGGATGTCATTGACCGAAGTGTTCGAGGCCGCGTCCATTTCCAACACGTCGACGTGGCGCCCTTCCATGATGGCCACGCAGTGTTCGCACACGCCGCAAGGCTCTGTCGTCGGCCCGCCCTCGCCATCCGTGCCGATACAGTTCATCCCCTTGGCGATTATCCGGGCCGTGGTCGTTTTGCCAGTCCCGCGAATGCCGGTCATGACAAAGGCCTGCGCGATGCGATCCGCCTCGAACGCATTTTTCAGCGTGCGCACCATCGCGTCCTGCCCCACGAGGTCGGCAAATGTCTCGGGGCGGTATTTTCGGGCGAGGACCTGATAGGCTTGCGTATTTTCGGTCATGGCGGCTTTCGCGGTGTTATCGGCCAAAGCTAAGGCCAAGGGCGGCGAACGTCCACTCTCTGTGCGCGCCATTTACGAGGGAACGGGTGATTTTCTCATGGTTGGCCGCATGTTGATCCACGTCAAGGACAGCCCGTGTCGACAAGGTATCTTGGATGCTGTGATTGGACCCGAACAGGGAGGACAGCACATGAGCGCCAAACTGAAACGTCACGCTGCATTGGCTGATCAAATGGCCCAAGCGCGCGGCATTGACCTGCAGGATGCGGCCATCGCCAACGGCATGACCCCAGATGAGGTGGCCGAGATGGTTTTGACATGTACCAAATGCCTGCGCACCCGTGATTGCGTGCGATGGCTCAACGCGGTGAATGGGGCCGTGTCCGAGACACCGGTTTATTGCCGAAACGCAGCGGTTTTTGCCAAGCTGGCCAGCGGCTGATCAGCCGTTCTGGAGTGCAGCGCGCGCCTTGCGACGAAGGTGCCAGCGGTAGATCAGCGGCGCCAGCACGTGGTCATAAGCCTTGCTCGCGGCCCAGTGTATTCCTGGCAGACTCACAATGCGCGCGAGCCAATTGTACCGGGGCATATCCCGCCACAAAACGATGAAGGCGGGGATGCCGCTGATCAGTTCACCGTTCTTGGCGACATAAAGCCTGCGCGCCGCGGTGTCGTGATCCAGCCCCCACGCGTCAAGCGCGTCCGAGTTCAGATCGTCAAAGCGGATCGGAAGCCCGTTTTTCTCGCTGTATTTCGCGTAGTGCGAAATTTCGAAGTTACAGACCGGGCATTCAGCGTTGTAGAGAACTTTGGTGTTTTCAGACATGACGAGGATTTAGGTCAATGGCAGCACGAGTCAGCGGTGCCGTGGCGCGGCATCTCAGCGCGGCTTGATCCCGTCGATCCATCGCGACATCAGCATACGGTCCTTGAAACACGCGTCCGGGATTTCGCGCCGTTTCAAACGGGCAAGGCGTTCGGCGAATTGCACCTGCTTGGCGCTGGGGTAGTTGGAAAATTGTCCCGCGGGGCGCTGCACCTTGGCCTTGTCGATCCAAGCGGACAACGCGGCCCGGTCGCGCAGGATCGAGGGCGGTAAGGTGGCACCGGTTTTCGCCGCCAAGGACCGCGCATACCCGATCTGTTTTTCGGTGGCGGGCTGAACATCACGCATCGGCAGGCGCGGTTCGACGGGATCGAACAGGCCCAATTGGACAGGGTGATGGGACATGGCGGTGTTCCTTTGTTCCGGCGCGAGAACAAAGTAGGAACATATTAACTCGAAATCAAGCTTTCGGTGTATTCGGCGCTTTTTGGCAGAGCGCTCCGATGCCTAGATCAGCTTGCCCCACAGATCATATTCGCCAGCCTCGTCCACTTCGACGGTCACGATGTCTCCGGCCTTGAGCGCCTCAAATCCGGTGTCGATGAACAGGTTGCCGTCAATCTCGGGCGCGTCGGCCTGGGTCCGGCAGGTAGCGGCCTCATTGTCGACGTCATCCACGATCACCTCAATGCGTTGGCCGACCTTGGCTGCCAGCTTGGCCTCGGAAATGGCCTGAGCCTTTTGCATGAAACGTTCCCAGCGATCCTGTTTGACCTCGGCAGCAACGTGATCCGGCAGCGCGTTGGATCGCGCGCCGTCGACGTTTTCGTATTGAAAACAACCGACACGATCCAGCTGCGCCTCTTCGAGCCAGTCAAGCAGGGTCTTAAACTCCTCCTCAGTTTCGCCCGGGTATCCCACAATAAAAGTCGAGCGCAGCGCGATGTCGGGGCAGATGCTGCGCCATTCTGCGATCCGGTCCAGCGTACGCTCGGCTGCTGCGGGTCGGGCCATGCGGCGCAAGGTATCGGGATGGGCGTGCTGGAATGGCACGTCCAGATAGGGCAGCACCAGCCCGTCGGCCATCAGCGGTATCAACTCGGCCACATGCGGGTACGGGTAGATGTAGTGCAGGCGCACCCACGCCCCGAGGCTGCCCAGATCGCGGGCAAGCTCGGTAATCGGTTGCGGTGCCGAAGAGGGACGGCCATCCCGATGCGGCGCGCCGCGTTCGGTGCCGTACGCCGAAGTGTCCTGGCTGATCACAAGCAACTCGCGCACGCCCGCATCCACCAGCTTTTCTGCCTCGCGCATTACGGCCTTGTGCGGTCGCGACTGCAGGCGGCCGCGCATGTCGGGGATGATGCAGAATTTGCACTTGTGATTGCAGCCCTCGGAGATCTTCAGATAGCTGAAATGCCGCGGCGTGAGCGACACGCCGGAGGCGGGCAGAAGATCGATGAACGGATCCGGGTCAGGCGGCACGGCGGCGTGCACCGCATCCAGCACCTGTTCGTATTGGTGCGGCCCGGTCACTGCCAGCACCTTGGGGTGTGCGCCGGTGATGTATTCCGGATCTGCACCGAGGCAGCCGGTCACGATCACCCGACCGTTTTCATCCAGCGCCTCGCCGATCGCGCTCAGGCTTTCGGCCTTGGCACTGTCCAAAAACCCGCAGGTGTTCACGATCACTGCATCGGCACCGCCATAGTCGGGTGAGATGCCATACCCTTCGGCGCGCAATCGGGTCAGGATGCGTTCGCTGTCCACCAGCGCCTTGGGGCACCCCAATGACACCATCCCGATGGTGGGCTGGCCTGCGCGGCGTGTGGCTTGCATCTGCGGTTTCGGCGCGAGGTCGGGGCGCAGGTCTGGCGGGTTTGTGCTCATTCCGGTCCCTTATTCTATTGATGGCGCGGCGAAAAGGGTGGGGATTTGCCGGCGTGGACACTAAGTTGGCGTCAACACGTTGATACAGTCCACAGGAGCCGCCCGAAATGAAATGGATCACCCGCCTTGTTGGTTTTGTCCTGATTTTGGTGCTGGTGGCCGTTGTGTCGGTGTTCTTTCTGCCCGCCGACCGCATCGCCCGGCTGGCCGCGGATCAGTTGCGCACAGTGACCGGGCGCGACGTAACGATCGCGGGCGACGTTTCAATGACGCTTTGGCCGGTGCTTGGCGTGTCACTGGGCGAACTTGAGGTTGGCAACGCCGACTGGTCGGAACAGGGACCGATGTTGACCGCGCAGAATGCCGCGATCGGGGTCGACCTGATGGCGTATTTGCAGCGCGGTGAGATCCGGATCACCAATATCGAAGCGACAAGCCCCACGATCCGTCTGGAAAGCAAGGCGGACGGGCGCGCATCCTGGGTCTTCACCGATGCAAGCGGCGAGGCGCAGATCGAAACCGAAACAGCGCCCGAGCGTACACCCGGTGCCGTGTCAGTGCAGCGCTTGCAGGTTACCGATGCAACACTGGTCTATGATGCCGAGGGTTCGGATCTTGTGTCCTATTCCGGCGTTGACCTCAGCCTTGACTGGCCTGAACGGCTCGGCCCCGCCACCATAAAGGCAGCACTGCGCCCGGCGGGCGAAACGGTGTCTGTCGACGCAGTGATTGGCGGATTTGCTGGCTTTGTTGCGGGGCAAGTGCAGACGGTTGAAGCGCAGATTGCGGCAGGCGGGGGCACAGCGTCGCTGAACGGTCGGGCCAGTACCGCTGGCGAGGTCGCTGGCAGATTGACGCTGGATATGCCGAACACCGACGCGTTTTTCGCAGCACTTGGACTGCCTGCCCCCGGCTTGCCGCCGCGGTTGGGCCGCTCGATGGATGTCAGCACAGATTTGACGCTTACCTCTGACCGGCGTTTGTCCTTGCGCAATTTGACCGCTGATCTGGGCGGCAATGCGCTGAACGGCGCAGCGGATATCAGCCTCAACGGCACCCCGCAGGTCAATGCGCAGCTCAGCGCCGGTGCGCTGGATTTGACCAGTGTCACCGGTGGTGGCGACGTCTCTGGCGGTGGCGGCTCTACGCCGTCTGCGGGCAGCGGCTGGCCGACCGACCGGATTGATGCCAGCGGGCTTGCGGCGTTCAATGGTGAGATTGCCCTGACAGCATCCGCCATCGACCTGGGTCAATTCAAGCTGGGCCCGACCCGCACCCTGTTGCGCAACGACAATTCACGCATGGTGTTCGAACTGCGCGAGATCAGCGCCTATGGCGGCACTGTGTCGGGTGAATTCGTGATCAACAACCGCTCGGGGCTGAGCGTCGGTGGCAAGCTTTTTGCCCAGTCCATAGCGATGCAGGACGTGCTGCGCGATGCCGCCGGGATTGACCGGCTGACTGGTGACGCCAATGGCGAACTGAACTTCCTTGGCGTGGGCAATTCGGTTGATGCCATCATGAAATCCTTGTCGGGCAATGGTGCGATCAAATTTGGCCAGGGCACGATCATTGGCATTGATCTGGACCGATTGATGCGGTCCGGACAGGTCGGTGGTGGTACCACCGTTTTCGACAGCCTCGGTGCCACGTGGACCATGGACGGCGGAGTTTTGCGCAACGATGATCTTCTGTTGGCGCTGGCCAATTACGAGGCGCGCGGGGCGGGACAGGTGGGTTTGGGCACGCAGACCATCGACTATACCTTCACGCCCGTTGCGCTGCGCGCCAATAGCGGTGCGGGCGTCGCCATCCCGGTGCGTATCCGCGGCCCATGGGCGTCGCCGTCGATCATCCCGGACCTTGAAGCGGCGATAAACCTCAACCTCCAGGAGGAGGTGGATCGCGTCAAAGACAACGCCCGCCAGGCTGTGCGCAACAAGGTCGCAGAAGAACTGGGCGTCACGGACGAGGGCCAAGACCTTGAGGACGCGGCCAAGGACAAGATCGAGAACGAGTTGCGCCGCGGGTTGCGATCGCTTTTTGACTAGGCGTTGCGCGGCTTTTTTTTAACGAAACACACCGACCAGAAAGCCGCTATTCCGTCTGATCCGCGGCCGCGGCGCTGGTTGTTTGAGCGGTGCGATGGACCCTTGGGCCACCACGGGCGTGTCGATTGCAACGGACGTTTCGACAGCGACTGGCGCATGGTTTGGCAAAGGCGCCGGCGCGGAAACCACCGTCTGGGATACGCCATAGACGGTCAGCGCGCAGGGCACCGTGGTGCCTGCCTGCGAATATACCAGTGACCATTCATTTTCGGTCCCAAGTAAGCTGGGGCCATAGACACAGCCGTTATCAAGGGAAACATACCGCGATGGATCGGGTACAAAGTGGTTGTTTGGCCCGGCAAGGGCCGTGCCAGCGCACAAAATCAGGCCGGCCGCGAAGGTCGTTGGACGCATGACGCGCTCCTGTCCCAGTGTTTTATCCCCCGCGTTTTCTTGGGGTGCCGGGCAATCGGGGCGGGACGGTGGCAGAAATATGGCAGAAATGTGGCAGCCCGCTCTGGCGCGCGGTTTGATGCAGACGAGTCACACTTTTTGCGTGTTGCGCGTCATTCCTGAGCGAGATCTTGCAGGATGGGACAATCAGGTCGGTCATTTCCCGCGCATGCGGTGATCAGGTGGGTGAGCGTCGCGCGCATCGCCGTGAGAGCGGCAATCTTGTCCTCGATTTCGGTTAGATGCTCTTGGGCGATGGCGCGTACATCACTGCTGGCGCGGTCGCGGTCCTGCCAAAGGGCAAGCAACGACCGACAGTCTTCGATTCCAAAGCCAAGCGCGCGGGCGCGCGCGAGGAAACGCAGCTGATGCACCTGAGTGTCGCTGAACTGTCGGTAGCCGTTGGCACCGCGGGTTGGTCGGATCAGGTCGATCTCTTCGTAGTACCGGATGGTCTTGGCTGGCAGGCCGGTGGCCGCAGCGGCGTCGGATATGTTCATGCGGGGCTCCAACGGCGCAGTCGCAGCGCATTTGCGACAACAAAAAGCGACGAACAGGCCATCGCCAGCGCGGCAAGCTGAGGTGACAATTGCGGTCCGCCGAACGGGACCAGCACGCCTGCTGCAACCGGGATCAGCGCAGTGTTGTAGGCAAAGGCCCAGAACAGGTTCTGCCAGACGTTCTGCAATGTGGCGCGGCTGATGCCGATGGCGCGCAACACGCCCGCGGGTTCCGGTGACATCAACACGACGTCGGCTGCCTCGACCGCGATGTCAGTGGCACCGCCAACGGCAAGGCCAACATCAGCCGCCGAAAGCGCTGGCGCATCATTGATGCCGTCACCGACAAAGGCGACCGGGCCGTGTTTTTCGCGCAAGTCGCTCAGCGTCTGGACTTTGCCATCGGGCTTGACCCCAGCCACGACCAGATCGACACCGAGCGCGTCGCCGACATGCTCTGCCGCCGCTTGGACATCGCCCGAGACAAGCGCAACCTTGCGCCCGGTTGCTTGCAGTGCTGCGATTACGTCTCGTGCGCCGTCACGGATCTGGTCTGCGATTGCCATTGCCGCCACGTGCTGACCGTCCACGGCGACATGCACCGGTGTGGCGCCGGTACGCGCCCAGCGGTCTGCGTGCGCGATCAGGTCACTCTGCGTGTTGGCATGCGACGCAATGAAAGCCAGATTACCGACGTGAATCTGGTGGTCGTCTACCTGTGCCACCGCGCCTGCGCCGGGCGTTATCTGGAATGCGCGCGCCACGGGGATATCGCCATCCCAAGCGTTCATGATCGCCTGCGCGATGGGATGTTCCGAATGCGCCTCGACGGCAGCGGCAAGCCGCAGGATCGTATCGCGTTCCATCGTCGTCTCGATGTCACGCAGCGATGGCGCGCCCACGGTCAGCGTGCCGGTCTTGTCAAACGCGACCACACGCGCGTCCTGTAGCCGCTGCAAGGCAGCGCCTTTGTGAAACAAGGCCCCCAATTGCGCCGCACGCCCGGTTCCGACCATGATCGACATCGGTGTGGCAAGGCCCATGGCGCACGGACACGCGATGATCAGCACGGAAACAGCTGCAACCACAGCAGACCCGAGCGGCGCAAAGCTGACCCAGACGCCAAATGTAAGCACCGCAATGACCAACACGACCGGAACGAAATAACGGGTGATCCGGTTCACCAGCGCCTCAACCGGCAAGCGCGCTGACTGCGCGGCCTCGGTCAACGCGGCGATCCGGGCGAGCGTTGTGTCACGGCCCACATGTGTGGCGCGGTATGTCACGGTGCCGGTCGTCAGCATCGTGCCTGCATGCAGCCGGTCGCCCGGGCCTGCCATACGCGGGATGGGTTCGCCCGTCAGCATCGCGGTGTCTACGGGACTATGGCCATCGGTGACGATACCGTCGACGGCGACCCGCGTACCGGGGCGGGCGCGCAACAGGTCGCCCACGGCGACAGTCTCAAGCGGCACAGTCTCGAACCCGTCACCGGCGGCGCGTTCCGCCGTCTCAGGCGCCAGCGCCAGCAATTCTCTCACGGCCTCCCCGGTGCGGCCCCGCGCCCGTGCCTCGAGCCACCGGCCCAGAAGGATAAGCGTGACGATGACCGCTGCCGCCTCGAAATACACCGCGCGCGACGGCAACAGATCAGGCACCAGAACGACCGCTGCCGAAAAGGCAAACGCAGCGCCCGCGCCCAATGCCACCAACGCATCCATGTCTGGACGCCCCCTGATCAGGCCCGGCAAACCGCGGGCAAAAAAGCTGCGACCGGGACCAGAAAGCACCAGCGCGGTCAGCACCATCTGCGCCCACATCAGCCCCGACATGCCAAAAAGCGCCATCAAAGCATGGTGCAGCGGCGGATAGAGATGCCCGCCCATCTCTGTCAGAAAGACCGGCAGCGTCAGAACGCCAGCCAAGAGGAAACGGTCGCGCAATATTGCGACTTCTTCAGCCGTCTTGTCCGCGGCGTCGGTCCGGGTTTCGCCAACCTCGTCTACCGGGAATCCTGCGTCGGCGAGCGCGGCCTCGACATCTTCGCGCACGCCCAGCGTTTCGATCTGAATGGTGCGGGTCGCCAGATTGGCCTGCGCTTCGACGACGCCAGCGACGCCGGACGCGGCGGTTTCGACGCGGCTGACGCAAGACGCGCAATGCATGTCCGGCACGTGATACAAAGCGTGTCGCGGCGTCGCCGGGTATCCGGCGGTGGCCAGCGCATTCATGACCGCCTCTGCATCGACCCCCGCCACGTGCGCCGAGCGTCGCGCAAGGTTCACGCGCACGTCTTTCGCACCCGGCAACGCGCGCAGCGCATCTTCGGCACGACCGACGCACGCGCCGCAATTGAGGCCGGACAGGGCAAAGTCGAGGGTTTTTGACGTCATGACAGCGCAGATAAGGGTTCTAGTCACTGGAAGGTCAAGCCCTGACTTGAAACATCTGCCCAAGCAGCTGTGATTTGTGCGCGGTCCGTGCACGTGACAGGTAAGCGCATCAATTTGCTATCCGGACTGCCTGCCCATGACCGCCCCCAAACTGAACCGCGCCGCCGATGTCCTTGCCCGACGGCTGTACGACGCGGGTTGCCGCTTTGCCTTTGGTATGCCCGGGGGCGAGGTGCTGACGCTGGTCGATGCGCTTGAGGCGGCAGGCATCCGGTTCATTCTGTGCAAACACGAAAATGCGGCGGCTTTTATGGCCGAGGGCGCGTGGCACCGAACCGGAGCGCCCGGGATCCTCGTCGCCACCGTCGGGCCCGGCGCGCTCAACGGAGTGAACGCAGTCGCCAACGCACAGCAGGACCGCGTGCCGCTGATTGTTCTGGCCGGTTGCATTGACGCGGATGAGGCGCAGACCTACACCCATCAGGTGTTGGACCAAACGCAGGTGTTTCGCCCCATCACCAAGGCGAGCTTTACGTTGAATGCCGGCGCTGCCTGCGTCATCGCAGACAAGGCGGTGGGTATCGCCACCGAAGGTCGCCCCGGGCCCGTTCACATCGACGTGCCGATCTCTGTCGCGGTTGCGCCGGCTGCCAACACGATCCCGGCACGCCGCGCGCCGGCCGCTCCGGTGGTGCCCGCGCCGGATGTGCTCGCCGATATTGCCGCTCGGCTCAGCGCGGCTGAGCGTCCGGTCATGGTCGTGGGCGTCGACGCGCTGAACGACGATTTTGACCCGGCGCAGCGCACCATCACCGAAACGCTGCGAAATTTTGTCGAGACCTTCAACGTACCTGTGATCACCACCTACAAGGCCAAGGGTATCTTGTCCGAAGACCATGATTTGGCGCTTGGCGGTGCGGGGCTGTCGCCAAAGGCGGACAAGATATTGTTGCCTTTCGTGCAGCAGGCTGACCTGATCATTGGGCTGGGTTATGACCCGATTGAAATGCGTACCGGGTGGCGGGATTTTTACTTTCCCGGCATCCAGACCATGATCGACATCACGTCCGAGCCCAACCACCACTACATGCACCAAGCCACGATTAATGTGATCGCCGCGTGCGGCGCGACGCTGCGCGCGTTGCAGGACGCCGCCACGCCGCGCGCGACATGGCCGGGCGGTGAGGTCGCCGCGACCTGCGCGGCCCTTGCGCAGGCCTTTCCCGGTGACGAAGACTGGGGACCTGCCGCAGTCATCGACACATGCCGATCTGTCCTGCCCAGAGACACCCTTGCCACCGCCGACAGCGGCGCACATCGCATCCTGCTCAGTCAGCAGTGGCACTGCTACGCGCCGCGCGGCATGATGCAAAGCTCGGCCCTGTGCACCATGGGCTGTGCCGTGCCGCTAGCGATGGGCGCGCAGGTGGTCGAACCGGATCGCACCGTCGTCAGCTTTTCCGGCGATGCAGGGTTTTTGATGGTGGCGGGGGAACTTGCGACCGCGGCTGAGCTTGGCTTGCGCACGATCTTTGTCGTGTTTGTCGACGCGTCGCTCGCGTTGATTGAACTGAAGCAGCGGCAACGCCAATTGGCCAACGCTGGCGTTGACTTTGGCACCCATGATTTTGCCGCCATGGGTCGCGCGTTCGGTGGCGCGGGACACACAGTGACCTCGCGCGAGGCGTTGCAGAATGCGCTGGACGCGGCACAGGCATCGGATACCTTTACGGTCATCGCAGCGGTGATCGAACGAGGCGCGTATGACGGACGGCTCTGAACCCAAAGGCGCGCTTGACGGTCTGTTTGTCCTCGACCTCAGCCGCATTCTTGCCGGACCCACTGCGACCCAAATGCTGGGCGATCTGGGCGCGACGGTCATCAAGGTGGAGAACCCCAAGACGGGCGGCGACGATACCCGCACCTGGGGCCCGAACTATGCGCGCGCACCCGATGGCGCGCGGACCGACCTTTCGGCCTATTTCATGTCGTCGAACCGGAACAAGCGGTCGATTGCCGTCGATATCGCCACGCCCGAGGGTCAGGAGACCGTGCGCCAGCTTGCCGCCCGGGCCGATGTGATTATCGAGAATTTCAAACCCGGCGGACTGGCCAAATACGGCCTCGATCACGCGACCATGTGCGCGGCGCACCCGGGGCTTGTTTATTGCTCGATCTCTGGCTTTGGCCAGACCGGACCCAACAGCGCGCAGCCGGGATATGACCTGATGGCCCAGGGCTACGCCGGGATCATGTCGCTGACCGGCGATCCTGACGGTGTGCCGACCAAGGTGGGCGTGGGCATCGCGGACGTCATGTGCGGGATGTACGCCACGATCGGCATCCTGGCCGCCTTGCGCCACCGTGATCAAACTGGTGAAGGACAGCACATCGACCTCAGCCTCGTTGACGCGTCGATGGCCTGGCTGATCAACGAGGGGTGCAACTATCTGACCAGTGGCAAGGTTCCCGAACGGCGCGGGAATGCACATCCCAACATCGTGCCCTATGACGCGTTTGCGTGTTCCGATGGACACGTGTTGGTGGCAGTGGGAAATGACAGCCAGTTTCGCCGGTTCTGCGACGCGTTTGGCGCGCCCGAGATGGGTGCTGACCCGGCCTATGCCACCAACCTCGCGCGCATCGAAAACCGCGTCGCGCTGACGGCGGCCATCGCGCCGCTTTTGCGCGACGTCACCACGGAACAGGCGCTTGAGATCATGCGCAACGCCAAGGTGCCCTGCGGACCGATTCACAACGTTGCAGAAGCGCTTCATTCAGACCAGGCGATGGCACGCGGCACGGTGATCGAGATGACGGCAGAAGGGGTTGCGGGCGGCACATTGAACCTGTTGGGCAATCCGCTGAAATTCTCACGGACGCCAGTGACCTATCGCCGTCCACCTCCGGCGTGTGGCGCTGATACAAACGACGTCTTGGCAATGTTGCAGGACGACAGTGACGCGCCCTGACAGGGGGCAACCAAAGCAAGCCAAAGCGGATATCTGCCGGATCGCGCCCAAAATCCGCGCCATTCCGCTAGCAATGCATCACGCTTGCGTGTGAACACGCGCCGGGGCGTATCAAATTGTAACAAATCAGCTTAATCGGATTTCAGACTTGTTCGCGCGAAAGGTGAACGCACATGATGCACGATATTTGCAATTGTCCTGTCTCGTTGGACACGCCCGAAACGCTTGAGGCGTGGAACAGCATGATACGCGCCTTCTTGGCGCATGGGCAGGCAACGCCAACGCATCTTGGCGCCGTGTTGGACGGCGCTCCGCAATTCGCCATGGGCCACGCGGCCAAGGGGCTGTTTTGCCTGATGCTGGGCCGGGCCGAGATGGTTGCCGTCGCCCGAGACGCAGGCGCGACCGCTGTCTCTGCCTTGGCCGCGTCCGGTGGTACGGTGCGCGAACGCATGTGGGTGCGCGCCTTGGGCGAATGGCTGGATGGACGCCCCTCTGGCGCGATTGCTGCGATGGAACGCGTGCTGGCCGATCACCCCGAGGACACGGCGAGCGCTAAGATCAGCCATGGCATCCGCTTTATCCTTGGCGATGGCAAGGGTATGCGCGCATCGATTGAAAACGTGCTTGATGCCCACAAGGGCCATCCGCTCGAAGGGTATGTGTTGGGCTGCCACGCTTTCACGCTCGAGGAAACCGGTGACTACGACGCCGCGGAACGTGCTGGTTTGCGTGGCCTGACCTTTGCCGCGGACGACGCGTGGGGTTTGCATGCGGTCGCGCATGTCTATGACATGACAGCGCGCCCCGACGCGGGCATCGGCCTGATCGAAGACAACCTGTCTGCCTGGGATCACTGCAACAACTTCCGCTACCATGTCTGGTGGCACAAGGCGCTTCTGCACCTCGACCGGGGCGAAACGGACGTGGTCCTTGCGCTCTATGACAGCCAGATCCGTGCCGACAAAACCGACGATTACCGCGATATTTCCAACGCCACTTCGCTGCTGATGCGGCTTGAGCTTGAGGGCGTGTCTGTCGGCAACCGTTGGGACGAGCTGGCCGATCTGGCCGAAACACGCATCGACGACGGATGCCTGGTTTTTGCCGATCTGCACTACCAACTGGCCCTTGGTGCCGCTGGTCGCAGCGCTGCGCAGGCCGCAATGACCACCCGCTTTGCCCGCGACGGCGCGAAACAGGGCGAGATGCCCGCGCGGGTCGCTGACCCGGGCCGCGCGGCACTCGCCGGGCTTAATGCGTTCGCCGAAGGACGCTATGACGATGCCTTTGGCCAGTTGGCTGCAGCCCGACCCGGCATGCAGACCATCGGCGGCAGCCACGCGCAGCGCGACGTGTTCGAACGCATGACAATCGATGCCGGGCTGCGCGCAGGCCAGATCGACGCGGCGCACACGCTGATCGAAGACCGCATTGCCCGCCGCGCCGGCGCGATCGACCGGTTTTCCGCCTCCCGCCTTGACGAAGTGTCCCACGCCCGCCGCATCCCGGCCCAATGATGGGCAACGTGCCACCCCAATGAACTGCGCGCGTCCTGCGCTATATTCTCTGCCAACTGCCCAATCAATATGACCTTTGCCGATCCGATGACCGCCCAACCCCGAACGAGTGCTGCACAGGTTGCCGCGCCTGCGGTGCGTGTGCGTGACATCCGGTTGGATTTCTTCCGTGGGTTGGCGATGTTCATCATTCTCTTTGCCCACACCCCCGGTAATTTTATCACGAGCTGGATCCCCGCGCGGTTCGGATTTTCCGATGCGACCGAGATTTTCGTGTTCTGTTCGGGCATGGCCAGCGCGATTGCCTTTGGTGCAACGTTTGACCGGGCGGGCTTTGGTCTGGGGTGCGCGCGCGTCGCCTATCGCATCTGGCAGGTTTACTGGGCGCATGTGGGTCTGTTCTTTGCCACGGCTGCACTGCTCGTATTCCTGACCGATCTGGAAGGCTCTTGGCGCAACTACTGGGGCCAGATGAACCTGTGGATGCTGTTTGTCGAGCATCGCGAGGGGCTGTGGGAAAATCCTAACATCCTGTTCAGCTTCATGACGCTGCAATGGGTGCCGAACCTCTTTGACATTCTGCCGATGTACATGGTGATCCTCGCCATGATGCCGTTGGTGATATTGCTGGCGCGGGTGCATCTGGGGCTGCTGGCGGCGGTCAGCCTCGGGCTTTGGTTCATGGGCCAGCGCGCGTGGACTGAAGCGTTGGGCCTGCCCTATCTCAACTTCACGGCTGAACCATGGGTCGGCGATGATGACTGGCAACGGCGCTGGTTTCTGAACCCTTTTGGCTGGCAGCTCGTCTTTTTCACCGGGTTTGCGTTCATGCGTGGCTGGATTCCGAAACCACCGGTGAACGCGGCCCTCTTCGGCCTTGCAGCCCTCATCGTGCTGGCCAATGTGCCGCTGTCCAATATCGGCGTGCGCGAGTTCGGCTTTGAATGGGCGCGCGAGTGGCGGATCGAGAACCGGCAGCTGATTTCGAAAACCGATTTCGGTATCCTTCGTTACGTGCAGTTTCTCGCGCTTGGCTATGTCTGCTGGGTGCTTGCGGGTGACAAGGGTGACCGGCTGCGCGCCAGCGCCAGCAACCTCGCCGGGCGCGTCTGGGCCGCCATCCTGCGGGTCATCCTGAAAGTGGGTCAGCAGTCGCTTGCCGTTTTTGTCGTGTCGATCTTTGTAGCCCGCTTCAACGGGTTCGCCATGGACATGCTGGGCCGCGAGGTGGGCACATCGCTGGCCGTCAACGCGTTCGGTTGCGGGTGTCTGATCCTGACCGCCTACCTTGCAGGCTGGTTCAAGAGCGTCCCGTGGAAACCGGGGGCACCGGTATGATGCGGCGTCGCGGTTTCCTGGCCAGCCTTGCCGCCTTGGCCGCCGCACCCCATGTGGGCTGGGCCGAAGAGCCGGGGCTCCAGTTGGGCCAGAGCACGCCCTTTGCCGCCTCGGACGTGACCGAGATGGCGCGAGAGAGGGCGATGAGGCCCTATGAGTCGCGGCCCCTGATCCCCGCACCCTGGCGTGATCTGACCTATGACCAGTATCGCAAGATCTGGTTCGACAGCCGCAACGCGCTTTGGGAAGGCACCGACACGCCACAGCGCGTCGACGTGTTTCCGCCCGGTCTATACTTTCCGCGCGGGGTGCGTACCTATGTCGTCGAGGGCGGTACCGCCCGCCCGTTGAAATTCGACATGGGCGTGTTTGACACAACGGACAAATTCCCCGATGTGCCCATCGACGACACGCTGGGCTATTCCGGCCTGCGTCTGCGCACCGAATTTGACCAGCCCGGCATTTACGAAGAATACGCCGTGTTTCAGGGCGCCAGCTATTTCCGCGGCATTGGGCAGGGGGACATCTATGGCCTGTCGGCCCGCGGTCTCGCGCTCAAGACCGGTGATCCGATGGGCGAAGAGTTCCCCGACTTCACCCATTTCTGGCTGGAACGTCCGGACGCGGGCGCGCCGGGCATGGTGCTGCACGCGCTGCTCGACAGCCCGTCGTGCACCGGTGCCTACCGCTTTGATATCCAGCCAGGCCAACCCCTGACCATGCAGGTGGAGGCCGAGATTTTTGCCCGTGAGACGCTCACCCATGTGGGCATCGCGCCGCTTACGTCGATGTTTCTGTTCGACGACATGGACACCCAGCGTTTTGACGATTTCCGCCCCGCGGTGCACGACAATGACGGGCTGATGATCCACAATGGCGCGGGCGAGGTGATCTGGCGCCCGCTCGCCAACCCGCTGACCCTGCAGATCAGCGCGTTTTCCGATGACAACCCGCGCGGCTTTGGCCTGATGCAGCGGGCGCGCGATTTTGGCGACTTCAACGATCTCGAGGCGCTCTATCACCGCCGTCCCGGTCTGTGGGTCACGCCGGGCGAAGGCTGGGGCCGCGGACATGTAGCGCTGGTTGAAATCCCGGCGGACCTCGAGATTTATGACAACATCGTCGCCTACTGGCGGCCGTCTGCGGATATCCCCGCAGGCAGCTCGCACCGCATGACTTACCGGCTGGACTGGGGCGCTGATCCCGCGCCCAAGGCTGACATGCCGCTGCGCGTGCTCAACACCGCAGCGGGCGGGCGGCCCGAGGGTGGGCGCATCTTTGCCATCGACTTTGAGCCGGGACCGCAAGTGCCCGACGATCTGAGCCGCCTAGAACGGCTTGTTCGCACCAGTGCGGGCGAGGTGACCGAAGGCGTGATCCAGCGCAATCCGGAAACGGGCGGTCCCCGCCTCGCGTTCACATTCCAATCCGGTGACGCAGACTGGGCCGAGTTCCGCGCCCAGCTGCGCCTGAATGGCGCGCCCCTGAGCGAGGTGTGGCTGTACCGGTGGACGCGCGTATGACCCACAGTGCCATGCCTCCACCCCAGCCGTTGCAGATGCCTCCGCAGGACTTGCGCGCGCATGTCCCAGCCGTCCACGAGGCGCCGCCCGCGGCCCCGTGGCTGCGCGCCGCGGTCTTCGGGCCCGCGGTTATGGGCACGGCAGGCATGCTCTGGGCGCTGCACATGCTCTTTGCTGCCGCGGGCCACACGTGGCTGGAATACGTCCTGCTGGGTCTGATCGGCGCTACGTTCTTCTGGGTCAGCCTGACGGTCTTTACGATTGCTGCCGGGCTGTTCCGCGCGGCCCGGCGCGAGCGGCTTGCCCGCAACGCGGATCCGATCGACGTGGCGCTGTTGGTGCCGATCTACAACGAAGACCCCGGCGACGTGTTCGGCAATGCCGCCGCCATGCTAGCCGATCTGGCGCGGCAACGCGGTGGGCACCGCTACAGTTTTTTCATCCTCAGCGACACCCGCGACGATGACATTGCCGCCGCCGAATGGCACGCGTTCCAGTGCCTTCCGCGCGTGGGCGGCATTCCTGTCCACTACCGCCGCCGTGCGCAGAACACCGACAAGAAGGTCGGCAATATCGCCGATTGGGTCACGGCGTATGGCGGCGGGTACGAGGCGATGCTGGTGCTCGATGCCGACAGCCTGATGAGCGGTCAGGCCATCGCGCGGCTGGCTGCCGAGATGGCCGCCGATCCCGAGGCGGGGCTGATCCAGACCTGCCCGCGCCTGATTGGGGCCGAGACACTCTTTGCCCGCATCCAGCAGTTTTCAAATCTCGCCTATGGCGGCCTTCTGGCCGAAGGGCTGGCCGAGATGTCGCGCACCGAAGGCAACTATTGGGGCCACAACGCGATCATCCGCACCCGTGCCTTTGCCGCCTGTGCCGGACTTCCCTATCTGGGTCGCGGTCAGGGCGATCTGATTCTCAGCCATGATTTCGTTGAGGCGTCGCTGTTGCGGCGCGCGGGGTGGCGCGTGCGGTTCCTGCCACGCATTTCCGGCAGCTTCGAGGAGGTGCCCGGCACGCTGATCGACTATGTCACCCGCGACGCGCGCTGGTGCCGGGGTAACCTGCAACACCTGCGCCTTCTGGGCACCCGCGGCTTGCATCCGCTCAGCCGGTTTCACTTGTTCCAGGGGGCTGCGTCTTACCTGATGTCCCCCGCGTGGTTTGTCCTGCTGGTGTTCTGGGCTCTGCTGGGCCGCGACGCCGAAGCGAACGTGCTGACCTATTTCAACGAAGCGAACCCGCTGTTCCCAAGCTGGCCGCCCGAGATGACCCACATGGACAGCGCAGTGTTCCTGATGGTGATGTACGCGGTGCTGCTGTTGCCCAAGCTGGTGTCGGTGGTCCTGATCGCCAGCCAGCGTCGGGCGCTGCGCCGGTTTGGCGGCGCACGCGTGTTTGCATCGGCGGTGCTGGTGGAACTGGCGCTGTCGATCGCCTACGCGCCGGTCCTGATGGTGCAACAGACCAAGGCCGTGCTGCGCAGCGCGCTGGGGCGCGGCATTGCGTGGACGCCACAGCAACGTGCCGCCCGTGGATATCCACTCAGCACGCTCGTGCGCTTTCACTGGGTTGAGACGATCCTTGGCGGCGCACTTTTCGCGTTGCTCGGTGCAGGGCTGGTGTCATGGTGGCTGGTGCCAATCGCGCTCAGCCTGACATTGGCGGTTCCCCTCTCGGCACTCAGCGCTGTGCGTCTGTCACGCGCGCCAATCCGGTTGGAAAATCCCGTGACACTGCAAGAGCCGTCGATCGTGGCGCAAGCGCGCAAAGAGCGGAGCGCCATTCGCAGCAGGCTTGATGCAGCAGCGGTTGCTGCCGAATAAGCGGTTCAGACGGACCACGTCTCAAGCGGAAGCCCGCGCTTGATCCAGCCTGGCCCCGCACCTGATCCCAACATGCCCTCAGGGACGTCGATGATGTTGGTGAACCCAGCATCTGTCATCGCTGCACTCAACCGCGCGGATCGCACACCGCGTGCGCAGATCAGCGCCACGGGCACATCCGTGCGCCCCGCCGTCACTTCCAGCAACGCTGCGGTAAAATCGCGCCGCCGCATATCGATGGGCACGGCACCTGCACCGATCCCGGTGCGCTGCCATTCATCAGGTCGGCGGATGTCGACCAAGGTGATCTTTTGCGCCTGTGCGGCTTCATACGCCTCTGGCGCGGTCAGGGCACCGGAACCAGCCGCATCGGCCGTGATGTTGAACCAGCGCGCACCGAACACCCCGGCGCCTGCGACGGCTGCAATGCCTGCCACAACAAAACCCCGGCGCGTCCATGACGCCGGGGCCTTGGGCCCGTGTGGGCCGTCAGAGCGATGCTCTGCCTTAGCCATTGGGTGCGGCCGAGGAGAATTTGGGGATCGTGTTGGTCGAGGCATCGTTCCCTTCGATGTTCACCCAGTTGTTTTCAGCAAGGCTGATGTTACCGGGAATGTCCTCTTCCCAAAAGCCCACGACGTTTTCGGTGATGTTCAGAAACAGCTTGCCATCCACGATGCGCCACAGGTTGGGGTTGCCGGGAACCTTGCCGCCTTTGGACACGCCATAGGCACAGTGGCCGTCATATTGCGGGGCATAGCGGGCCGGGTCGGCCAGGAACTTGTCGCGGTTGGCTTCGGTGGAGAATGCGAAGGTGGCGCCGTTATAGTCCGCCGTGATCGCGGCGTTGCCGGGCACGCCTGCAGGTTGCGCTTGGCCCACCGGGTTCTGGTCCAGATCGAAATAGGCCACCACGTCGTAGCCCGACACGGCATAGCCGGTCTCGTCGAGATATTGCGGGCCGGCAAAAGCGGCGGATGCGAAGGCGAGCGCGCTGGCTGCGGCAGCAACGGTGAGGGTGAAACGGTTCATAACGAAATCCTTTGAAAGGGCCGGGAGCGGCGGGTGATGGGCCGAACATAGCCAAAGCGTGGCGGCCATATCAGCCCGCCTCGCGCGCATGTGAGAGGTTGAAGGATTTGCGTGATCAGCGCAGCTTGGGCGGGCTGTCGGGATCGCTGCCAGGGGCGCGGGGGTCTGCCGCGGTGACTGGCGCAGGCTGCGGCAAATCAAAGCGCAGACCGACCCGCGCCAGCCGTTCGGTCACCGGGTCGCGTCCGTCGAAAAATCCAACGTCCAGCGTGCCCGCCTCAAGCCCCGAAAACACCAGCGCTTCGGACACCGCACGCGCCAGCGCATCCTGCGCGCCGGGCACCGCGCCGACAAAGGCCAGCATGTGGCCCCGCCCGCCGCCGTCTGTTTCTGTCGCAACAAGATATGCCATTTGCGCCAATCCGGTGCCGGTGGCCAGCTTGGTGTCCAGAGCCTGCAGCAGCATGTCCGGCAAGCCGGTGGGGGCAGAAATCGCCGCCACTCGTTCCTCGACCGCGTCCGGCACGTGCCCCAGCGTTTGCGCCAGCCACGCCACGCCCGCTGCGTCCAACAGGAATGACGACGGGGCGACCCCGAGGTTAAGACCAAGCCCCAACTGGTTCTTGGCACACAGACCCGCCACAATGCGCCCCGACAGGGCGGCGTAGGGAGCCTCGGCGCCGACAAACGCGGTCAGGCGGTCCTCGCGGTCAAAGACCAGCACCAACGGACCGGCACCGGGATCATAGACCTGCGGGCTGACCTGATCGCCTTCTGCCTCTGCCTCAAGCAGCAGGAACAATTCAGCGTCGCCCAACCGTTCATAAAACCGCAGGCGCGCGGCATCGTCTTCGGGTGCGGCCTCCATCGCGGCGTGGGCCTGATCGATTGGCGTCATTTCTGTCATGCCAGCACCTCCTGAACCCGGGCGCGCAGGGCGGGCAGTACCTCGGCCTCGAACCACGGGTGTTTCTTCAGCCACGCGGTATTGCGCCAGCTGGGGTGGGGCAAGGCGAATACCTGTGGCGCATGATCGCGCCAGGTGCGGACCGTGTCGGTGACGCCGGTGCGCGCGCCCATGTGCCAGCGATGGGCATAGCCGCCGACCAGAACCGTCAATGGCATCTCGCCGAGCGTTGCGCGTACCTTGTCATGCCACGTTTCGGAACAAAGCCGCGGCGGCGGAAGGTCAGAGCCTTTGGCGTCGTACCCCGGAAAGCAAAAGGCCATCGGCACAATCGCAACCTGCGTGCGGTCGTAAAACGTGGCCTCGTCCATACCCAGCCAATCCCGCAATCGGTCTCCTGACGGATCGGTGAAAGGTCGCCCGCTTTGATGCACGCGCGCGCCCGGTGCCTGCCCTGCGATCAGGATGCGCGCGCCGGGGCGGAACCACACTACGGGGCGCGGGGCATGGGCCGTTGCGGTCGCGGCGAAACGGTCTGCGCACAGCGTGCACGCCTCTATCTGGTCAGTGAGCCGGGTCTGCGTCATGGCGCAAACCTATGCGTTGCGGGCGACAGTGCAATCATTTCGAAATCTGTCGAAATAATACTTGTGCCCGACATATCATTTCAATAAATATCGAAATATGAAAATCGAGTCGCCATCAGTCCCCGATCTTACCCGTGCTGCCGCGGCCTTTGCCGCGTTGGGTTCGGAACAGCGTTTGTCCGTTCTGCGCACCCTCGTGCGCGCCGGGCCCGAGGGGCTTCGCATCGGTGATCTGGGCAAACGCACCGGTGTGACCGGCTCCACCTTGACCCACCACGTGAAAACCCTGGCGAGCGCAGGGCTCGTCACCCAGACGCGTCAAGGCCGCTCGATCATCTGCGCAGCCATCGCCTTTGCCGAGGTCGAGGCACTGTCGCAATTCCTGCTCACTGAATGCTGCGCCGATCAGGCTGCGGCGGAGGATCATGACAATGGCTGACACGACGACTGCCACCCCATCGCCACGCCTGTTGTCGCGTATCGACCGGGTCTGGCTTGCCATCGCTGCGATCCTTGCTCTTGTGGCAGTACTGGACCTTGCGCGGCTCGATGATGTCATCACCTTTGCGACGAGAGCCCTCGGCGGCACGCTGCCGTTTATCGGGTTTGCGGTGCTGGCCATCGCCTATCTCAAGGCGACGGGGGCAGAAAACCTGCTGGCCAAGGCGTTCGAGGGCAATCCGGCGCGCATGATCATCATGGCCGCGCTGTTGGGCGGGCTGTCCCCGTTCTGCTCGTGCGAAGTGATCCCGTTTATTGCGGCCCTCCTGGCCGTTGGTGCGCCGCTGGGCGCGGTCATGGCGTTCTGGCTTGCCTCACCGCTGATGGACCCGGCGATGTTTGCTATCACCACCGGTGCAATCAGCCTTGAATTTGCGCTGGCCAAAACGGTTGCGGCCGTGGCGCTTGGCATGTTCGGCGGCTTTGGCACGCTGATGCTTTCCGGTACGGCCGTCTTTGCGGATCCGCTGCGGGAAAAGCCGCAGGTCGGCGGATGCTGTGGGGTCAAGGCACCGTTTTCCGCCAAACCGGTCTGGCGCTTTTGGCAAGTGCCTGAACGTCGAACGATCTTTCGCCACGCGGGGCTGGATAACGGGGTGTTCCTGCTGAAATGGCTCACGCTGGCCTACGTGATCGAAGCGCTCATGGTCTTCTACATGCCTGCCGACTTCATTGCGACCGTGCTGGGCGGCGCTGGTATCGGAACCATCCTGCTGGGCGCGCTGGTCGGCATGCCCGCCTACCTCAACGGCTATGCCGCGGCGCCGCTGATCGGTGATCTTCTCGACCAGGGCATGGCGGCAGGGGCGGCTATGTCGTTCATGATCGCGGGCGGCGTCAGCTCTATACCCGCGGCCATCGCGGTCTGGGCGCTGGTCAAGCCGCGTATCTTTGCCGCGTATCTTGGCTTTGCGCTGCTCGGATCGGTGCTGGCGGGTCTAGCCTGGCAGATGATCGCCTGAACAAGTAGCCCGTGGGCACGCGTATCGCAGCAACGCAGGAGCGGAAATTGCGTTTCAGCATTGCCCGCTCCGGACGGATCAGCTAGGCCCCTTGCACCAAATGATCTTGAGGCCGCCATGTATCGCGTCTGGACCTTTCTGACGGACTACTCCCTGTTGTTGATCATGGGCGCGCTGACCGCGCTGGTCTGGGCCAATGTCGACCCGCATTCCTACCATCACTTTGTCGAATACCCGTTGCTGTTCAACGATCTGATCGGACTGGACTACGACTATTGGAAAAAGGTCTATGGCGAAGGCTATGACAAATACGATGCTGGCGGGGCCGGCATGGTCCTGTCTGCGCATTACCTCGTCAACGACATCCTTATGGCGCTGTTTTTTGCTATCGCGGCCAAGGAAGTCTGGGAGGCCGTGATCCTCAAGAACGGGTCGCTGCGCGGGAAAAAGGCGGCCACGCCGCTGTTTGCGACGGCAGGCGGGATGCTGGGGCCGATTGCGATCTATCTGGGTGTGGCGTCGTTGCTGGGGTCCACCACGTTTGACGCGGTGGCCAACGGCTGGGCCATTCCCACTGCCACCGACATCGCGTTCAGCTACCTGATCGGGCGGCTGGTCTTTGGCGCGGGCCACCCGGCTGTTCGGTTCCTGTTGCTGTTGGCGATTGCGGATGATGCTGCAGGGCTTTTGATCCTGGCGATTTTCTATCCCTCGGGCGAGCTTGCCCCTGAGTGGCTGCTGTTGTCGGTGGGTGCTGCTGTTGCCGTCTACGTGCTGGCCAACTGGCTGCCGCGCCGGATGGACCGGGGCAAGCAGGACCGGCCAACTTCGACCTTTGTGCGCAAGGTGTTCAGCTTTTGGCCCTACGCCATCGCGGGGTGTTTCAGCTGGTACGGCTTTGCCGCATCCGGCCTGCACCCGTCGCTGGGCCTGCTGCCCATCGTGCCGACGATCCCGCATGCCGACCGCGCCTTTGGCATCTTTGCCGCGGCGGAGCGCTACCTGACCGACCTTTTGAACCAGATGGAACACGCGCTGAAACGCCCGGTCGAGGTGGTGCTGTTCTTCTTTGGCCTGCTCAACGCGGGCGTTGAATTCAGTTCGATCGGGGATGCCACGTGGCTGGTGCTTGCCGGGCTTTTGATCGGCAAGCCGGTGGGTATCCTTATCATGGGCTGGATCGCCGCGCGCCCCTTGGGTCTTGGCATCCCCGAAGGAATGCGGATCATCGACCTTGTCGTGATCGGGTGCGTTGCAGCCATCGGCTTTACGGTATCGCTGTTCTTTGCCTCTGCCGCGTTTGAACCGGGACCGGTGCAGGATGCCGCCAAAATGGGCGCCCTTTTCAGTTTTGCGGCAGCCGGGGTGTCGATCATTGCAGGCCGCGTGCTGCGCGTGGAAAAGCAAGAGAACTGACGCCCGCCGCGGCACCACCGAAACCACGTTGCCGCCTGCGCAACAACGTCCGCATATCCTGTACAATTGTTGCTACTACGGACATAATGTGGACAAATTCGGTGAATAGACCGTTAGCACACCTCTGGTAAGCAGAGGGTTCACGTCCCACATCGGGGCAGGGCGGGCCGCGGAGCAACAATGCTGGAGTTCAGGAACGTATCCAAGTCCTTCTGGACGGGCACACAGCGCAAGGTGATCCTTGACCGCGTGTCCTTTCGGGTGGAGTTGGGGAATTCCCTCGGCATCCTCGCCCCCAACGGCACCGGCAAATCCACACTGATCAACATGATGGCCGGGCTGGAAAAACCCGACGAGGGTGAAATTTTCCGCGGTTGCAACATTTCGTTTCCCCTTGGGTTCATGGGCGGTGTGCTCAGCAAGATCTCGGCGCACGAAAACAGCCGCTACATCGCGCGGCTCTACGGCCTTGATCCCGACTATGTCGAAAGCTTCTGCCGCTGGCTCTGCAATCTGGGTGAATATTTCGAACAGCCACTGGGCACTTATTCGTCGGGTATGCGCGCTCGGTTTTCCTTTGCGCTTATGCTCGCGCTCGATTTCGACATCTACCTGATCGACGAAGGTATGCCTGCCTCTACGGACGTGGATTTCAATCGCAAGGCGGGCGACATCCTGCGCGAACGGCTGCGCACGACCACTATCGTTATCGTTTCGCACCAGGCCGAAACGTTGGAAAAATTTGCCCGCACAGCGGCGGTCTTGCTAGACGGCCAACTGCACATGTTCGACACCTTGGAAGAGGCCAAGAGACTCTATGACTACGAAACCCAAGGCTAGAAAATTCCGCATCAAGCGGACGCCGACCCAAGACGCAGCCGCGTCTGCCCCGCAAGAGGCCGCAGCGCAGCAAGCCGCGCCTGCGGCCGATGTGGCGAGCCCGGCGCAGGTGGCCAGCGAAAACAGCATCGATGCCATTCGCCAAGAGGGCCTGACAGGCCGCCAATTGCGCATGGCCCGCCGCGTGGCGCAAAAGCACGGGCTTGCCCCAACGTCCGATTTCGACGCGGTCCGGCTTTTGCGGGCCAAGGGGATTGACCCGTTCCAACGGTCCAACATGCTGGAACTGGTGGTGCCTAATGCGGGCGAGGGGGCGCAGCAGGGCCAACCGCAGGCCATAGGGCGCGCGGAAACCGCCAAGGTGCAGTTGCCGCAAACCGTGCAGCAGGGTGGGGCAAATCTGCCCTCCACCGAACTCAGCCCAGCGGAACGTCGCGCCCGGGACATCCAGGCGATCCAGCGCGATATCATGCAACGCCGCCGCAAGAAACTTGGGCTGCTTATGGTGCGGCTGGCGTTTTTCGTGATGCTGCCGACGCTCATGGCGGGCTACTATTTCTACAGCATCGCCACACCGATGTATGCCACCGAGTCCGAGTTTTTGATCATTCAGAACGAAGGGTCGGGCGGGGCCAGCCCACTGGGTGGTCTGCTGCCCACGCAATTCGCAACCAATCAGGACGCGATCGGGGTGCAGGCATTTCTCGAATCCAAGGAGGCGATGCTGCGTCTTGACCGGGATGTCGGGTTCAAATCCCATTTCTCGCAGGATTGGATCGACCCGATCCAGCGTTTGGGCGCTGATCCGTCGGATCAGGATGCCTATGATATCTATAAGAAAAACGTGAAAATCGGCTATGATCCGACCGAAGGGTTGATCCGCATGGAAGTGGCCGCCGCCGATCCGCAGGTCTCGGCCGAGTTTTCGCAAAGTTTGATCAGCTATGCCGAAGAACGGGTAAACAATCTGTCCTCGCAAAAGCGCGAAGATCAGATGCGCGACGCCCGCGAAAGCTTTGACCGCGCCCAAGAGGAACGCCGCGCCGCGCAAGAGAACCTGGTGCGCTTGCAGATCGAGGGGCAAATCCTCGACCCCGACGGCGTGATCAGCAGCCTGCGTGCGCAGATCAACACGCTCGAGACGCAGGTGATCGAGAAAGAGATCGAGCTTGCCGGTCTTTTGAACAACGCCCGCCCGAACCAAAGCCGCGTCGCCGCTGCCGAAGGCGAGGTGCGTATCCTTCAGGAGCAGTTGCGCAAGCTGAATGCCAAGATGGTCGATGTCAGCCGGGGCGAAAACTCTCTGGCCGAACTGTCAGCGCGGCTGCAGATTGCGCAGGCCGACCTTGCTGCGGCGGACGGCACCTTGCAGGCCGCGCGCCAGACCATGGAACAGGCCCGTGTCGAGGCGTTCCGGCAGGTGCGTTACCTCACTGTCGCGGTGGAACCGATTGCACCGGACGCCGCCAGCTATCCGCGCGCGTTCGAGAACACGATCTTGGCTTTCATCGTGTTTGCAGGCATCTATCTGATGATTTCGATCACTGCATCGATCCTCAGAGAACAGGTATCAGCATAACATGACACATGTGGACGTGGCCGGTCTGAGCATCGGCAATGACCGCCCCCTGACGGTAATCGCAGGCCCTTGCCAGATCGAAAGCGAGGCGCAAGGCGTTGATATCGCAGGCACAGTCAAGGCGGCGTGCGACGCGGCGGGTGCGCAGTACGTGTTCAAGGCCAGCTACGACAAGGCGAACCGCACCTCCCTGTCGGGCCAGCGCGGGATGGGCATCGACGCGGGGCTTGCCGCGCTGCAGGCGATCAAGGATCAGATCGGCGTGCCGGTTCTGACCGATGTGCACACCGAGGCGCAGTGCGCCGTGGCCGCGCAAGTGGCTGATATCCTGCAAATTCCCGCCTTCCTGTGTCGGCAGACGGACATGCTGCTGGCGGCCGGAAATACCGGGGCGGTGGTGAACATCAAGAAGGGGCAGTTTCTGGCCCCGTGGGAGATCGGTAATATCGTGACCAAGGTGGAAAGCACTGGGAACACACGGATTTTGCTGACCGAACGTGGTACGTCCTTCGGGTACAACACGCTGGTGGCGGACATGCGGTCGCTGCCGCAGATGGCGCAGACCGGCTATCCGGTGGTGATGGACGCGACCCATTCGGTGCAGCAACCCGGCGGGCAGGGTGGCAGTTCGGGCGGGCAGCGTGAGTTCGCGCCGGTGATGGCGCGGGCGGCGGTGGCGATTGGCGTGGCGGCGGTGTTTATCGAGACGCATCCCGACCCCGACACGGCGCCGTCGGATGGGCCGAACATGATCTATCTCGACCAGATGCCCGCGCTGATCGACACGCTGATGCAGTTTGACACATTGGCCAAGGCCGCCCCCATAACCATTTGACCTAGAACGAGTTTTTCATGACCAAACCGCTGCCGACCGTGACCCAGAACACCTGGGAATTCCTGCGCGACCCGATGATCACGCCCACGGGTTTTCGCGAATACGACGCGCGGTGGAAATACCCGGACGAGATCAACTTGCCCGGTATCACGGCGCTGGGGCTGGGCTTGGGCACGCAGATGCAGCGGCGGGGGATCGAGCCGGTTATCGCGGTGGGCAACGACTATCGCGACTATTCGCTGAGCATCAAGAACGCGCTGATCGTGGGGCTGATGCAGGCGGGCATTCACGTGAAGGACATCGGGCCTGCGCTGTCGCCGATGGCCTATTTCAGCCAGTTTCATCTGGATGTGCCGGCGGTGGCGATGGTCACGGCCAGCCACAATCCCAACGGCTGGACCGGGGTCAAGATGGGCTTTGACCGGCCCCTGACACACGGGCCGGACGAGATGGCCGAACTGCGCGATATCGTGCTGAATGGCGAGGGTGTGGGCGCGCCGGGCGGGGGCTATGAATTTGTCGACGGTGTGCAGGAAGCGTACCTGCAGGACCTCGTCGGTGACTTCAAAATGTCGCGTAAAATCAAAGTGGTATGTGCCACCGGCAACGGCACTGCGTCGGCCTTTGCGCCCGAGTTGTTCCGCCGGATCGGGGTCGAGGTGGTCGAAAGTCACAACCGTCTGGACTATACGTTTCCGCACTACAATCCGAACCCCGAAGCGATGGAAATGCTGCATGACATGGCCGCCAGCGTGACGGCTTCGGGGGCGGATCTGGCGTTGGGGTTTGACGGGGACGGGGACCGGTGCGGGGTGGTGGATGACGAGGGTGAGGAGATCTTTGCCGACAAGGTCGGTGTGATCCTCGCGCGCGATCTGAGCAAGATTTACCCCGGTGCGACCTTTGTGGCGGATGTGAAATCAACGGGGCTGTTTGCGTCGGATCCGGAGCTGATCGCCAACGGGGTTCGGGCGGATTACTGGAAGACCGGGCACAGCCACATGAAGAGAAGGGTCAAGGAAATCAACGCCTTGGCCGGGTTCGAGAAGTCGGGGCACTATTTCCTCGCCGAACCTGTGGGGCGGGGATATGACTGCGGGATGCGGGTGGCGGTGGAGATCTGCAAATTGCTGGACCGCAACCCCGACATGAAGATGTCGGACCTGCGCCGTGCGCTGCCTAGGACCTATGCCACGCCGACCATGTCGCCCTATGCGGCGGACACGGAAAAATACAGCATTCTCAAGAGGATCGTCGACAAGTTGGTCGCGATGAGCACCAGCGAAGAGCGTATCGGTGGGCGCAGGATCAAGGAGGTCGTGACCGTGAACGGGGCGCGTGTGATCCTGGATAATGGCGGCTGGGGATTGGTGCGGGCGTCGTCGAATACGCCCAATCTGGTGGTGGTCTGCGAAAGCCCGGAAAGCGAGGCGGAGATGCGGGCGATCTTTGCCGATCTGGACGCGGTCATTCGGACCGAACCGGGGGTCGGGGACTACGATCAGACGATCTGAACCCGCGCGGGTTAACGCGGCGTACGGTGGGGTTTGCGGGCCGTTTTGATGAAAATGGCCCGCGTTTTGTACAAAACAGCCGTGCCTCATCGGCCCCATTTCGGGCCTCTTCGGGACTTTTGATGAAAATGGGGCCTGTTTCGTACAAAACGGCCCCCGGACATGCATTCACACACCGTTAACCCATGGCCTGCCGTTAACCTTTGGCCGGGCGCGGTAACGAAGCGTTAGGAAACCCGCCCTTACCGGCGGCGGTCGCGGCGCGAGGACATCGGCTGGAACGCGACGCTCACGTGTGCTTCGCAATAGGGTTTGCCCGGCTGCACCGGAAGCCCGCAGAACCAGAAATCGTCCGTAGCGGGATCGCCCACTGGCCATTTGCAGGTCCGTTCGGTCAGTTCCATCAGGGTCAGGCGTTTTGCCTTTTTCTCGACCTCGTTGACCTTGGCCAGCGCTTCGGGGCTGATTTCGTTGGCCGAGGGCTGCGGCGGCAGGGGTTGGCCTGCGGGAATGATCTGTTTGCGCGCGGGCAGGGTCGGTTTCGGCGTTTCGGCGGCGGGTTCTGCCGCCTTGGCCGGTTCCGCCTTGGGCGCGGGTTTGGGTTTGGCTTCGGCCTTGGGGGCGGGTTTCGCCTTGGGTTCAGCCTTGGCCGTGCCGCCGCCTGCGCGGTTCGACAGGCCCAGCCGGTGCACCTTGCCGATGACCGCGTTGCGGGTGACGCCGCCCAGTTCCTTGGCAATCTGGCTGGCAGACTGGCCTTCGCCCCACATCTTTTTCAGCAGTTCTACGCGCTCATCGGTCCAGGACATATGCGGGGCTACCCTTGCTAAAAAGCGGCCCCTTGGGTTGGGCCGCCTGTGTTTGGTTCAGCGTCTTATTCTAGTCATGGGTGGCGGAGTTACAAGGGCGTGACTGTCGCGCCTGCGGCGTCTGCGCCCGTCCTTCGCGCCATGCGAGAACTGCGCCGCCCGTGATGATGATGGCCGCGCCCAGTGCGGTGATCGCATCGGGGATCACGGCAAAGATGGCAAAGTCGTAGACGGCGGCAAAGACCAGCGTGATGTAGCTGAACGGCACGACAAAGGACGCCTCGGCCCGGGCCATGGCGTCGGTCATTGCGGCCAGCAGATCCTCGGCCCCGTCGACGACGCGGGCGACACGGTCC
>JBCBCR010000003.1:0-50847 GCA_038530495.1 Pseudomonadota bacterium | reverse complement strand
ATGTTCCCGCCAAAAGCGCTGGAAAAGCAGGGGCGCGAATACTGCCGCAAGGCTGGCGTGATGGCGTTCAAGGGTGGCGGGAAAGACGCGTCAATCCGCATTGCCACCCCGCCTGAATTCAGAGACTTGCTGATCGCTATGGCGCGGTCGGCTCAGACACCACGATAAGGACCGATCATGCCAACCGAAGCCACTAACGAGCAATGCGTAACTGCAATGGACGTGATCGAAAGCGCGCCAGAGATTTACGCGTCCGAGCTTTGCGGGGCCGCTCTTGCGCGCGCCTTCGACAAGGGCGAACTCGACGCCTTGGCCGCGAGCTTAGAGGCTGAAAATCCAGACTTGTTTGATGCGATTTGTGACGCTTTCCAAGCCTACAACTAGAGGGATAAAAAATGTCGTCTGCCGCGCTGAATTCTTACATCCTGCCGGACGGCAACGTGCAGATCAGCTTTAGCGGCGGTCGAACTTCTGCCTACATGCTGCACCAGATCGCGCTTGCGAATGGTGGCATCCCCGACCGCGTGCGGGTTGTGTTTGCAAACACTGGCCGCGAAATGCCCGAGACGCTTGATTTTGTGCAGGAATGCTCTGTTCGATGGTCGATATCAATCACGTGGGTCGAGTTTCGTCGGCACGATGATCCCCGCAAAAGGTTCGAGGTCGTCACCCATAACAGCGCGTCACGCTCCGGCGAGCCCTTTGAGGCCCTAATAAGAAAAAAGCGCTATCTTCCGAACCAGAATACGCGCTTTTGCACAGGGGAGCTAAAAGTGCGTCCAGCCAAAGAATACTTGTTGTCAACAGGCTGGGATAAATGGGTCGCCGCAATTGGCATTCGGGCAGACGAGCCGACAAGGGTTAAGCGCGATCTGCAAAAAGAGTGCTGGCAGCGCTGGTACCCACTCGCTGACGCGGGCGTATCTAAGCACACGGTTGCGATGTTCTGGCGTCAGCAGCCGTTTGATTTGCGGCTGCCAAACGTCAACGGCAATTGTTGGCTGGGAAACTGTGACGGCTGCTTCCTAAAAAGCGAAGCGAACCTTGCTGCCCTAACCCGAGACTATCCAGAGCGAGCGCAATGGTGGGAAGACATGGAAGACCTCGCCACGTCTTTGACTAGTGGCTCTGGGGCGAATTGGTCAAAACGATATTCGCGCGCCGAACTGCGTGATTTCATGTCCCGCCAAACCGACGCTTTCGACACCGAAGATGGCCAGCTTTGTCAGGCCAGTGGTGGCGATTGCGTAGCTTAGACAAAAAGGGACCGTCATGCGGGAATTAAGCCTACAATCCGACCTTGAACATGAGGTTTGGCTTTTGCTGAAAGAGCTAACCGACGAGCATGGACTGAGCCTTAAAGAAGCCGTCGAACGTGTGGCTGCGGCGAACCAAAAGAACATGCGCGACATGCAGCACGAAATATCCTGACGATAAGGACCCCTGCCTACGATCCTCGTGGGTGGGTTTGAGCGGGGGAAGGGAATGCGAGAAAGCCCCACCCCCGCGACAACTTAGAAAGCCGCCCAAACACACTAGGCGGCAGGATCACTCCTACCGCCTTAGCGCACTGTCCGTCGTGTGTAGCTCATTCATCCGGTGGGATGATGCGCCGCAATCCTTGACCCTTAACGAACGCATCAAAAATGGTCCGTGTGGGCAGCCCGTCGCCGGTTTCGAATTGCAACCCGTCAGAGAGCGCGGCCACGTCGCCATCTTGAACACCTTTCAAGTCCAAAAACGCGGCAGGATTGGCCTTGATGGCCTGTATCGTGCTTTCGATCTCTGGCGTCACTTGGGCCAAAATGCCCATATCCGTCACCGACTCTGTTCCATCCGCCGACAGCAAAATCCCAAAGTTGTAGGCCGACAGCCCCAAGCCTTGCTGCACTCTCCCTGCGGCCTCACTGGTGGCCACCGGGATGCAGCCGACAAGGTATCTGTTCCAAACCGTCATGCCACCACCTCGATCTTTCCGCCGAGAAGATCAAAGCTGCCGCCAACATGATTAGGGCCGATATCAATCGTGTCGTACAAATCAGGGTCGGAACCGGTGTAAGACACCGTTGCTTGAAACTCGAAAATGCCCGGCGACACTTCTAAGAAGCTGTGATCGTGCAAAACCCAGTCACCAGAGCCTTGCGCGACTTTCAGCGCGCCCGTGTTCACAAGGTATGTCGCACTCGCCTGCTGGCCCGGGCCGTTATAAATCATTGCCTTGATATCCGGTGTGTTCTCGAAATTGGTGACCCAGCTTGTGAGGCGGTAGCGAACATTAGAGGTAAAGTGAAGACGTGGCGACCGTATCCGATCCCAGACGTTAGCGGTGGCCAGCACATTGATCGACCGCTTGCCAAAAATCATTGGACCGTCAGTCAAAACCACCGAACTATCCTCTGTCCAATGGGTCTCCGTGTCTGAAACGTTCGTCAGATACTGCGGCTCAGGATACTCGAAAGCAAAAGCCGGGTAGATCAACTCCTTGGCCGCAGCCTCGACCACCGCACGCTCCACAAGCGTCAGATCGCGGGTGTAGAGGAACAGCGGGCCAATATCGCCTGCAAACGCGCTCGTGTCATTTGGATGCGCAAAGAGGTTAAAACTTTCTGTGGTATCCAATGGAGAGCCGGAACCAACTGAACTTGTAATCGACCGCTCCACCCCATCTACGTAAATCTGCCCGTCTGCGTATGTGCCACCGGCCGCTCGCTGCCACGTCACAACTGCCGATGTGCCTTGCGGCAACGCTCCGTATGTACGTCTGCCATCATTGAAGCGAAACGATACACCAGTGGTATCGACCGAGCCCGCAATGGCCCCGCCACCCGTGCCTCCTAAGTTCCACACGCGCTGATCCGCTGCTGTTAAACCACCCGTGTTCAAACCAGCAACCACTGTCAGTGCCGGGTTTGCGCTCATGCCAAACCGCGAGGCAACCTCCAAGCGCGAGTTAACCCCGTTGCCCTGCAACACCCGGTGCCCGTTCAGCTCTTGCAGGCTGGGCCGCGCGGCCTCTGAGGGGGCAGTCAGGTGGTTGCCTTCAATCTTTTTCAAGGACACGTCACTCAGAGCAATCGTGCCATTCTGAGCGCGCACAAATATCTCGGTCGCATCTGTTCCGCCCGCATAATCTGGCGTTGTGAAAATTACCGAATACGGACCAGAAAACCCGTCCTGCCGTGCAAATATTGGCGCCCCTTGGCTACCGACGGTCCCCTCGGTTCCACGCGGCAAAACATAGTTCGTACCAGCGTTAGAAAGAACGGTTGACCTAAGCAAATAGGTCGTGCGCGCCTCTAGGGTAAATGGTTCGCTTATCCGCTCCGCTCGATTGAGAAAACTCAGACCAGTAACAGTCACTTGACCATTGGCCACAGAAGATGTGCCAGACTGGTCTCCCAATGTGCGTTCTGCCCAAGCGGACGAATTGTCGAAATCGGGATCAGGAACCAACTCAGGCCCCAGCGCCGCCCGCTGCGATTGTTCCAGCACGATCCCAACCGGATCACCAACCTCGGCCTCCGTCCTGCCCGCCAAATCCTCGAACAGAGACGCAGCGCGTGACGGTAGAACGGCAAGAGCTAGGTCAGGGATAGCAAGGGCTTGGGCGAGAAAGCTTTGAACGACGGGGTTCCCAAACCGGCTCTGCACAAACCGGCTGGTGCTAAAACGACTAGCGGCAAGGCGGCTGGAATTTAGGGCGCTCATGTCACGCGTCGAAGCCGGGGGCCGCGTTCTCACCGGTGTAGGCCACCCGATAGGGACCAAAAACCCAAAGATGCTCATTTGCCGCCAGCGTCACAGGTGCCTGTCCTCCCGTCGCCTTGTGGCGCACCTCGACGTTTGGCGGCGCACTATCGCTGTCGCCAACCGCCCAGGTGGTTGCCCAGTTGATGACATCCAACAGGCCATCGCCCTCGCCGCTGGCGACAAGCGTTCCACCTTCGACGCACTGGTAGTTTCGTGTGACTGCCATTTCAGTTCTCCTGCAATTGAGAGATTCAGCGGGCGGAGTTTTCCACCGCGCGCAAACGATCGGATAGGTTTTGCGCCAGCTGCTCCAAACTGGCCAGTCGCTGCTCGATCAGGGCCATGTCGGACGCCGCCTGCGTTCCGGTGTACCGGTCGACGCTGAACCGATTGACCTTGCTCTGCAGCTGCTCTATCCGAACGACTTGCTGCGCGAGGGCAATCGAATTCTGGTAGGTAGTGTTCCCGACCCAGAGCACGCAAGCCAAAATGACGGCCATCATGATCTTGCCCAGCGGGTCGGTTTTCAAATTTTCTGCCATGCTCATTTTGTCCTTCTCCGCCTCCCGTTACTTCCATTTCACGGGCGAACTTTGGTTGTAGCGGTTGGCCGTTACTCAGGAATCAGGTGCGCAAAATCGGGACACGCCAGCGCATAGGCGGCGTACTGCTCTTGGATTTCGTCCTGCGTCAGCTGTGTGTCGCTGCGGGACCGGGTCGGCAGTTTCTGGCCCAACTGACGACACACCTCGCTTTCGGAAGCCGTAGCCCGGTCTGGATCAGTCCCGATAACCGCGGTCGTCGTATTCGTGCACCCGCTCAGGCAAATCACGCTCGACACGATCACGGATTTCAGCAGCTCTTTCATGGTCGGCCTCCTTGGCCTTTGCCTCAAAACGTTTTGCGCCGGATCGGCGCGAGATCAGAACCATCGCTAGTCCGACCGCGCCACCGGCGATGTATTCCCAGAACTCGGCAAGTAGCGGCAAGATGTTCATGCGCGGTCCTTGACCAGATACCCGGCCATCAGCGGCGCCAGCAGCATGATCCATTCCTGCGCAGGCAAAGCGCCACCGATGCCGGGAACAAACATTTCCAACACGCCAACGGTGCCTTGGACCAAGAACGTCGCGACAGCGACAGCCAGCAGTTTGCGCGTCGGCATTGCGGTCGGTTGGGTTTTCAGTTTGGTCATGCCTCATTCCTCAAAACAGCGCCGCTCGCGTCGAAAAGCGGGAGGTGCTCGACGCCGACTTTCTCCGGCATCGGTGTTCCTTCGGGCCAATGGTATTGCGCATCGCGGTCCCACACGCCGTAAGAGTTGACCCTGACGCGGTTGCCTTGGTTGCCACCCACACCTTGGATGCGACCTTGACGATCGATGCCCGCGACAAAGGTCATGTGGCCGCTACCGGGACGCCCGGGGCGCACCATCGACATGACGGCGCCAAGTGCTGGCCCCTCCAGCCGTTGCCCGTATCCGGTCCAGCGCCAGCCCAATGCCGCGGCGCGGTACTTGGGTGTGATCGGCAGACCAGCTTTCAGGATCATCGCGTTGACGAAACCCGCGCACCACGGCGTTTCGTCGGTGCGGAAACCCAAGCCCAGCTGTTGCCACCAATTCAAAATCTCTTTCGCGTGCTGCGGGCCGGGGATTTCGCGCAGACCCATGTAACCATGCGCCAGACGCAGCCACGGTGGCATGTCGACATCGCCGATCTGGCGCGGCGGAACCGTGATCCCATCGCGCAGCGCGGCGATTGTGATCGGCCCAACAAATGGGCGCGCCTTAAGACCACGAGATTTCTTAAACTCGACAACGGCCCACTGCGTTAGCGGGCCAAATTCGCCGTCGATCGGACCCGGATCGAACCCAAGTGTTTTCAACCGGGTTTGCACCCAGCGCCAATCCGTGTTTCTGATCCAGCTTTTCGCCATGATCGTCTCCTTTACGGGGTGAGCCAGACCGAACCCGAAATGGTCATGAAAAAATTCACGGTGTCTGGCGGGAAATTTGAGGTGTCCAAGCCCACAGCGGGCACACCGCTGCGCATGTGTTCCATCCGCAGCGTGCCTGCGCTGTTAGCGCGGGCGGCAAAGTTGGTGTCGCCATCGGAGTACACGACGCGCCAAACGCGGGTCATCATCAGCGCGGTGTGATCCTCTGCCCCAAAATCCAGATCGAAAGGAAAGTCGCCCATTTCGATCAGCATGGCGCCGCTGGCGCTGGTGTAGGCATTGGTCGTGAACTGAAAATACAGATCGACGTAAGCGCGCAGATCCGTGATCAACTGATACCGGCCACGCTGCTCGGTATAGGTGATCACGCTATCGCCGATGTTTTGAAACCGCAGCGACGGTGTGAATTCCTGCGTTTCACCGCTGATTTCGCGCCCGCCAACGATCAGCTTGCGCGGGGCCGGGATTTCGATGCTGTCGTCGTTGATCGTCACGGCATCAGCACCACCAGCAACAATACTCAGCGCGTTGGCGCCCGTGCGTCGCACACCCGTGTCAGGATCGCCCGTGAACGCGATGCCGGGCGCTTCCAGTGTTCCGTCGCCGAACTTGCCCGCACCCGCTGCGATATAGGCACCCAGCACCTGCTGCGCTTCAAGATTGCGGCTCTGGGTCGGCTGGATTTTGTAGGCGACGCCGGACGCTGTAGCGCCGGGATAGTTGTCGACAAGCGTCAGCTGCGTGTCGCTGTCGATCGTGGCGATTTCATGCACCAGCCCCGCGATGATCAGAGCGTCACCGGGCAGGGCTTGCGCCGTGGCAAAACTCGTGCCGGTGCCAGTCACAATGCGACTGTTCACCGTCACGGCGACGGTGCCATTGTTGATCCACGTCATTGGAGTTTCCTATTTGTTGGGGTTGACCCAGGTCTGCTCGGCGACAAGCGTCGCAGCCATGTTCATGGTCAGGCCATTGGCCTGCGCACCGGCCCAGAGAAAGTCGACGGTGTCGATGCGAATTCTGAATTCGGTGTCGACATCGATGTCCCGGATTTCAAAGAACACGCCGTTCTCGTAAGCCGATTGCGTACTGCCTTGCGACGTCGGAATGATCGTCTTTCTGCCCGCCATGACCCTGTCGGAAAACCGCGGCGACACCTGTTCAACCGCCCAGGTCACCTGGGTATCCTCCGGGTTGATCTGGAACGGCTCCTCGAAGCTGATGCCGTACTTCACGCAAACCTCTCCGGGCTGCACATCGATCAGCATCGACGCATACGTCGTGCCGTCTGCGATCGCGCCTGAATAGTCCGCCTGATACTTGCGCAGGATCGTGCCATCTTGGATCAGGTCGCCCGAGATCCCCATGTCGCCGGTGATGTACAGACCCTGTCGGGTGACACCGTCGACCACGGTGGGCGTGGCGTAGAAGGTGAACACGGGAATGTCGCCGTCGGGCGTCGTGATCTGGAAACTGTCGGCCTGCACCTTGAAAGCACTCTGCACGCTCCCGCTGATCAGCTCCGAGATCAGCGCAAAGCCGGACGCGACCCCGTTGTTGTCCACGATCACCGCGTATTGCGACAGGATGCCATCCAGCGTGATCAGCGATTCCGAAATGCTCGTACTGTTTCCGCCCACCGTGGTTGAAAGGTCGGTGACCACCGCGGCCAGCGCCTGCCGGTCATTGATCTCGACGCGCAGCCGCTGATCGATTTCAGCGCTCCGGTTGGCCTGCGCCGCGGCCAAGGCGTTGCGCTGCACCTCTTGCGCCAAGGTGCCCTGCAATAGCGCCTCTTCCAGCCTGCGCAGCCGCACGTCGCTTGCCCGACCGGCGTCGCCGATCTCTTGCGGCGTCAGATACCAGCGCGGCGTCGTGACGGTCTGGACCGGCTCATATTCGAACGCGACCTTGTGCTGGTAGGGCCGAATTGTTCCGGTGTATTCCTCGCCCGGCAGAATGCCTTGCGTGATGCGAAATGAACCCGTGCCTGCGTTGTATCCGCTCGCCACCTCCTGCCCGCGATACGTGACCACGTATTCGATGCCCTCGACGCGGCTGTCGGTCACGATCGGGTCGAATTCGAGGTAACCCTGTCGCCCATTCACCTCATCCTCGATCACGTCGGATGTCAGCGACCAGCTTTCAATGACCGGGACCGCAGGCACTTGGCGGCTTGGATTGACAAAGCGCGCCTCGGTTTCGATCGGAACGTAATCGTTCGGGTCCACCTCGCGGATGATCAGGCGAATGACACCCGTCTGCATGTCCGCCTCGTATTCCTGCACCTCGAACAGCTTGTTGGTGTAGTTGTGGATCTCCGATGTCAGCTGGATCGTGTCGAGCGGCTCGACCATGTCGAACCATGGCGCCAGAAATATGCTGTGCGTGCGGCGCCGCTGCGCGTCCTTCAGCCAAGCCGATGTCAGGCGCTGCACCTGCCGACTGCTCGGCACAGCATCAAGCTGCAGGCTGGCCACCAGCTGCTCCCCATCGTCGGCGACCTGATCCTTGTCCAGCACCACACCGGCTGAAACCGGCTCCCACCGGGCCTCCGGGTCAGGATAGATCGCCGACACACCGTTGAACGTGTTGTCGATGCCTTCGAACGGCGTGTAGGACTGCTCACGGCTGTTCAGCACGTCATCGTCGGTGATCGAGATAACTGGCAGCCCCGGCCCACCTACACGGATGCGCAGCGTGCCCCCGACGTCCGCAACCTCTGCCGCGGCGGCGGCAAGAATATCGTCCAGCGCTGTGGATGCATCAATCCCACCGTCGCGCGGCGTTGCCATCGGGATTTCAAGGCCCGCGACATACTGGTTTTCGGACGGGGCGCCGTCGACATTTGCCAGCAGCAGATCCGCGATGTCCATGCCGTCATGCCAATCGGTGTCGGGTAGATCATCGGCGTCAAACCCAAGGCCCCATCGATCCCCATCAGGCAGGTTGATACCGGTCGCAATGTTCCACGCGATCAGCGGCGCGTTATTGCTGTACGCGTCCGAGTTGTCCCGGTCATCGCGCAACGGAATGCCCTGCACCTGAAATCGGAACTCAGGCGGTCGCGAAAACACGTTGTCGTCGCGCTGCACCGTGACGATCACGTAGGCGCCGCCCTTGTGGACGTGTGTCGCTTTCCACGGACGATCCGGGTGATTGCCATATGCGGCCAGCAGGTACGGGTCCGCGGCGGTCTGGGTTCCGTCATAGAACTTGACGAAAATCCGCTCGTGCCATTCGGCCAGGTCCGGGTGATCAGATGCGACATACCGGCCATATGTCGGCGACACCGATGTCAGGTCGGACAGGAAATTGAACTCGGTGCCGTTGCAATACACCTTTTCGAGCGCGGTGATCGGCGCATCCGACAGGTTGATGACGTAGGTCAGCCAGTTGCCGGTCCCGATCGGGCCTCCCCACTGGCCGTTCAAATAGTCATAGCGCGTGCCGTCGATGTTCGGGTTGTTGTGCGACATCTGCGGACAGAGCGCATGGCCACTGGTAGCGGTGCGCCCGACGATGATGGACTGCGGGCGCGTCTCACCACGACCAATGAACGGCGTGCGGATTCCCGGTGCCGTTTGACCATCCGGCACACGCACTCCCGATACAGCCGTCAGGATGGCCCCGCCCACGATGCTGGCAAACCCGTTCCAAAGCGCGGTTGATCCAAAAAACGTCAGGGTCGCGCTGGTCGTGCCGAAGAACACGAAACTGGTGGCAGCGGTCACAAGGCCGGGCATCAGACAGTGAACCCCCTTTGATCTGCTGCCATGGGCACCGCCTGCAGGCCGTTTTCGTAGGTCATGGCATAGACAAACCGACCTTGCACCACACCCAGCGCCGGGCCTTCGTCCGTGTCGATCACCGCGATGTCACCGGGACGCAGACGCGCGGCGCGCGGCAGCACCGCGGCTGCAGCCTCTTCGACGTTCGCAAACCCTGCAGCGCGCAGCTTGCGCAGGCTTCCTTTGGCGGTTCTGTACCCGCGCCAGCCCTTCGCCATGTCGACACCTGTTTGTGCCCGCACTGCACCGCACGCAAACAGCGCGCAATCCAGCGTGCCCCATGTAAACGGCTGGCCCTGAACTTCGGTCAGATATGCAATCAGCTGCGCACGCCAGTCGCGGCGCCGTTCAAAATCCATCACCCCCACTGATCTGACTCCGCATCCCGCAGCCCGGCATATTCCATTGAGGTGTCCGGTTCCGGTCCATTTCCAACGTCGACCATGCGCTCGGCATAGCTGGCGTTTGATTTCGTTTTGGCCCGCGAGATCGTGCCCTTGCGCAGCGCACTGGTGACGCTGATTTCAAGCGATGCCGTCCCGCCCTTTTCGCCGATCTGCTGTCGCACGGTGTTGACCTGACCCTTCCAGCGCTGACGCTCGCCGACATATTCCATGCCGGGAGTGAACAGCAGCTGATAGGCTTCCACGCGCGCAAGCCGCAGTTCATAGCCCTGCAACAGCGTTTTGGCGTCCGCGCTCAATCCAAACATGGCCAGATCGAGGCTCCGAATATTTGTACCCTTGCCGTAAACCGGATTGCCCATGCGCAGCGCGCCATAGGTCGGAATCAGAACGCGGCTGGTTCCGCCAAGGTTCAGGCTGTGATCGTGGTGGCTGGTCCAGTAGGTGAACGTCTCGATGTTGTCCGACGTCAGGTTGCGCGGGCTGATCACTACGGCGCTTTCAAAGTGACACCCCGCGCGCGTTGCGAGGTAGGCCAAGGCCGCTGCGCTCCAGCCCATCAGAACGTCTGAACCCAGTTGAACGTCGCGCCAGAACCGAGATTGGTTGTAAACGTGTGCGGGGTTGCCGTGTCGAGGATTGCCCGCACCACGGGATTGCCCAGCACCACAGTGTCGCCGGCCAGAACGCTAAAAGGTGCAGGCGGCACCGCCACAAGGTGACGCCCGCTGAATGGCGGAGCACTGACAGTGCCGCGATCGAGCGCCACCTGGTGCAATGAGCGCTTCCCACTGGCATATGAGACGCTGAAATACGCCCCCTCTTGCGCCCCGATTGCCCCCAGCACATTTGCCGTGTCCTGCAGGTAAATGTCGCGGCGATCGTCACCGATGCCCTCGATCGCATCGATAATCGTCTGGCGATCAATTGCCTGCAATGGCGTGAATTCAAAGACGCAATCGGCGGATTTGAGCAATGCCAGCTTGGCCGAAAAACTGTCTGCTGATGCCAAATCGCTCGCCTGCAATGTGACTGTCCCGCGAAACAGCTGGGTGCCATAGGTGGCACGAGCCGCCTCGCCGCTGCCGGTTTCGTCACCGCTTGTGTTACTGTCCAATTCGATGACCGCGGACAGCTTGGCAATTTTTCCGAAAAACTCCGAAAAAGTGATGATCCGTGTCACGAGATTTTCCTTGTGTCATTGTTGCGGATCAGGCCGTGGACCCGCCCAGGCAAGCGCTGGTCATAAGCCTGCAGGCCAGCCGATGTCGTGCCCTCGGCAACAACGCGCACCCGCGCCATTACTTCGCCATTGTCGCCAATCATGAAATCGCCGTGCTCGACCCGCACAACGACCTCCTGTCGACCGCCCTGCGCCTGCACGCCGAGCCGACCACCAGCGCCGCGCGCGAGGGGCAAGATTGCCTCGGGCCCCGCTTCACCCATCAACCCGGTATTGCCACCGCGCATGGGAAACAGAGTCGGGCTGCTGACAATGCCACCGCGGGCAAATGGCGTGACACGCCCGCCCGAGAACACGTTGCCCTTTGCGTTCGGAAACAGACCGGGCAGCAGGAAACCGGCTATCGAATTGAAGCCCGACGAAAGGAATTGCGAGCCTAAGCTGCTGAGCGCTCCACCGATCCAACTGCGCAAAGCTTCGCCAACCGATTGCGATCCGGTGATGATCTGCTGAAATGCCTGATTTGCACCCTGTGCGAGGCTTTGGAACCAGCTTGTGGCCCCAGATTGCGCACCGACCTGACCCTTGAGGCCCTCGACGGCACCTGCAAGCGCATCAGAGGGAACGTTCGCATTGTTGCGCAGGCCAATGCCGAGGCCGTCCATGATATCCTCACCGATGCCCATAAAGACCCGTGAAGGCGAACGGCTGCGCAGCTTTGCCTTTGCGCCGGAAATAAGGCCACCGATCATGGTGCCCTCAAACCACGCGCGCAGTTCACCCCATTTTTCCTCGATCCCGGCTCGCAGGCCAGCAACGATGTCACGACCGAGTTGCGTGAAATCCTCGACCCACTGACCAATCATCAACTTGATATCGACCCAGCCGAGATGCAGTTGAAAACCGACTTGGCGCATGATGTTGCCAAACGCGCCCGGCACCCCGTGCCAAAGGTTCAGCAGAACGGAATCCGCACCGTATTCGAGCGCGGCGTTCGCCTTGATTTCGGACCAGGCCATGCTGAACCCGACGCTGATCAGACGCCACTGGCTGTCGAAAAACGGCGCGACAGTTCGCCATGCGCTCTTGAGCCATTCAGGGCTGTACGTCTCGATCGTCGACTTGATTTGGCCCCAACCAATTTCGGCACCCGTCCGAATGTTGCCCCACAGGTTTTGAAACCACGGCCCAATGCTGTCCCAGTTGCGGTAGATCGCGTAGGCACCCGCCGCGACAGCCGCGATGACAGCGAGGATCGGATTTGCGAGCAGGACAACTCCGAGCGCCTTGAACGCCGCAGCCACCTGCGTGACGCCCAGGACAGTGAGCCCAAGCCCCGAGACGATCGGACCCACGGCAGCCGCAAGCCCACCAAACAGGACGATGTTCGCCTTGACCTCGGGCGACAACTGCGAAAACCAATCGACCGCAGATTGCACCTTTGCCAACAGCGGCGGCAGGAAACCGACAATTTCCGCCCCGAGCTGCTCTTGCACATCACCGATCGCGTTCTTGAGCTGGGTTAGCGCACCAGTGCCCACACGCGCAGCCGCCGCAGCCTGACCGCCGAATTGCGTTTCGAGCTCCTGCAGGATCAGGCCCTGCGCGGCAGCCACATCGCCCGTTTCGACCAGCGCCTTGATGACCGCCTTTTGGTCATCGGAGAATTGCACACCCGAACGACCCAGCGCGGAAATACCCTTGATCGGATCGTTCAACGCCTTGCCGACAAGGACAGATGCGCTCTTGAGATCCATGCGCAAAAGCGTGGCCATGTCGAGCACGTTGGTCTGTGCTCGATCGAAGGTTTCGCCCTGGATCTTGGTGAACGTCAGCAGAGGGGCCGTGACGTTCTGCAGGATGTTTTCATCACCGAACGTGGTCACGCGCTGCAGCCCACCGGCCAGCCCAAGCAGATCATCCAGCGTGCGATTGGCCGCACCGCCGGTCGATAGAATGGCCTGCGCAACCGTCGCCTCGGCCTTGGCCTGCTGATCGTAAGCCGTCAGCATTTGCCGCCCTGCAAGCAGAACAGGGGCGGTGATGCCTGCTGTCGCACCAAGACCAATGTTGCGCATGGACCGACCAACCCGCTGCGCCCGGTCCTGTACCGTGGCCAACATGCCCTTGACCTTGCCCAGCTCGCCGCGCACCTGGGCAAAGACAGACCCGGTCATGTTGTCGGCGGTGACTGGAAATCTCAGCGCGTTGATCATTACTGCGTGCCTGCTTGTTTCTGTTCAATCTGGATGAAAGCGATGGCCTGATTGAAATCGGCCACCGACATTTCCCGCACTTCGTGGGGAAGTTTGTGAAAGCGTCCCGCGACGACCATGACGTTCCATTCGTCAGGATCGTCGTTCAGACGTTTTTTGCGTCGTCCACCGTGTCGGATGGCTTCACCTTGCCGACAATGCGCTGCATCAAGGTGATGTCCGCCTTGCCTTCGAGGGTGGCTCGGGTCGTCGCATTGGCTTCGAACATCGGCTCGCCATTTTTGTCGCGAGCCTCGTGGATGATGTAGCTGGCCAGGATGGCACCCTCGTCATCAGCCTTGATGCCGGCATTGATTTGCTTGCGCCGCGCCACGGTCAAAATCGGGCGAAAGTACAACTTCGCGTCCCACTCCGGCACATCGACCTCGACCATGTTGTCCATGGCCGCCTTATGCTGTGCCTCGATCGCTGCAAGAATATCGACAGCGCTCATCATGCCACCGTCGCGATGTCGAGCGCGCCGTTGCCGGTAAACTGAACGCTTTTTGTGACCGTGGTGGTCAGGGCAACATCTCGGCCAACACTGGTGACCGTCACATTGCCGGAGTAGTAGGTCTTGCCCGACGCGTCGCCATCACTGTAAAGCTCGACCGGGATCGTGTCGCCGGCGCGAATGGCTTGCGATGCCTCGGCATCATCGGCGTTAAAGGTCATGGAACCGGACCAACTGTTTTGCAGCGGCACATGAGTATTCCATGCATCCCCAAACCCGGTCGTGTCCGCCACCTCTGCGGTTTCTTCGATATCCCAGGCAGTCACGCCGACGACAACCGTGCCGCTCAACTTCGCAATGCCATTCTTGCCGCTGTGCCGTGCCATGCGGATCTCCTTCTTTGTTAAGAGTTAGGGGGGATTTCTGCGTCCCGCGTGATCACGCGAAACAGCAATGCTGTCGTGCCCACCGGCGGATCGCCGGCAGCGTCGATGTAGTATTCACCAGCGCCAACCTCGCAGTCCTCGAAAAGGTCGGCGAGAATTGTCAGCCCGTGATGCTCAAGCGCAGTACCGTCCGCATCCATGAGATCCTCGAGATCGCCAGCAACGCCCCGCTCGATCTTGGCAACCACGTCGTAACGCCGCAGCGACGTGTCGCGATCCAGCGGAGTGGAATCGAACCTCTGAACCATCACACTGCCACGCGGCAGCGATGACTCATCGACAGCGCGCCAGTGTTTTTTGGGCCAATTGACGTCAGGCAGAGCAGCCTCAAGCCCTGCGCGCATTTCGGTGCGCAGCGCAGTGCGCGTCGCGCTCACTTGGCGGGCCTTTCAGGCTTCTGGTCGGCGACCCGCACGGCCTGGTCCATGCGCTCGAAATCACGCGCCTGTTGCGGCGTGCAGCTGATCTCGGTATTGCCCGGCACGTCTTTGCCGTTGTGGCGCACTGTCATCGTGGTGCGCATCTTGATCGCGAATGCAGTCATTCATCTTTCTCCAGAACAAAGGTTTCGAGGCGGTCGGACGCGGGCGAAACGCTCGGCAGTCGGCGCACGATGCGGTAATTGACACCACCTGCGGTGACCCGATCGTCCTCGCGCAGATTGACGACCACACTGGCAACTGCCCGCAAGGTGGGTTCGTGCACTGTGATTGGCTCGCCGTATTCACCTGCCGCCTCAAAAGGCTTGGTGCGCACGATCGCTTGAATTTCCACCCCGGCACCACCGCCGGGGTAGATCGTGACCGGCGCACCCAGCACACCGGCACCGATGGCGCCAAGGCCATCAAAGATGCTGGGCATCAGCGCGCAGCACCGTCCAGACGCACAACGCCGGTGGGCGACGGATTGGCCGCAACTGCGGCAGCGGTGCCAACCAGCTTGTTACCAGAGGCCGCGGTGGTCATCACCTTGTTGGTGTTATCCCAGTACACCTTGGCACCAAGCGTCCACGCCTGGGCGGATTCCTTGGCGTGCTGGAAAACACCGCAGGTCACGATTGCGACGTCTTCGTCCAAAGCCGCATCTTTCTGGGCGATGCCAAAAAGCGAGCCAATCAGCACACCACCGCCCGAAGCAACAGCGGCGGGCGCCGGGACGGTCATGATATTGCCGTCTTGCACATAAGTTTTCATCGGTTCTGTTCCTTGTTTTCAGAGATCCAAAACGCCGCCGGGGCGCGCCAGATCGGCACGCCCCCGCGGCATCGTCAGTCAAGTTTCAGCGGGTCAGCTGGGACCGGGGTTCTTGTACATGGCGCGGTAATCGGTCGGCGACACACCAGCCGTGATCCGCACCTTCATCTCGACACCGTCGCTGGTCCAACCGTTCTGCTCTTCGAGATACGGCGCATCATTGCCGTCCAGATATGCGACCTCGACCGTGTCGTGCATTGCCGGATTGCCGGTCATGTACCACGCATTCAGCGCCGTGCCGTCCGCCGCTGCGTCCAGCCGCGCATCGGCGATGACCGCGGCCATACCTGCAACCGGGTTGCGGGCATGACCCTTTTGGTCGCGCGGATCGACTGTGCTGTTGATCAGCACGTCGGCGTCGAGCTCGTACTTGGCAGGGACGAGAAAGTTATGCGGCTTGATGTTCAAGGCATGACCGGCATCTTTTTGCAGCCGCATCGCGGTGCGCGCCGCATCAAGTGTGGGCACCGCGGGCAACCCGCCGGTGGCAGCCAGGTTACCATGATCCGCGTGGAACAACGCGATCCCGTCCGACATTGTAGGGTTGTTGATCAGCACACCGTAGGCGAGATTGCCGATCGTGCGCTTCGCCGCACGCCCCATGCGCCGCGGCACCGTCCCCAACAGCGACAGGTCGTCGTTGATGATGGCCTGACGGGTGATCCGCAGAATCTTGCCGTAGTCAGCCAACACGATGTCCTCGCCGCGATCACCAACCGTTGCATAGGTGTAGTTCGCACCCTCGATGACCTCGGGAAGCGCTTCGATCAGGCCGAGCCCGACACGCTTGGCCGGCTTGTAGTCCACCAGGGTGCCGCGCTGGGTCCACAGCTGGAAAGTTTCCTCGGCCTCATCCCAGCCCAACAGCACCGCCTTGCTTTGCACGTTGGACAGGATCTGCGCAAAATCACTGGTGCTGTGCGCGCCACCTTCCATCGTGAAGGCATGACCGATCATGGCCTGACGGCTGTCGAAACGACGCGATGCGTCGCTCATGCCGATCGCGTGACGCGCAATTTCGCCAAGCGACATCGACGAGAATTCATTGCGCTCGCCGGGCGCTTCCTCGGTCGCGGCGCCAGCTTTCATGATCAATGCCCGCGTCGCACCTTCGACAAACTTGTCACGCGCATCCACCATCGAGCGGCGCGCCTGCGCAGGCCGAGCTTGCGTTTGGGTCATCTTGCCCTCCTTTTGAATGTTCTGGTTCATGGTCATCGTGGCTTGATGCAGGCCAACACCCGAAGCGATCAGTTCCCGCGCCTCGGCCACGGGTCGGCCAAGCGCCAACGCAACGTCGAGGATCTGCGCCGCCATCGGCGTCTCGTCCTCGTCATCCTCGGCCATCACCGTGTCGTCACCGGCCATGACGGTATCGTCACCCTCGGTCGCCACGGCATCATCGTTGGGCTCGTCGCCGGCCTCAGCCGTCACGACGGTGTCGTCATTCATTTCGTCATCATCTTTTGCCATGTTCAGTCCCTCTTTCATGTTGCGCGCGGGCAGGCCCGCAATGACGGCCACAATGGCCATGCGGCGATCCTGCTGCTGCAGCGCCGTCCCGATACCGCGCAGCGCCTGCGGCGCATGACGGTAAATTCCATAGTCAAACGTTGCGGCGACCGGCTCGGCGGATTCCTCGGCCAAATCCTGTTCCGCCAAATCCGCAAACCCTTGAGCGACAGCATCGTCGCCCAAGAGCCAGGTTTCAGCCCGCATGATCTCGCGGGCAGCGTCGACACCGATGCCGGCGCGCGCCGCATAGACCCGCGCATAGCCGCGGGCCGCAATCGACAGCGCATCAGCCGCCTGTCGATGATCATCCTCGGTTCCGCGACCTGCGGTGAACGGGCTTGCAGGATCGTGGATCATGATATGCGCGCCGGGTTTCATGACGATCCGATCGCCCGCCATCGCGATCAGGCTCGCAGCGCTTGCCGCACAAGCGTCAACGACAACCTCGACCTCGCCTTTCGTTGCCGCGTAGTCGCGCAACTGGTTGTAGATAGCCATGCCATCGTCAGCGATACCGCCGCCCGAATTGATCCGCACGGTCACCGGGCCGGTCATTTCGGCCAAGGCATCGGCAACCGACCGTGCAGTGAAACAGTCCTCGCCCCAGAAATCCTGTCCAACGGTGCCGTAAAGCAGCAACTCTTGATCAGGCATTTTCGCCCTCCTCTTCGCTTGGGTATTCTGACCCGGCTGGCCGCGCGTTCGTCACGCCGGTCGCGCTGACCTGAGACGGGTCGGTGTCGAACACCAGGCCCGCTTTCTCAGCAGCTTTGCGATCGTCAATCTGCTCCTGCAGGATGCGCTCTGGATCGACCCCAAATTGACGCTGCACGCCCTGACGCGTGGCAAAGCCCGCGCGCACAGCATCGCGCAGCGCCGGGATCTCGCGCGCGGGGTCGACGATGATCCGATGCGGCGGCACCCAGTCAAACCGCGACGCCATGATCGCCGCAACTCTTCCGGGCAGCGCCTGCACCCACGCTTGCCGCACCCAAAGATCGAGCGGCTGCAACACTTGCGGGATCATCAAGGTCCATTGCCAGCCCGCGATATTCCGGTCCATCTCCATGCGCCCCATGCGCGCAGAGCTGAAATTGACCCCGGACAGATCGCCGGTCAGCGCCTCATAGGTCACGCCAAGGCCCGCCGCGATTTCTCGTTGCGTCGCGCGAATGAACGTTTCAAATTCCGCCGACTGCGGCGGCGTTGAAAATTTGATCTGCGTATTGTCGGGCAAAAACTGCACAGCACCAGGCTGAATGCCGCTATCAAGCCCCAAGTCTTTTTTTGCCTGCTCCACATCACCAGTGTGCTCGACGAACGCGGCAAAGCAGGCCGCAATCCGCTGTTTCATGATTTGCGCGTCGCGGTAGTCCATCAGATCCGCAATCGCGAGCGCAACCGGTGCCATCCAACTCACCCCGCGCTGCTGTCCAGGTCGATCGGCCCGGTAAACATGGCAGACATCCTCGGCACGCCAGAACGTCGACGCACTCGCTGTAAATGCGCTGTAACCGCTCAAGGCACCGGGATGCTCGGAATGCAGCCAGTAGCCGACACGCGTGCCGTTCCGCGCGTATTGGATGCCATCTGCTACCCATCCGCCATCAGGCAGCACGCCGTCGCGCGTGTCGTCCAAAAAATCCGCCTCGAGCACCTCGAGCTGCAGCGGGATTGCCAGACCATCGGCGAGACTGCGCTGATGCCGCAGCACCAGACATTCGCCGTCAGTGACCAGTGCTGCCATGACCATGCGCTGCAGCCCATAAAGGTTGTTGCGACCGGCTGCGTCGATTGCGACAGTGTCAAGATGCGCCTCGATGACGGCGAGCGCTGCATTGCGCAGCGCAGCATTGTCAGTGACCAGCTTGGGCACGATTCCATCGCCGACGACGTTGCTGGCAATCACATCCCGCGCGCGGGCGGCGAGCGGCACGTTGCGCACCAGATCGCGGCTGACAAAGGCCATGCGGGCCCGACGCCCAAAACCGGCTGCGCTGTCTGCGTTGGTGCGATCGGCATGCCAGCTCGCGCCGCGACGCCCCGTGGTGGCTGCGTCATAGCGCATCAGCTTGCGCGCCTGCTCGATCGCTTCGAGTTTGGCCCGCGCGCGAGCACGATTTAGCGCGACGCCGGGCAACGCGCGGGTCAACAGCCTCGAAATTCTGCTCATACGCTCACGTGCCTCGCGTCATCGACGGATAGACGCGCGTTTGCGGCGCAGCTGCGGTTGACAGATCTGCCGCCATCATCCGCTCGGTCTCGCGCATCTCGGCGAGCGACCGGAATGTCAGCTGCTCACCGCCCACCGACATTGATGTGACGCCCTTGGCAATCATGTCTCGCAGCTGATCCAGCTGCGCCTGCGTGTATTTTGCCATCAGATCCACTTACCTCGTTGCCTAATCCAGCCATCGCTGGCGGGTGCCGCCTGCTGCTGGCTTTGCGTTGATGCGCCTTCGTTTGCCTCGTCGGGCTTTGCGCCCTCACCGACGGCAAATGCATTCTGCGGGCCCCCGACGGCCCATTCGGGCGGTTGCGTCCAGTTGATCCGCTCGGCACGGATCTGAATGTGCAGCGCGCGCGCCTGCACCAGGTGGTCGAACGCTTCGTTGCGCACCATGCCGGCGCGCTTTTCCCAGCCTTTGACCGTCCGCCTTTCGGCTGTCAGTTCAAGCAGGTGTGCCTCTTCGACCCAACCAGGGATCAGGCAAACGTTCTGGCCCACCTCTCGCACGCGCAGCGATGCCGACACGGCATCTTTCAGCGGATTGGTCGCCATGTTCAGGATCTTGAGATCCGTCGCGACCTTTCGACCACCGCGCGCACGCTCCGGCGCCTCAAACCACACCCGATCGGGGCGCGTTGTGCGCCCGATGCCGCGCGTCAGGAACCAGCGCTGGCCCGCACCGACACGCTTGCGGCCCCGATAGAACGCGTACGCATTTGGAACCGAACCGCCACCGCCCTGCATGTCGACGGCAATGGCCTTAGCCTTCAAAGCATATTCACCACCCTCGACGGGCCAGCACATGTCCTCGATCTCGGCCAGCGCCGCCCAGTCCTCTGGCACATCAAAAGGCCGCACGGTGCGATCGCCCGCGTTCGGCGCGTCCGCGGGGGGCTGATGCACGTCGAACCTGTCGATCGGTTGGTGCAAACCGCCCTCACCCCAAGCAATCACACCGACATCCCAGCGGTTTCCCTGCGTGTCCACGCTTACGGTGATGTATCGTGCCCAAGAAGGCGCGACGCCTTTCGGCGTTTTCGTGTCCTGCGCCTTGTCGCGCAGACCCTGCAAGCTGATCTCGGAGTCCGTTCCAGCCGCGCGTGGCAGATATGGGATGCCCTGACCCGTGTTATACGCGGCCTGCAACTGGCCCTCGTCACCAGTCAGCTCGAAATGCCGGATCGCTGCACGCTCTTGCGTGACCAGCTCGGCCCAGGTTGAGAATGCAGCCGCAGCACCGTTCAACCAGTAACTCAGCACGTCCGAGCGACGCATTTCCGCATCGCCAAGCGGAACGGCCCGCTTGCCGTCCTGCGTTTCATGCAGCCACCGCCCTGCGCCGTTCAGTTCCGTTTTCAGCGTATGCTCGAACAGCGCACCGCAACCGGGGCACATCATCTGGGCAGCCTCGCCAGCCTCGACCGGATCGGCGCTGTCCGGGTATCGCAAGCGCGCAAGCGTCGGCTCAAACTCTTCGCCGCATTCGTGCGGACAAGGCCAGTACCACCGCCCGCGGGTACCCTGCGGATAGACGGCAAGGATGCCGTAAGCGACAGGCGGGCTGTCGTGCAGGGTCTGTGCCCGCCAATTCTCGTCGCGGATCGGCGCGCCAGGACTGCTTTCAACCACGACCATGCCACGCGACATGAACGTGCGCGTGCGCGCCCGCATGAGCGTCAACGGATCGCCCTCGCCATCGACGGAATCGCCGAAGTGATCGAAGTCAGTGCCCAGCACCAGACGGATTGTCGACGACGACAGCTTTGTGATCGTCGGCCAGTCCAAGGTCAGGTGCGTGCCGCCTGAGAACAGCTTTTGAAACTGCGTATCTGCGCCGCGGCCCGTCGCTTTGCGCGCAGCAAGGTTGGGGCTGTTGCGAAGCATGGGCGCCAGCTTGTCCAGTTCGTATTCGCGCGCCTTGTCACGCGACATCTGGAACAACGCAACGCGCGCCGGATCTGACCCGATCGTATAGGCCAGCGCCGTCTCGAGCATTTTCGTCTTGCCCGACTGCGACGGGCCGGCAAACGCCACGACCTTGTAAGCGCGGCTGGCCGTCATGTCTGCCGGTTCGACCATGTAGGGCGTGACATCCCGCCTAAAAGCTTGCCACTGGCCACCGACATTGACGCGCATGTCGCGCTCCGCGGCAGCCGTCACTGAAATTTCTTCGGCGGGTCGCAAAGCAGGCAATGCGTCCCGCAAGATGCTGCGCACATCTGCGAAATTTGGCAGCGGCGTCAAATCGATCGACATTGCGGCGCTCTAGCCTGCCCGGCTTGCAGGCTGATCATCCTGATCGTCAAGCAGATCTGTCTGGATCGTAGCAATCACGGCCTCGAGCGTGTCGCGTCCCGACCGCCGCAGCAGTTCAACCTGCGGCACGCTCAATCCTGCCTCGCGTTCAAGGCGATCTGCCTGCGCTTCGATCGCATCGCGGAACGCAATCATCATCCCCTCGAGCACGTCACGCACATCGTCGACCGGCAACAGCTCTTGGCGCTCTTTTGCGGCGCGGTTGTATGCGAAATCAGCCTCGGCCAAGTCGCGACGCTGCCGGGCTGTAAGCGTGGCTGCCGTATCGTCGACATCCACCGACAGGAACGTGGCCTGCAACCGCGCTGCGGCGTCCTTGTTGTGTTTGTCGCGCAGCTTCTCAGCAGCATCGCGATCCTGTTTCCAGGCGTAACACTGCGACAGCCGCATGATGTACGCCTTGCCCATGCCGCCACGCTGGATGACCGGAAAGTCAGCCTCATTCAACCAGCGCTTTACGGTTGGCACCGTCGTGTTCAGCGCCTGCGCAATCTCGGCCTGATTCATGTCCGCATCGGGCACACCTACGGGCAAAGGGTAGGTTGCAACGAGCGCTGCAACGCTGTCCGGAACCGGAACGTCCATCAACTCGAGATCTTTCGCGGCGGCCCGCATCAACAACAACTCCATCCGAATCTGTAAGCCTTCGCTGCGCAAAAAACGCACAAGAACCGGGGTGCGAATTACCCGTGTGCGTTGGGGGTCTGGGAAGGACCCTTAGCGGGCCGCGGTCATCGCCGCTGTCAGCCGTCGCACCAGGTGGCGCGGAAACCCCGCACGCACCGCGCGCTCGACAGCACGCTCGACATCAAGCTGCCGCTCGTATTCAGCGCGGTCGGTAAACCGAACCAGCAGCTTTGGCGCTGCGCCGGGCTTGGCCCTTTTGGACGGACGCTGCCAGACCCCTCCCACGCCTTTGACCCGCCCGACGAACACGTTCTTGCGCTTTGTCAAACGCTGCATCGCCCCGCGCGACAGGTTGCCATATTTGTTCAACCGGGCATCAACCGGCACCAGCAACGCCCGCCCCCTCGGCCTGCGCACCCCCCCGGTGTCAAGACGCCCGAGGTATTCGGCTTGAATGTCCTTGATGCCCACGATCGCCGTCAGCTTGCGCTTGCTCGACCGCTTCACGTATGTCCCCCGGAGCGTGAAAGGGGTGGGCCTGTCGAGCCGGGCTCGCAGGTGATCCACAATGGCCTCGGCGCCGTCCTTGGCAGCGTCGTTCAACGCCTGCGACATTGCGAACGGCAATTGACGCTGTGCGATGTCGGTCAGCCCGCGTTCGAACTGCACAAGATTGTCTCCGATGCGCAGCACGCGGCACCCCCAAAAGCAAAGCGCCCGCTCGGAGTGATCCAAGCGGGCGCAAATGTGTTCACCGGCTTTATGTCAACGGAAGCTCGGATCTGTCAAAGGGTTTTTTTCCAAGGACGTTGTGCAGGCAAGGCGTCGATCATCGTAAACTTCTGAAATCTTTGCGCTTTCATGACCTCGCGCAGGTGTAGCAAATTTATCACCCACTGGCTATAGGCCCGTCTCGCTGCGGCGATCTGTGAGGCGTCAGGTGCGAAATGCACGGGGCAATGCACCGGCTTGCAGCGGCGCAGGATGCCTCGCGAGCGATACGTGCTGGGCTGCAGCGTTTCGGTCTGCGCACGTCGCCCATGCTGGTTTGGCTTGGCCCATCCGCGGGGCAGACACTGCGTTGGCCCAAGATCCCATTGCGGCACAGCTTGAGCACGGGCACACTCTGCCACCTGGACAGCTTCGTCCCAGCGCAAGCTGCGGACAACCAGCGAGGCAATCAGATCAGCGTCATCGTGCGGATAGCTGCGCCCCCCAAAGGTATCGACCTTGACGCCGCGACCGGGATCCTCTGACGGATCGCCAAGAGCAAGCATGTCGCAGATGTTCGCTGTTGCGCTGCGATGACCAAAACCATCGGGCCCGATACGGCCAACCTCGTCATGCTCAAGGCTCGCCCACTCTACGCCGAACGCCCACTCGAGCAGCCCTCGAATGCCTATCAGTTGCCGCCCCTCTGGACAACGCGTCACGCTGGTCACCGCGCCCTGTGCCGCACGCACCCGCGACGGGATCATGCGGCACCTGCCGTAGCACGGTTTGTGACGCCCTGCTGCACCAACTCAAGCAACCGGGCCGAACGGTCTTCGATCGCTCCGAGCTCCCCCAACTCAGCCTCGACCATTTCAACACCGCGCGCCTTGCGATCGCGCAACACCTGCGCGCGCCTGTCGATGTCGAACGCAGCCCGCGCCACCATCTGGCGCTCCCGATCTGTCACGGGCCCGCGCTTGTGGCGCCAGACAAAATCGAACTCGGCAAGCAACCGACCGTTCTGCCACGCAGCCTCGCCTGCCCTAGAGAGAAACCAACTGCGCACGTACGGCGTTTGCGACAACGGGCGGGGCTGAAAGTGCTCGGCGAGGCCCAAGATTGTCGCCCGTTTCGGCCAGAACCGTTTAGCTGACCCAAGCCCTTGGGTCACAAGGCTTTCGCGCAGGGTTTTGAGCGTTTCGTCCTTCGCATAGGCCAAGTCATCAGCGATCAGATCGCAAAACTTGCGCTCACGATCTTGCCTCGCGGCCTCGCTTTCCAATTTGGCCCGGTCGTCAGCAGATGGCCCACGCTTGAGCCTGAACCCATCCGCAAGCAACGGTGAAAGCAACAACCGGCGCACCCGGTCGCGGCCCGTTTCGGTCGATGCGATCGCGTCAGTCATCGCGCTCCCCTTTCACGGCAAAAATTCCAATGGTTTCGAGCTCGTCGTCGGTCAGCATTTCCGCCGCGAGCAAGTGAGACAGTATCCAGTCTTGAGCATCGTCGAACGCGCTTGCTCGCCCTTGTCGAAAGGCTTCAACACGGCGACAAACGTCTGCGATTACAGATGGGTTCTCAGAAGTGCGCGCGCGAACCCGCACGCCCTTATGGTTCTTATATGGTTTATCTATATATAGGGGGTGTTCAAATTTGACCCCTTTCGCGTTCAAATTTGACCCCTTTTGGGCGTCTGATTTTTGGGAAGAAAGGGTGCAATTTTGGACCCTTTTGGAGGGGTCAAATTTGCGCCCTTTTATCGCAATGACGTCGGCCCTCGAAACAAAACCGTACCACGAATTGTTGCCCGACCCTTGGCCTGGGACGATCACAATCCAACCGGCATCGACAAGTTCGTGAATGTGACGTTTGCGGGTACCCTTTGAGGCACCCAAGACTTGTGCGATTTCCGTAAATGACGGGTTGCATTGCATCGTCAGAGCGTTTGCGAAATCGAATGCCAGTGTGTGCGCCACCAGCTTTGCACCATCGCTTAGCGATGGGTCTCGCCGGACCGCTTCCGCCCAACCGTATCGCTTTTGACGCCACTCGCCAGCGTCTATCAGCACGCCGTCAAACTCACCAAAATTAGGCGCCGGCTTTTCTGGTTTTCGCGCCAAGTTGACCCTGCTCATGGGGCAAGCCCCCTCTGTTGGGCGTGTGACCATCACACCCCCCTCGCCTCTTACGGTCGCGGCCCTGCCTCGAACCGCCTTTGCGCGGATCTATGCCCGCTGTTTATCGTGCGGCTGCGGTCGCAACCGCGCCTCAAGCGCCTTGAGTGTGTCCCAGGACCGGAATGCCGCACGACACCGACCCACAAGGGCCTGCGCGTCGAACCCCGCGTTGCTGGCAACCTCGAATGGCGACTGCGATCGCAGCCACGGCGTCATGACTGGCGGCTTGCCATCTTTGCGCAGCATTTTTTCGGCCCGCAGCGCCTCGCGCAGATCGTCGCGCAGCGCGCCGTGAAACACTGCCGCAAACAGTGATCGGCACAGCGTGGCGTCATAGCCATTGTCAGCCGTGTCAAACCACTCAGCCGGATAGGACAGGTCGAGTGCGCCCGCGACATCGTCGTGGCGCACACGCTGGCAGAATTCCGCCTTTAGGCTGGCTAGCCCGCGTTTACGGTCGATGTCGATCGGTTCGTCATCGGCCATAACCGATGCCTGACGGATAGGGGCCGCGCCGCCCGCGGCAGCGGGCGCAAACCCCAACGCACGCTCCATGTCCACACCCAGATCCGGCGCACGGGACGTGGTTATACTTGGTGCGAGCTCGCCATCAAGTGCGGCATCCAGGTCCGCAGCAAGTCTGCCTGCATTGCATCCCATATTCATTACCTCCTGCGGTTCCACAAACGTGTCAGCGCCTCGCGACGCAGCACCAATCCCGATGTGCGAGCATAAGTCGGCTGCTGTTTCAGCCGCGCAACAGCACGTTCGATCTGTTGCAAATCGAGGCCATCAAGAAACGCGATCACTTCGGCACTGGACGGGCGAGACGGCAATCCCTCGACGAGCTCGAGCATTGGCTTGATCAACGCCTGCGACCATGCCGTCATGTCGCTACGCAAGCGACTGGCACTGAGCGCGCCGATGACAAGTCGCAGAATTGGCAATCGCTCTGGCGACGTGTAGCGCCGCAACAGCCCGATGCAGAACAGTTCTCCTGCGGATTTGGTTGCCGACGACTTTTGGAAGGTCGACACCTTGACCCCGAAATCCGGCTCAAGATCTCCCAGCGCACATGCCCAATCCTCACCCGCAGTCAGTGCCGCGCGATAAACATGGAACGACGAGATCGCTGTGACCTCGGCGTTGACCGCCGTGAAACTGAGGGCCGCAGCGCGCTGGTCCATTTCGCTGATCAGGCAGGGCACGCTCGTTTCGCCGATCAACGCAGCCGCATGCGTTCGATGCTGACCATCAATGATGGCAAAAAAAACGCCGTCGACAGGCGTCACAAGGCAGGATTGAAACTTGGCCCAGTTGAACGCTGCGGCAATGCGCCGAATGTGCGCCCAGTTTTTGTCGCCCAATGGCCGCTGATAGGATTCGTCGATGACAAGGTTGGAGATCGGCAGCCATTCCAGCATCGGCCTCGGGCCAGCATGCGCATGAACATGCTCAAGATGCGAGACATCGACCAGACGCTTTGTCATGTCGCCACCGCACTGCAACACGCAAAAAGAGCGTGGCCGAAGACCCGCAAACTAGTCCTTAGCGGGTATGTATCCACACTATAAGCTGTGGTTTGCACAGAGTTATGCACTTTATAGGCAAGAAACCCCTTGTGCATTGCAACCGGCAGGCCATGCTTAAATCCCCGGCAGTAGGACCGATTCGGCCCAAACTGCCGGGGCAGTGAAACCGTGCCACTGAACGAAAGCACGGCCTCTTGCGGAACCGGATATCTCACCCTCCGGAACCGCGATTGCCAAAGGAGGAGATTCCCATGGCAACCATCACTCACCCAATCACGGGTGACGAGTTGAACGCAATCGCCATCAAGCGACCGCAGCTCTCCGATCAGAATGCCGTTACGGCCTGGATCATGAGACTGCAAGGCGAGACGTTCACGGATATCGTTCAAAAGCTCGGAACCAACGCAAATCGCGTCGGCGACGTGTTTCGCGGCGATACCCATCAGGACGCTAAGGCCAAAGCCATAGCGACCCTTCAAGAGCGAAAATCTTTGCTCTTGTGAGGCCGAGAAGGCGGGGCGGCGCAACGACGCCGCAAGGGAGGAACCCGCCAACTTGCCATAAAAAATCATTCAGCCACCTCGCGCACCCGATCAACGGCGTTGGCAAAGTGTTCGGCATTGATTTCGATGCCGATCCCCCGTCGACCCTCTTGTGCCGCAGCAACCAGTGTGGAACCGGACCCCATGTAGGGATCGAGCACCACGTCATCCGGTTGCGATGAATTGGCTATGTAGTGCCGCATCAGGCAGACTGGTTTTTGTGTTGGATGAACCCTGTTAGGTGGGCGGTGTTCGCGCCAGAGCTGCGTCGATCCGGGATTGTTGATTGGCTTGTCCGCCCGTCCCTTCCAGAAATACAGCGTGAACTCGAGGTTTTTCATATACCAGCGATTTCGGGTGGGCGCGCCCTTGTCCCAGACAAGCACATTGTGCAGCGCAAAACCGGCACCGATGAACGCGCCATGCGCCAGCGCGAGGTTCTTGTCATTGACCATCACATACGCATCCGCATCCGGTTTCAGCGCGCGGTAGATCGGGCCTGCGGTCTGCGACCACTCGACAATGGCCATCAGATCGCCGGAATTGTCGTAGTCAGACGCATCGAACATGCCGGACATCGGACCTTCGCCCGGTGCGGCGCACCCACCGGATGTCAGGCGATACGGATGGTCCGTGCACAAGAGATCACACTGACCGACAAAGGTTGGCAGATGATCAAATGCATCGCCATGGATCAGGGTGATGCCACCGATCTGCACGATGTCGCCCGCAGCCGTCATCGCGCGCCCCTCTTGTCCCAGCGCGCGCCGTGACACTCGACGCCACGCCGCAGGGCAACGAGCTGCTGCAGCATGACAATGGCCGAAAAACCGTGGATGCAGCGGTACGGGTTCATGCGCGCACCCCTTGCCAAGTATTGAAATACCCGGAATGGTGGCAGCCATTGATAGTGCCATCTAAACGATGGATAATTTGAAGGATACGGTAATGCGGAAATGGGTAACAGGCGTAGGCGCAACGCTCTTGGTCAGTGCTTGCGGAATACAAGTGCCCGTCAACGGGGAATTGGCGGGGGTTCCGGCGCAAGGGACAGCCGCGGCGGACCTTGGCGGCGGACGTTTTTCGGTCAGCAACACCCGCGGCCTCAACTGTTCGGGCACGTACGACGCGCTCGACAGCAATGTTACGATTACAGCCCCGATCACGTGCAACGATGGCCGTACAGGCAACGCGATCATCAGCAGGAAAAGCAATATGGTTTCGGGCACGGTAATCGTCCGCCTGAATGACGGGGCCGAAGGCCGGTTTGTGTTTGGCGACCTGAGTTTTAGCCAGGAGTTTGGATGAACTCGTCATGCGGAAGCCTCAGGACTGGCAGCGCGCTTGCCAGAGCTTGTGGAATCATTGAGGTGAATGACGGTACGAAGCTCTAGCAGCCCGTTGGTGCGAATTATTTCGATGGAACTGAGGCGACTCTCAAATCGCTCAATGATGCGCCAATCACCCTCGGTCAAAACAGGGGAATAACCCATGCTTTCAGTATCAGACATTTTGAAGATCCTTGACAAAGCACCGATCTGGAAAACGCTGACGGAAACACCCAAAAGGATCGCCTCCCTGGAAGCACGCGTTGCAGAACTCGAGGCAAGCAAAAACCTGCCAGACAGGTCTCACGGCGAACCATGTCCAAGCTGTGGCTATCACGGCCTTCGCAGAACATCCTCCAAAGTGTCGACAGGCCCATTCGGCGCCCTTGGTGCACGCGACGAGATTTGGACTTGCCAGGGCTGCGGAGAAATCGACGAACGCTTGGGCGTCAGGTAACACGCTGGACTTAGGTAAAACCTTCATTTCGGAGGGTCTGGTATAGCCCGCCTCAACAACCACGTTGATTGTTGCGTCAGACCGCTTCGCGCTAGCGTTTGCCACCTGCGAAGAATGTTTGTCAGCACGGCTCATCCTCGCCCCCACTCACTCCGCAGCCTTGGACGCTGTGTCCTCAGTTTCCACTCCGATCATGCCGAACATTTTAGGTGAACACTCCACCCCCATCTCGTCAGCAAGCTGTTTACTCGCGGCATACCAACGAGCGGGAAGCCCCCTGCTTATGCCGTTCGTTACCGCCTGCTCACTAACACCCAAGCGCTCTATCAACCGCTGGCGCCCAACCTCTTTCACGAATTGTTCTGCATCGCTCATGGGGTCATTTGTACATATTTTGTGTACTATTGAAAGTAGCTTTTTTATGCACTAGGTTTACACGATTAGTGTATTTATAGAAAGCGTATGGGAAAAGTGGACTACGCAACCCTGTCTAGGCAGGGGAAATTTGACAATGTATCAGCTGCGATACGCTTAAAGGCCGCACGCGAGTTTGCCCAACTAAGTCAAAAAGAGCTTGGCGATGCGACCGGGCGGACCGTATCGAATATCAGCAACATGGAAAACGCTCGGAGTTTCCCGGCTCTTGAGGTGATGATGTACTTGTGGAACTCACACCGTGTTGACGTCAACTTTATGGTTGGCGGCGCTTACTCTCAGCTCCCGAGTGATGTTCTGGTCGGCTTGATGGATGCTTTGGCATCAGTAACCGAGACAACAGATCTGCTGAGCGGTTCGGAGAAACCCCCAAAAAACTCGCTAAAACAACTACCTTAAATAGAAAAAAATCAATCCAACGTTGCATGGTTTCAGGCGTACTTGATATCTCAAAACACGTCAATATATTGGCCTGATAGGCTAATTTATTCGACTATTGAACATGAGTATTGACCCAAACATCGTCCTAAGCTGGGAAAAACGCATCAAAGATGCTGGCTTAAACGCCACATCAGTTTCCAGCCAGATTGCCAGCCGATCTATGCTGCCGAATTTGTTCCGAACGGCCCGAGTGACCCCAAACAAGATCCCAGTGCCAAGCGTGATGCTTGTCATGAAGCTTGGTGAAATACTTGGCGCGACGCTCGAAGAAATGATGCAAACGGACGCCAGGCTCGATGTCCGCGTTGATCCGAAATATCAAGCTGCACTAGGGGCTCAGGCCCAAAAGGTCATCGATGACCTGGGCCGCGAGATTTCCAGACGGCAAGCCCTCCAATATGGCCGCCCGCTGGTCGAGGATGTGCTAAACTGGTGGCGCGAAAACAACGGACGCCTAGAGGCGTGCGGACAAATCCAAGAAGCCTTTGACCTGATCGAGCCGCCCGGACGACATGACACAAAGATTACAGCAAAAAGAATAGGCGGAATGAGCCTTGCCGCCAAACACTTGGGAACTGATACAGCTCGACTATCAAGACTGCTTGATCTCCTCCCACCAGAAGAAAAAAACGCCATGGTCGTCAGCTACAGAAGCGCATCAAGAACGAACAAACCAACGTTCTCGGACCCAATCAAAATGTCGGTGCGTTCCCGTGGGGATCAAATCTCGCTTGATGAAGAATACATCAGGATGCAGCTACCAGTGGTGGCTCCAGATAAGACCAAACTGATTGTCAGCTATTGCTTCTAGCCGATAACTCGTGAAGTACGTTTGGCTGCTCGGATATCGTTTCAGCACGCTCGCAGATCTCCTGCCGGCTGGAGTAAACCAGACATTCAAGCGAGGATCGCAATGGTATGCTTTCGTGATACTTTTGCGTGCACAATTGATGACGATGAAAGCCCCACGCAGGCGACTTATGTAGGATCGCTACTGGCATAAAAGCGAAATGCCAATCTGCATTCCATTTCAAGGCACACAGGCTATGAGCCAAATGCATAATGGCCGAAACAGGCGCTTTCCCCTGCCGCCACTTTTCTAGCAAAAAGAGTTCACCCTGATATGCAAGTGACCCGGAAAGCTGCGCGGCGACACTCCTATTGGCTGTAACGAGCCCATCACCGTAAAAACGACGATTGCTGGACGCCAAATGGTTAGCGAGATTGTCCCGTCCGAGCCTAACATGTTTGCAAGCCATTCCGGCTGCTAGTCCGCTTTCGTCATCAACCATGATTGAAAACGCATCGTCCGCGGCAAAGTCATGATGCGAAGTCGATAGGACTGGATGATTTTCTCGTTTTCGATGCGGAAACATCTCCTCTTCCTGCATCTCTGTACTTGCTTGTGTCCTGACGCTCAGACCAGCACGCGCAAGCATAGACCGGGATTCAGCGAAAAGTTGCGCGAGCGCATCTTCGTAAATCATGGACGCCCCCAACAAATGTCCCACCTCTGTTAACCATAACAGAGTGTGTCAAACAAGAATTTGACATTTTGTGTACTTTTTAAGTTGTGATTACATATATCGTGTAGTACACATTTGGTGTATCGCCGAAGACGCACGCCGACCCGGGCATCGATCCAACAGGCCGCAGATCGCGATTTCACCCGAGGAGATCACAATGACGCTGGATACCCAAGCCCCAACGCTGGTGAGCAACGACGTTCTTAGGCGCCTCGCCAATGGCAACCCGCTCTGGCCATACTGCGGCTTTTCCCAAGAAGAGCAGGCGATGTTGGTCATGATCCTACCCGATCTGGCTGCCGAGGTACTTGCCTCCCGCGCCAGCGACGAAACCCAGTTGGAACGCATCGAAGCGATGACCCAACACCTTTGCGACGAACTGGCATCGACGATCGCCTCGATCGACATGCTGCAAAATCACTTGCACCAGGTCGCACCGCTCGCTGCGAAGGGTGCGGCATGAGCCCGGTCGCCCTTGAACCTCTGCTGCGCGGCGCAGTCGAAACACTGATGGACGTCAGCCCGAGCGCACGGGGTCTGGCCTTGCAAAACCTCGTTCAAAACAACGGTGGCTTTTGGGGCATCCCAGAAAACTGGCGTGACGTGACACCGCCATGCCTGTTCGAGATTAGCCTTTTCGGGGTTTCCGTCATGCACGACGACCCGGAAACCCTGCACATTGAATGGCTCAAGACCGCGAACCGCGTGATCGAGGCCTTTGCAATCGAGGACGCAGCATGAGTGCGCCTCGACCCTCCCGTGACGCTGCAGCGCCAACCCCCTCGTTGCAGGACAGGATCGGGGCAGCTGTCGGGGGCACCGCGCGCCGGGCCCTCGACATGCTGCATGTCATTCTCGCGCCAGGTGGGAAAGGCCGGGACGGTGGGCGCGCGCGGGTAAATTCCTCCCAGACTCCGCGCGCGTCGACTGTCTTTTCGTGCCCCCATTGGCCCGCATGTGATTGCCCGGATGGCGCGGTGCGCGCCAATTGCCCGGCCCTGATCACGAGGGGTGCAGAGCAATGAACGCGCCCAGCCGACGCCTCGCACAGATGCCCGTCTCACAACAGGCCGGCCTGCTCTGCAACGAGCCGCAATTCGGCACCTTTGCCGCCATGCGATGCGGGCTGATCAACACGAATTTCAACCCGCACGCATCCGCCCAGTATCTGCGGGACGTGTGCAAGATCACCAGCCGCCGCGATCTCGACACCGACCGCGGCGCACAGCAGCGCTTTTACCAGTTGCGCACGAACTTTGACGCGTGGCGCGGGCGCATCGCCGCCCCGCGCTGACGACATTCGCCGCCGAGAGACGTCTGCCCGTCAACCTCGGCACCTCCCCAACTGGCCGGGGGCGTAGTCTCCCGGCCATTTTTTCAGGAGAACACATTGCCACAACCCGCACCCGAGCAAGAGTTCTGGATGGTCACGCGCATGCCGACATCACAGCACTCGACCACGGCTCCAAAACAACGGTTCAGCAACCGCGCCGCTGCGGTCGATTATGCGCGACGCCGCGCCCGCGAAACCGGCGACGCATGGTGCGTGCTCGGCATTGACGAGCTGTGCAACCCGACAGACGGGCACCACCAGAACATGCTGCTTTAACGAGGATCTGACATGAATTTTTCCATCAGCCCGAGCGGTGATGAACCGTACAACAACAATGCTTTCTCCGTTGTCGAGGCCCCAAACCTCGAGCCGGGCAAGCTGATCCTGTCGATCCACGACGTCGAAGATGTCCCAGAACGCGGCAACACATTTGCCGTCGATCGCGCAGATCTGCTGCGTCTGTTGCGGGCCATCGACGCCAGCGACCCAACCTATTGAGGACGACATGACCGCGCCAAACAGCAATATCCGCTTTTTCCCGCTCGACGACATCACGCTGAGCAACATCAATCCACGTCAGGCCGACGATCATGACAGCGACGAGGTCGCGGCACTCGCGATGTCGATCGCCGTTGCCGGGCTGATCCAGCCACTGGCCTGCTTTCTGCCAAACCCCGATGCACCGGAAACCGTCGATGGCGGGCGCCGGCTTGCCGCCTTGCAGCACTTGCGCAGGAGCGGGTCAGAGCTGGCCGAGGCCCGCGAGCCGGACTGGGACGCCATTCCCTGCGTGACGACGGACGATCCGGCGACGGCGCGCGCCTGGGCGGGTGCTGCGGCAACATCTTATGTGCCCCTGACAGCGACACAAGAAATCCGCGCTTATGCCGCGATGCGCGCGCAAGGCACCGAACCCGAAATGATCGCGCACGCCTTTGGCGTCGAGCTGCGCCACGTCAAACGCCGCCTCGCACTGGCCAGCCTGACAACCGAAACGCTCGATGCGCTGGCCAGCGGCGACATCACGCTCGACGTTGCCCGCACGCTCACGATCGCGCCAAGTCCCGAGCGCGAGATCGCCGTGCTGCGCGCCGCGATCGAAAAGCAAATGGGCGCATTCAGTGTGCGCCATGCGCTTGAGGAAACCGTTGTCATGGGCGACGATCGGCGCGCCGTTTTCGTGGGCGTCGACGCCTATCAGGATGCGGGCGGAACAGTGACCGAGGATCTGTTTCGCGATCAGGCGGTGCTGCACGACCCGGATCTGCTGGCCAAGCTCTTTGCCGACAAGATCAGCGCCCATGCCGAGAGCATCAAGGGCGCATGGCTTTGGGCCAAACCCGTGATCGACAACCCCTATCCGAGCGCCGGCGACGTGGCAGGGCATGACAACATCGCGCGCACGCCGGGCGAGCTGCCCGAGGCCGACGCCAGCGAATACGATCGACTGACCGAGGCGCTGCGCACCGACACGATCGACGATGCCGGCAAGGCGCAGCTTGCCGCACTGCAGGCGCGGCTCGATGGCGACTGGGACGAAACCACTTATGCAACGTCCGGCATCTTTGTGTATGTCGATCGCGACGGCCTACCGCAGATCAGCGGGGCATGGCGCGACAAGGCGCAGGAACCCGCGCGCGATCGGGATCAGGGCAGCGACGCCGACACCGCCGAAAAACTGACACCCAAGCCGACACCGCAAAACGCGCGGGACGATTTTGCCCGCATCGTCACAGCGGCCACACAGACGGCACTGCTGAACCGGCACGATTATCTGCTGTGGCTGCTGGCCTACCAGCTCGAGGCCGGGCTGCAGGCTTGGAACAGCCCGCTGCAGGTCACGTTCAATCCGCCCGCTATCACGCCTGAGCGTGACAGCAATCTGCACCTGAACGCGCGCCTGACCGATGGCCCACAGCTTGACAGGGGCCCGGATCTGGCAGGTTTTCAGGCGTTCATGGACCAGAGCACCAAGCATCGCAACGCGGTCCTGACGCGCCATCTGGCGCGCGCCTTTGGCCCGCAGGATCTGTCGGCTTTTCAGAGCAAACTGGCCGGCACGCTCGAGATCGACATCCGCAAGATCTGGACACCCGACGCGGCCAACTGCTTCAAGCGCCTGCCCGCCGAGCGTCTCGACGATATCTGGGCGGCACTGGTGCCGGCAGAGAAAGCCGAGGCACTCGATCCGGCCTTTGCGACGCTGAACAAGGGCAAGAAGGCTGCAGAGCTGGAAAAGCTGTTTTGCAATGACGGCTATCGCGAGGCGTTGGGACTGAGCCGCGACGAGGCGGCAGCGATCGACGCGTGGCTGCCTGCGGAAATGACGTGATGCGGCACCGGCTCGGGATACGGCGACTGGAACTGCTGCGGACATTGTCCTCGCGGCTTGTGCTGCTCATTGGCGATCAACGCACAGCCCGGCTCGCTGAACTCGGCTTGGTGGAAAGCGCAGCCGATGGACATTTCGTGCGGATCACGGCGGCTGGATTGCGCGCTGTGGCCGATGCGGCAGACGCCGGGCGGCTACCCGTCTTTGACGAGAGCATCGACGAAATGCAGGCCCGGCTGGGCGCAGAGACTTAGGGAAAGGACACTAGCAATGTGGGTTTTGACCATAAAGATCGGCATGTGCCTGGGCGCGTGGTGCTCAGTGGAAAGCTACGAATTTCGGTCGGAATCCGAATGCGCCGCAGCACTGATCAAGCGCCGCGAGAACATCATCGAAGCTGATTATCTCGTGCTGTTTTCATGTGACCCGAAAGGGAGCGGTCAGTGAGTTTTCAACGCAAATACAATGCGACGCCCTTTGATCCGACCAACCCAACGGATCGAATTGCCGAGCGGTCGCGCAAGCTGCTCGTGAAAGCGTTTGCAGAAGCCGGTCGGAAAATCAAACCCGGCGAGGCAGATGATTTGCAGGCGATGCTTGCCGGGTTTCTGGTTGGTCAGATCTGCATCATAGCAGCCCACATGGAAAGCTCTGACGAAAACCACGCGTCGTTGCGCGCGGGAATCATCGAGCTGGTCCCGTGGGCAGTGGACATGATGCGCAGCATTGACGATCTGCCGCCACTTTCTGATGGAAACTGAGAGGACACCCAACCATGGCCAAAACGCTCAAACAGATCGACCAGGAGGCCGGCAAGCTGCTGCGCGCAGCCCGCAAGAACAGCGGCATGTCGCAGGCGGATCTCGCCCATGAGTGCGAGATCTCGTTCCAGCAGATCCAAAAGTACGAAGAGGGGCACAACCGGATCTCGATCTCGCGGCTGGTGCAGATGGCGCGCGCGCTGCAGATCAAGCCGGCAGATCTGTTGCCTGCGGACGCATGACCGCGGCGGCGCCGATAAACCTGAGCACGGACCAGGCGGTGGCGTATCTGGCGCGCCTTGGCGTGCACACCAGCCGCGCCGGCCTTGATGCGCTGCGCAATGACGGCACGCTGCCTTGGGTGCGGGCGCGCGGGCGCGTGCGCATCCTTTACAGGCCCGCGGATTTGGTGGCAGTGTTCGTGCAACCGCAGAACGCGCCTGATCACCCTGAACCCGAGGACGACACATGGGGCTCACCCTCTACAAGCGCGGCAAGATTTGGCACGTCCGGGGCACCGTTGCCGGGCAGCGCATACGCGAGAGCACTGGCCTTGGCAACCGCGCCCAGGCGGACGCCTACCGCATCAAACTGCAAACCGAGGCGCTCGAACGTCACGCCTATGGCCGGCAAGTGCGGCTGACCTTTGCGCAGGCAGCGCTGCCCTATATCGAGGCGGGCGGCGAGACGCGCTTTCTGGGCCCTATCCTGCAGCACTTTGGGCCGGACACGCTCTTGGCCGACGTGGACAACGACGCGGTGAACGCCTGCGCCCGCGCGCTCTATCCGGACGCGGCACCGGCCACGATCAACCGACAGGTCATCACGCCGATCTCGGCCATCATCAACATGGCAGCCGATGACGGCAAATGCGCCCCGCGGCGCCTGCGCCGGCGCAAGGCCGCGGCCCCGCGCAAACGGTGGCTGACGCCTGCCGAGGCCGAGGCGCTGATCACCGCCGCCGCACCGGGCACCGCCGCGCAGATCGCGTTCCTGCTGGGCACCGGCTGCCGCACCGGCGAGATGCTGGCGCTCGATCGCGCGGATCTCGACCTCGAGGCGCAGGAGGCATTCATCGCGCAAACCAAGAACGGGCACGCCCGCCGCGTGCTGGTGCCGACGCGCGCCAAGCGCATGCTGGCAACCCTTGGCCTGCCCGAACTGGGCCGGGTGTTCCGCACCCCCAAGGGCAAGGCTTACGTGATCCGGCAAAACGGCGGGGGGCAGATCGCCGAGGCATTTGGACAGGCGCGCACAGCCGCGGGGCTGGGTGCGGCCGTCACGCCACATGTCTGCCGGCACACCTGGGCCACGTGGTTCTGGGCGCACAACAAGGATCTGGTGCAGCTGATGGCGCGGGGCGGCTGGGAAACGGCAGGCATCGCGATGGACTACACCAAGCTGGCGCCCGCGGGGCTGGGTGCGGAGCTTTTCGAGCATGGCTGGGATTTGCGCGTTGACACAAATCTGACACAGGCCATACCGGCACCGACGCCTAACCAGTTGAAAGCAATATGATTTTTGCGGCCTGTCTCGGCCCTTAGCAGGGGAGCGCCTTCGACCACTCGGCCACGTCTCCGCCGTCGTGAATACGCGGCGTGTTCTTGAATCACAAGGGCCGTTGCGTGGCTTCTTCGAAAGAATGTTGGACGTTCGGTCCAGCCATGGGGGGAATGGTAGAGTTTTTACTTTCGTCCGGTCCTGAGTTTGGAGAAACCCAACCCGCTGCCAGCCGTTTGGCGAAGGGTTCTAGTCTACGTAGCGCAATACGGCCTGGTTGCTTTCGCGCAGCACCACGTCGCCTGAGGCCGCGATGGCGAGAAGGTCATCTGGACCCGCACGGGTGCCGGAGGACATGTCTTCCAACTGGCGCCGGAACGGTTGCCAGAGCTCGGCCACGCGCGCCAGTTGCTGTGCCACAGCGGGTGACGGTGGCGCGGCGATCCCTTCGGACAGGTTGCCATTCATCAGATCGTTCAGTGACGTATCAAACAGGGTGATCGCCGCACTCAGCTCTCCGCGGACGTCGGTGTCGCCGATGTCGACGAACACGAAACAGGCCGCTTTGACCATGCGCTGGCTGAGCATGCGCTGGCGGCCGGCGATGTCGATGGCTTTGGCCATGTCGGCAGCGATGGATGAGCCGCCGTACTTGGCAACGATTTCCTGCACGGCTGCATTGCTTTGGCGCAGGAGGTCGGTGTTGGTTTGCATGATCTGCTGGATGGCATGAACGTTGGCGTAGCCTGCCGCGAGTTGTTGGACCGGAGGGCTGATCGCAGTCCATGTTGCGGCGACGGTATCGAGGGCGGCGCGCACCTCTGCGCTGCTTGCCGACGGCAAGCCCAGGGCGGCATCACCGTCGCGCAGCCCATTGAGAACGTTTTGGAATTCATCATGTGCAGACTGCGCGACCATTGCGCGTTCGCCATTGGCCAGCCCTGTCATCGCGATACACGCAGCCGCAGACATGCGTTGTGACAACATGCGCTGGCGGCCGGAAAGGTTGATTTTCTGGCGGATGACTTGCGGGCTTTCAGACGCGGCATGCAGCACGGGGGCGTCTGAAATCAGGGCGGTGATGATCGCGAGGACGACGAAAATAAACTGTTTCATGACGTACCAATCAACCAACTAAACGCGGACCGGTGTAGGGCGCAGGTCTTAATGGCCGATGAAAACCGGTGCGACATGCGTCAAATCGTTCCGATATGGTGGCCAAACGCACCAAGCGGCCTAAGCGTGGGTGGTCATGAGTTCCACGGCGCGGGCGGTTTCGGTTTCGAAGGTAAGCGCGCGCGCCGCGGCTTGACCGGCTTCGGCGATTTGCGCGGCTTTCGCGGGATGCGCGCGGACCCAGTCGATCTGTTCGGCCAAGTCGCTCAGATCGGCGCGGATGGGCACGTAGTGTTCAAAGGGGCGCAGCAACGGGTAGTACCACTGGGCAAAGCCGAACGGGCTTGCGACCTTGAGCACGCAACACCCCATCTTGAGCCGCCGCAGGAAATTGTCCCACGTGTTGGTGACACCGTCGATGTCGATGGCGAACTTGCGACCGGCCCAACTGTCCTGCGGCACTTTCGGCCCTATCAGGCCCGCCGCATCCAGCTCGGCATCGACATAGTCGCGCGAGCCGGGGGCAAAGCGGACATCAACACCGTCGATATCTCGGCTGAGCATTGCAAGACGCATCCTTTGCATCACGCCGGGTGTGCGCGCGTTGGCAGGATCACAGGTAAACAGCCCGATGCCATTGGCCGAACCGCGCCCGAGGATCTCTTCACTTCGGTCCTGCCACGCAGGCGCCTGCTGCCCCAGACGGTCGGCATCGGCAAATCCGCGATCGCGAAAGAAATACGCGTCCGGCAGCGCGATCACCGCGTCGCGATTGCTGGAGTAGGCAAAGCGCGCCCGTCCGGCACGTTCGCCGTCGGACAGATCGCACAGCGCCGCGCGCACGTCGCCGGCTTGGGCAAACCAGTACCAGTATGCCGCCGACAGGTGCTTCATCTGGTACGAGCCATGGCGGAACATCGACAGATTATAAAGTGCTGTGACACGGCCACCTTCGCGTGACAGGCGCATTTCATAGGGCGTGCGCAACGCGGAACTGTGGGCCACGCGCACATCCGGAACAGCCAGACCCAGCCGGACAAAGTAAGACCGTGCGCGTTGCGCGATCAGACGGGACCGGACCGCGTGTTTCACAGAGGAGATCACCGCGCCGCCCCCCTGCCCCGTCAGGTGTTGAACAGGAAATGCATCACGTCGCCGTCCTTGACCACGTAGCCTTTGCCCTCCGCGCGCATCTTGCCCGCGTCCTTGGCCGCCTGCTCGCCGCCCAAGGTGACAAAGTCGTCATAGGCGATGGTTTCGGCGCGGATGAACCCCTTTTCGAAATCGCCGTGAATCACGCCCGCGGCCTTGGGTGCGGTGGTGCCGGTCTTGATGGTCCACGCGCGCGCTTCCTTGGGGCCGACAGTAAAGTAGGTCTCGAGGTGCAACAGATCGTAGCCCGCGCGGATCAGACGGTCGAGCCCGGCTTCGGTCAGGCCCATCTCCTCAAGGAACATGGTGGCTTCGTCCGGCTCAAGCTGGCTGATCTCTTCTTCGATCTGGGCCGAAATGATGACATGCGCGTTGCCCTGAGCGGCGGCCATTTCGGCCACGGCGGTGGAGTGCGCGTTGCCCTCGGCTGCCTCGGCCTCGCCCACGTTACAGACGAAAAGCACCGGCTTGGTGGTCAGAAGTTGCAGCATTTTCCACGCCTTGGCGTCCTCGGCGTCAACTTCGACCACGCGCGCGGGGCGGCCCTCCTCGAGCACTTCGAGCGCGGCCTTGAGCAGGCGTTCCTGCTGCACCGCTTCCTTGTCACCGCCGCGTACCTTGCGGACGATGTTCTGCATCCGCTTTTCGATGCTTTCGATGTCGGCGAGCATCAGTTCGGTCTCAATCACCTCGGCATCGGCAACGGGGTCAACGCGGCCTTCGACATGGGTCACGTCGCCGTCTTCGAAACAGCGCAGGACATGGGCGATGGCATCCACTTCGCGGATGTTGGCCAGGAACTGGTTGCCCAAGCCCTCGCCTTTGGACGCGCCTTTGACCAGCCCCGCGATGTCGACAAAGGTCATGCGCGTCGGGATCACCTGTTTCGACGCAGCAATCCCGGCAAGCTTGTCCAGACGCGCGTCAGGCACTGCGACCTCGCCCACATTGGGCTCGATCGTGCAAAACGGAAAGTTCGCGGCCTGTGCCGCCGCTGTGCGGGTCAGCGCATTGAAGAGGGTCGATTTGCCCACATTGGGCAGACCCACAATCCCCATCTTGAACCCCATTTTACGCCTCTTTCGTTGGTTTGGCACGGGCTATAGCAGGCCCGTACCCATGTGCAAGCCATGTGGATGCTTGCGTTTCGCGGCGCGCTGCGGCAATCACGGCGCGATACAGGGAGCTTGAGCATGACCACACGGATCGACGCCAAATTCGCCAGCCTGCGCGACGCGGGCAAAAAGGCCTTTGTGTCTTATGTGATGGCGGGCGATCCGGATTTCGACACTTCGCTGGAAGTGGTCAAGGGGCTACCCGCGGCGGGTGTGGACGTGATCGAACTGGGCCTGCCCTTTACGGACCCGATGGCCGATGGCCCGACGATCCAACTGGCCGGGCAGCGCGCGCTCGAAGATGGCATGACATTGGAGCGCACGCTGGAACTGGCGCGTGAATTCCGCAAGGGTGATGACACAACGCCGATCGTGCTGATGGGATATTACAACCCGATCTACAGCCACGGCGTCGACGCGTTTCTGGAGGCTGCGAAAGCTGCCGGTATCGACGGGCTGATCGTGGTAGACCTGCCGCCCGAAGAAGACGGCGAACTGTGCCTTCCCGCGCAGGCGGCGGGGCTGAATTTTATCCGGCTCGCCACGCCCACCACAGACGATGCGCGCCTGCCGCGCGTGCTGCAGAACACCTCCGGCTTCGTATATTACGTGTCGATCACCGGGATCACCGGCGCCGCCGAGGCCGAGGCAGGCGATGTCAGCCCCGAGGTGGCGCGGATCAAGGCCGCCACGGATTTGCCCGTCATCGTTGGCTTTGGCATCAACACACCGGAAAAGGCGCGCGGCATCGCTTCGGTTGCTGACGGGGCTGTTGTGGGCTCGGCCATCGTGGCCAAAATCGGTCAAGGTGACGCGCCGCAAGATGTACTCGCCTTTGTCAAATCACTGGCCGACGGTGCCCATTCGGCGTAAAAAGCCGCAACTCTCAACAGACGCAGGCGTTTTGACTGCCCGATTTTCAGGCACGCGGGAACCTGCCCGTGCCTTGCGACTTCCGCTGTTTGCATTCCCACCAAGGTGGATTAGACAGGAATAATCCTTCGTCACTCCCACTCAGGTGATGCAGAACAAAATTGATATTGCACGCGAAATCTCGACCGAAGTGCTCGAGACGACTGCCGCAGCCTTGCTGTCCGGCGATTTCAGAACTTTTGCCGCGCGTGTCGCGCTGCCGTACCGGATCGAGGTCGAGGGCGCCGAAGTGATCTGCAAGACGCTGGAGGATTTGAAAAAGATCTACCGGCAGGCGCACCAGCACCTCACGCAGCTTGGTGTGTCGCTCTTGCATCGCGACTGCATCGCAGTGGAATTCAAGGACGAACGCACCATCGTGTCGACCCATGAAACAAGGCTTTTGAGCCGTGGTTTGCTGGTGGACGACCCCTATCCGGCGATGCAAACGCTGGTCCGGGGAGACGACGGCGTCTGGCGCGTCCAGTCGGGGGTGTATTGGATGCAGCCCAGTTCGGGCTTCAAGGCCGCACTGCTACGCTGATCGGTCGCGAGCGGCGTCAACGGCGGCTGTGGCGGCCGCGACAGCAGCGGCGATATCCATCTCGGACGTGTCGAGGGTGAGCGCATCGGGGGCGGCCTGCATCGGCGCGGTGGCGCGGCCTTCGTCGCGGGCGTCGCGGGCGCGCACGTCGGCAAGTACTTGATCATACGTCGTTTCTGCCCCGCGCTGCAGCAGTTCGGCATGACGGCGGGCGGCGCGCACTTCGGCGGTGGCGGTCACGAACAGTTTGACCTCGGCCTGCGGGCAGATCACCGTGCCGATGTCGCGCCCGTCCAGCACCGCACCCCCGGCCCGGCGGGCAAAGGCGCGCTGCACGTCCAGAAGGGCCGCGCGCACCTCTCCGATCACGGCGACCTTGCTGGCGGCTTGCGCCACGTCCGCGGTGCGCAGCGTCTCACCATCGATGCGTTCGGGGGCGAGGGTTTGCGCAGCCTCGATGGGATCGCGCCCGCGCAGCATTTCGGCCCCGACAGCGCGGTAAAGCAGGCCAGTGTCGAGATGGGCAAAGCCGTAGCGCTCTGAAATCGCACGACTAATCGTGCCCTTGCCCGCAGCGGCAGGGCCGTCGATGGCCACGGTGAAGGGGGCCGTGCCCATGGTCTATGCGCCCGTCCGGGTGATGCGCGCACCCAGGCCCGCCATCAGCGGCTCGAAGATCGGAAAGGACGTGGCGATGGGGCCGCCATCGTCCACCGCCATCGGCTTTTGCGTGGCCATGCCGAGGATCAGGAACGACATGGCGATGCGGTGATCGAGGAAGGTTTCGGCAACCGCGCCGCCGGGGACATTGCCGTGGCCGAGGCCGTGCACGGTCCACCAGTCGGGGCCGTCTTCGACGGTGACGCCAGCAGCGCGCAGGCCGGTTGCCATGGCGTCGATGCGGTCGCTTTCCTTGACGCGCAGTTCCTTGACGCCGGGCATGTGGGTCGCCCCGGAGGCGAAGGCGGCGACGACGGACAGGATCGGGTATTCGTCGATCATCGAGGCCGCACGGGCGGCGGGCACCTCTATCCCCTTGAGATCAGGGGAGAAACGGGCGCGCAGGTCAGCGACGGGTTCGCCGCCCTCGTCGCGCATGTTCTCGTAGGTCAGGTCCGCGCCCATGTCGCGCAGGGTTTCGAACAGGCCCGCGCGCGTCGGGTTGAGGCCGATGGTGGGGACCAGAACGTCGGAGCCGGGGACGATCAAAGCGGCGCACACGGGGAAGGCAGCAGAGGACGGATCGCGCGGCACGGTGATGTGCTGCGGAGCCAATTCCGGCTGTCCTTTCAATGTGATAACCCGGCCTTCGTCGGTGATTTCGGTGCTGATCTCGGCGCCGAAACCGGCGAGCATGCGTTCGGTGTGGTCGCGTGTGGCCTCGGCCTCGATCACGACGGTTTCGCCGGGGGCGTTCAGGCCCGCGAGCAGGACGGCGGATTTCACCTGGGCCGAGGGCACGGGCGTGGTGTAGCGGGCAGGAACGGGATCGCGCGCGCCGATGATGGTCATGGGCAAGCGACCTTCGCTGCGGCCCACGGCCTGCGCGCCAAAGAGCGCCAGCGGATCGGTCACGCGGGCCATGGGGCGTTTGTTCAGGCTGGCGTCGCCGGTGAAGGTTGCGGTGATCGGCGAGGTGGCCATGCAGCCCATGATCAGGCGCACGCCGGTGCCGGAGTTGCCGCAGTCAATCACTTGATCTGGTTCAGAAAATCCGCCCACACCGACGCCGTGCACGGACCATTTTCCACCCCCGTGATTGATCACATCGGCCCCGAAGGCCTGCATCGCGCGCCCGGTGTCGAGCACGTCCTGACCTTCGAGCAGGCCGTCGATTGTCGTCTCGCCCACGCTGAGCGCGCCGAGGATCAGGGAGCGGTGCGAGATGGACTTGTCCCCCGGCACATGCGCGTCGCCCGACAGGGGGCCTGCGGCACTTGCGGACATCGGGATGGGCGCGCCGTGGCTGGACATGTGTTGGCCTCGTGTCGGTGGTCTGGTCGCGCGTTGTTAGCGGTCTCGGGGGGCGGGGTCCAGAGGGGGGAGACAGATGGCGGACCGGCCCTCCGGGGGGAGTTTATTTGGCAAGATGAAGGGGGACCGTTCGGTGCGGTTAACGGGGCGTGCGGTGAGTGGTTTGGTGGGTTTTGATGAAAACGGCGGGTGTTTTGTACAAAACGCGGGGCGGTTTTGGGCCCGGTTTCGGGGGTGTTTTGGGGTTTTGATGAAAATGGGGCCTGTTTTGTACAAAACGGGGGGCGGGGCGGCGTTAACGGATCGTTAGGATGTGACCCGCGTTAACGTTTGGAAATCGCGGGTCACTTTTGGTTAAGGTTTGCCGCTCAGAGCACCTGATCGACCACGCGGGCGAGGCGCGCGACGGTGGCATCGACATCGTAGAGCTTGTCGAGGCCGAAGAGCCCCAGCCGGAAGGTGCGGAAGTCTGCCGGTTCGTCACATTGCAGCGGCACGCCGGCGGCGATCTGCATGCCTTGGGCCGCGAAGCGTTTGCCGGTCTGGATGTCGGGGTCGGTGGTGTAGCTGACCACCACGCCGGGCGCGGCGTAGCCGTCGGCGGCGACGGAGGTCACCCCCTTGTCCGCCAGCATCGCGCGGACAGCGGTGCCGAGCGCCCATTGCGCGTCCTTGAGCCGGTCAAAGCCGTAGTCGCGGGTTTCCAGCATCGTGTCGCGGAAATCGCGCAGGGCGTCGGTGGGCATGGTGGCGTGGTAGGCGTGACCGCCGCCTTCGTAAGCCATCATGATCTGGTGCCATTTCTTGAGGTCGATGGCGAAGCTGTCGGAGGTCGTCTCCTCCATCCGGGCGACGGCGCGGTCGGACAGCATCACGAGGCCCGCGCAGGGCGAGGCGCTCCACCCCTTTTGCGGGGCGGAGATCAGCACGTCGACGCCTAAGCTACGCATGTCGACCCATGCGCAGCCCGAAGCGATGCAGTCGAGGACCATGAGGCCACCGGCGGCGTGGGCGGCGTCGGCCATTTGTTTGATGTAGGCGTCGGGCAGGATCACGCCCGCGCTGGTTTCCACGTGGGGGGCAAAGACCACGTCGGGTTTCTGGTCGGCGATGGCGGCGACGACGTCGTCGATGGGCGCGGGCGCGAAGGGCGACGGCGCGGCGTTGCCGGTCTGGCGCGCCTTCAGCACGGTGGTGTTGGCGGTCAGGTCGCCTGTCTCGAAAATCTGGGACCAGCGGTAGGAGAACCAGCCATTGCGCACCACCAGCACCTCGGCCCCGCGGCCGAACTGGCGGGCGACCGCCTCCATCCCGAAGGTGCCGCCGCCGGGCACGATCACCACGGCGTCGGCGGCGTAGACGTCCTTGAGCATGGACGAGATGTCATTCATCACGCCCTGGAAGGCGGTGCTCATGTGGTTGAGCGAGCGGTCGGTGAAGACGACCGAGAATTCTTCGAGGCCCTGCGGGTCCACGGTGTCGAGTAGGGCGGGCATGGCAGCCTCCTGTTTACCTTTTGGTCGAGGGATAGCGGGGCGCGGGCGGATGGGCAAAGTCTACTTGGGTATACAACGGCGCTTTGGCGCAAGGCGCTGTAGTCGATGCGCGACGCCCGTGTCGGATCGGGGACACAGGCTCAGGACCCATTGATCTTGCCACCCTGGCGCCAAAATCGCTAAATCTCAGTGGTTTGGAACGCGCCGGGAATAATGGTTCTATTTCCAAGCGTTTCGAGCCGCTGAGATAATGCGATTTTGACGTCTTCGATTTGACGGGTTTACTGGCTGGACGTCGTCCCAGCGCTTTGAAATAGAACCACTATTCCGGCAGCCCTGATCCTAGCCAGCCAGAAAATCTGTCAAACCAGGGCGGCAAGATCAATGGGTCCTGAGCCTATAGCGGACCAGGGCGGCGTTCCTCGCTGAGGAGCACGTTGGCCTCCACCTCCCCTGCCCCGGGCAGCATCATGATGCGGCGGCGCAGGACACGTTCGAAATCGGGCAGGTCGCGGGCGACGACGCGCAGGCGGTAGTCATAAAGGCCCAGCACGTGTTCGACGGTCTGCACCTCGGGGATGGCGGAGACGGCGCGTTCGAAATCCTCGAGGCTGACGCGCCCCTTGGTGGCGAGTTTCACGCCGAGAAAGACGGTGACGCCAAAACCCAACCCTTCGGCATCGAGGAGGAGGCGCTGGCCCGCGATGATCCCTGCGTCGCGCAGGCGTTTGATCCGGCGCCAGGCTGCGGGTTGCGACAGGCCACAGGCGCGGCCCACGGCCCCTGCCCCCATGCTCGCGTCGGTGGCCAGCAGGCGCAGGATGGCGCGGTCGGTGGCGTCGATATCCATCATACGATTTTATTCATAGCGGCAGCCCGTCGTCGGTCTTGATCCGGGCGACGTGCATCAGCGCCTCGATATCGGCGATGTGCGGCAGGGTCAGGATGCGGCTGCGGTAGATGTCCTGATAATGCGCCATGTCGCGGGCGATGACCGACAGGCGCAGGTCAACGCGGCCCAGAAAGGTCTGGATCTCGATCACTTCCGGAACGTCGCGGGCCTGTGCGGTGAACGCGTCAAAGGCGTTGCCGACCGTCTTGTCCAGCGTCACGCGCAGCGACACCTCCACCGCATAACCCAAGGCGGCCCAGTCAATCACGGCTTGGACGCCGCGCACCAGCCCGGCCTCGCGCAGCTTGGCCTGACGGCGCGACAGCTGGCCCGGGCTGACGCGGGCGCGGTCTGCCAGTTCGGCCGGGGCCAGCGTGGGGTCGGCCTGCCATTGGCGCAGGATGCGGCGGTCGATGTCGTCGAGCATGATTTTATCGCGTTTTGCCTATCTGGCGCATGATTGCATCTTCATCTTGCCAAATAAACTCAAAACGCAACGCTGACCACCCCGCACACCGTGCGTATAACGCGGCCCAGAACACACATCGGAGGACCGAAGATATGCGCGTCTATTACGATCGCGATTGCGACATCAACCTGATCAAGGACATGAACGTGGCCATTCTGGGCTATGGCTCCCAAGGCCACGCCCACGCGCTGAACCTGCGCGACAGTGGCGCCAAGAACGTGGTCGTGGCGCTGCGCGACGGCTCGCCGTCGAAGGCCAAGGCCGAGGGCGAGGGCCTGAAGGTCATGGAGATCGCCGAAGCCGCCGCCTGGGCCGACCTGATCATGTTCACCATGCCCGATGAACTGCAGGCCGAGACGTACAAGAAATATGTGCACGACAACATCCGCGAGGGCGCTGCGATTGCCTTTGCCCACGGGTTGAACGTGCATTTTGGTCTGATCGAGCCCAAGCCGGGCGTGGATGTGGTCATGATGGCGCCCAAGGGGCCCGGTCACACGGTGCGCGGCGAATATGTCAAAGGCGGCGGCGTGCCGTGCCTTGTGGCGGTGGACAATGACGCATCCGGCAAGGCGCTGGAGATCGGGCTGTCCTACTGTTCGGCCATCGGTGGCGGGCGTTCGGGGATCATCGAGACCAATTTCCGCGAGGAATGCGAGACCGATCTGTTTGGTGAGCAGGCGGTGCTGTGCGGTGGCCTCGTTGAGCTGATCCGCATGGGGTTCGAGACGCTGGTCGAGGCAGGCTATGCGCCCGAGATGGCCTATTTCGAGTGTCTGCACGAGGTGAAGCTGATCGTGGACCTGATCTATGAAGGCGGGATTGCGAACATGAACTACTCGATCTCCAACACGGCGGAGTATGGCGAGTATGTCAGCGGCCCGCGCGTGCTGCCCTATGACGAGACCAAGGCGCGGATGAAGGCGATCCTGACCGACATCCAGACCGGCAAGTTCGTGCGGGACTTCATGCAGGAAAACCAGGTCGGTCAGCCGTTCTTCAAGGGCACGCGCCGGATCAACGACGCGCACCAGATCGAGGAAACCGGAGAGAAGCTGCGCGGCATGATGCCGTGGATTTCGGCCGGAAAGATGGTCGACAAGTCGAAGAACTGAGCCTATGGCATGGCCCCCCGCCCGGGGGGCCGTTTGGGAAGGGTCACCGGGGGTGGCCCTTTTCGCTTTTTGACGACAGACCAAGGACTTGGCCATGACCGACGCACCGCGGATCACCCCCCTGAGCTGGGCGCTTGTGGCGCTGTTGGGGCTGACATGGGGGGCGACGTTTCCGGTGACCGAGGTCGCGCTGACGGGCATCACGCCCTATTGGCTGGCGGCCAGCCGGATCGTGTTGGGTGCTGCGCTGACATTCGTGTTCTGGCAGGCGATGGGCGGGCGGTTGTTTGTGGCGCGGCCAACGACCGCAGCGCTGATCAACCTGACCATCATCGGGGCGATTTCGTCCACGGTTCCGTTCATCCTGCTGGCATGGGGCCAGCAATTTGTGACCGCAGGCTTTGCGGGGGTGTCGATGGCGTCGGTGGCGCTGATCGTGTTGCCGCTGGCGCATTTCTTTGTGCCCGGAGAGCGGATGAGCCTGCGGCGCACGGCCGGGTTTGTCATCGGGTTCGTGGGCGTCGCCGTGTTGATCGGCGGCAGCGCGTTCGAGGCAACCGGGGCGGCGCTGGAACTGCCAGGGCGGATCGCCTGTGTTGGGGCCGCGAGCTGTTATGCGGTGGGTTCGATCCTGTTGCGGCGGTTGCCTGCGGTGGATCCGGTGGGGTTGGCCTGCGTGCTGTTGATCATCGGGGCGGTGCTGATCGTGCCGGTGGCGTGGGCGGTCGAGGGGCCGCCGCCCCTGCCCGATGCGCAAACCCTTGGGGTGCTTGCGTTTTTGGGGCTGGTGCCCACGGCGATTGCCAGTGTCTTGCGGGTCTACGTGGTGCGCACGGCGGGGCCGGTGTTCATGTCGCTGGTGAATTACCAGGTGCCCGTGTGGTCGGTGATGATCGGCGCGCTGGCGCTGGCCGAACCGCTGCCGCCGCAGCTGTGGTGGGCGCTGGCGCTGATCCTGAGCGGTGTGGCGCTGAGCCAGTGGGGCGCGTTGCGCAGGCTTTTTGGCTCAGGCGGGTGAGGTCGTGGCGGCGGTGATCGCGTCCACGACGTGATCGACGCAAGCGTGCATGAGGGTTTCATCCTCGGCCTCGGCCATCACGCGGATCAGCGGCTCGGTCCCTGATTTGCGGATCAGCAGGCGGCCTTGGCCTGTGAGCTTGCCTTCGGCATCGGCGATGGCGGATTTGACATCAGCGTCGTCCAGCGGGGTTTGACCGGCAGAAAAGCGCACGTTTTTCAGCAGTTGCGGGACGGGGTCGAAGACGTGGAGGACCTCGCTGGCGGGGCGTCCGGTGCGGACCAGTTCGGCGAGGAATTGCAGACCCGCGAGGAGCCCGTCGCCGGTGGTGGCGTAGTCGGTCATCACGATGTGGCCCGACTGTTCGCCGCCCAAGTTGTAGCCGCCCGCGCGCATGCGTTCGACCACGTAGCGGTCGCCGACGCCGGTGCGTTCGAGGCGCAGCCCCTGCCCTTCGAGATGGCGTTCGAGGCCGAGGTTGGACATCACGGTGGCCACCAGCGCGCCGCCCTTGAGCGTACCTTCGGTCGCCCAGCGGGTGGCCATGAGGCCCATGAACTGGTCGCCATTGGCGATCTTGCCGCGTTCATCCAGCAGGATCACCCGGTCGGCATCGCCATCGAGGCAAATGCCCACATCGGCGCCATGGGCCACCACGGTTTCGGCGGCGGTTTGCGGGTGCGTGGACCCGCAGCCGTCGTTGATGTTGTGGCCGTTGGGCGCGGTGCCCACAGGGATCACGGTGGCGCCCAGTTCCCACAGCGCCTCGGGGGCGGTGCGGTAGGCCGCGCCATTGGCGCAGTCGATCACCACCTTGAGCCCGTCGAGCCGCATCTTGCGCGGGAACGAGGATTTGACCCGTTCGATATAGCGGAAGCGGCCGTCGTCGATCCGCTTGGCGCGGCCTATTTCGGCGGCGGGCACCGGGTCGACGCCAGCGGCGACGAGGTTTTCAATCTCGGCCTCGGCCGCGTCAGAAAGCTTGTAGCCGTCGGGGCCGAAGAACTTGATTCCATTGTCAAAAGCCGGGTTGTGGCTGGCCGAGATCATCACGCCCAGATCGGCGCGCATGGACCGGGTCAGCAGGCCAACGGCGGGCGTGGGCACGGGGCCGAGCAGGAGCACGTTCATGCCCGTCGAGGTCAGCCCGGCAGTGAGCGCGTTTTCGAACATGTAGCCCGACAGGCGCGTGTCCTTGCCGATCACCACGCGGTGCACGCCCATGGCATCGCGGCGGAAATAGCGGCCCACGGCAGCGCCGATGCGCAGGGCCATTTCGGCGGTCATGGGGGCGGTGTTGGCGGTGCCACGGACACCGTCGGTTCCGAATAATTTGCTCATGTCTGCGGATGTGCCACAGAGGCGCGCCACAGCGCAATGGCCTGGGCATGGTCGGCGACATCGTGCACGCGGACCATTTGCACCCCTTGGGCCATCGCGGCGAGCGCCACGGCGATGGAACCGGGCGCGCGATCCGCGGCCTCGGGGGCATTGCCGATGGTGCCGATGAAACGCTTGCGCGAGGCGCCCAGCAGGATCGGGACGCCCAGCGCGTGGAACAGGCTTATGCGTCTCAGAAGGGCGAGATTGTGGTCGAGGGTTTTGCCAAAGCCGATGCCGGGGTCGGCGATGATTTTTTCCGGCGCGATGCCGATATCCACAAGGGCAGAAATGCGGCTGTGGAGAAAGTCGAAGGTTTCGGTGACAACATCAGAATATGTGGGGTTATCCTGCATATCCTGTGGAAGACCCACGCTGTGCATGACGCATATGTGCACGTCCG
>JBCBCR010000002.1:0-54926 GCA_038530495.1 Pseudomonadota bacterium | reverse complement strand
GACGAAAACAACGAGGACGACGAAGGTAACGAAGGCGACGAAGGTAACGAGGGCGACGAAGCCAACGAAGGTAACGAAGGCAACGAAGGTGACGAGGCCGACGAAGGCGACGAAGGCAACGAGCCCAACGACGAAGGTAACGAGGGTAACGAAGGTAACGAGGGCGACGAAGGCGACGAAAGCAACGAAAACAACGAAGCCGACGAAGGTGATGAAAACGACGAAGGCAACGAAGGAGACGAGGATAACGAGGGCAACGAAACGGCCTGACCTCGGTTTCTCTCATAAGCCTGTCGCGGGCCGCCTGTTGGCCCGCGCCGTTCAAAAGTTCTCCGGAGATCGCCTCTCCGGAGAATTTTTTTGTCCCGGGCGCCCGGGGGCTGCTTCTGGTGTGGCGCGTGACAGCCACCGGCGACATCGGGCACGCATCTGCCCTGCCGCGGCGGTTGATCTCGCCCCCCATCTCCTCTCTAAAGCCCATGAGGATCTTGCGAGGTACACATGGACAACATCGCCCTGGGCCCGGATGGGCAGGCCAATCACACCATGGCCGTCATGCGCCACGACACCGCCGAGGGCGATCTGGCCACCAATGTACATTTCATGCCGGGGCTCGATCTCTATTCGGATCCGGCGCTCGGGCTGACCGGACGCTACCAGTCGCCCGCGGGGCGCATTCTCGAACTCGATGCACAGACCGAAGGTCAGGGCGACTGGTGCGGCCTGCATGTGCGGCTGCCAGCCGAGAAACTGCACCACGTGGGCAGCATCGGCTTTGCCGCGCGCATCGCGGCACCCGACGTGTTCGTGGTCCGGGCCTGCTTGCGGTCCGGCGGACCCGACGGCTTTGTCGACTGCTTTTTCGACAAGCACCTGCTGTTCCGCCCCGAAGAAGCCAGCCATGTCGACGCCATACCGGTGCACTACCGCGAACCGGTCCCGATGCAGGCGGCCTGGCGCGAACTGATCTTCTTCCTGCCGACAACGCGCTTTCGCCTGTCGTTCATCGACCTGCGTCTCTTCGTGGTCTGAACCGTGCCATGAGCCTGGGACTGGTCATTCCCGTACGCGACGACAGCGCCGCCCTGAACCGTTTGCTGGCGGGCGCGCGACGCCTGGGGATCTTTGACCAGACCGTGGTGGTGGATGACGGCTCGGCCGCACCCGTGGTCTGCACCGCCAGCCAGACCATCCGGCAGGACCATGCCACCGGACCTGGGCTGGCCCGCAACCGCGGACTGGCCGAAATCCAGACAGATCACGTGCTGTTTTTCGACAGCGACGACCTGATCCTGCCCGAGATCGTACCGCTCTGGCACAGCCTGCGCGGCCGCGATTTCGACTTCTGCCTGTTCCGGCACGTGGACACCCGCCGGATCGGCGACGGCCACTGGTGGCAAACGCCCCATGACGACGCGCTGTGGCGGCTGGCAGGCATGGGCGGGCAGCATCTGGCACCGGTGTCAGCGCAGGCCGCGCCGTGGCTGGCGCAAACCGCCAGCTATCCGTGGAACAAGATCTATCGCACCGGCTTTCTGCGCGGGGCCGGGATCAGCTTTCCCGACATCCTGCTGCACGAGGACGTGGCCCCCCATTGGCAAAGCTTTGCCGCGGCCACGACGATCCTCGCCTCGGACCGGGTCTGTGCCCGCCACCGCGTCACCCCCGGGGGCAACCGGATGACCAATATGCGCGGGCCTGAACGGCTTGATGCCATCGGCTCCCTGACCCAACTTGGCACCAGCCTGCGCCCGCCGCTGCGGCGCGCCTTCCAAAGCTTTGTCAGCGAGCTTTTTGACTGGATCCACTACCATGTCGACCCGCGCTGGCACGACGACCTGCGCCGCGCGGTCAGTCGGTTCTGGCGCGACACCCTGCAGCCCGACGAAGAGGCCGCACTGATCCGCAAGGACCCGGTCATGGCCATGCGCATCGCGCTGCAGATGACCGGCGGGCCCGTGCCGTGCTGACCTGTCTGCTGGCCACCCACGACGAAGGCAGCGCCTTCGATCTGTTCCTGCGCGCGCTGGCAGACGCCATCGGGCCCGCAGACAGCCTGCTGGTGTTTCACAGCGGCGATGCGCAGACGCTGGCCCGATTGCAGGGCTTTGCCGAAACCCACGCCACCCGCATCATCCAGATCGATCAGCCGGTCGCCGGTCATGGCGATCTGCTGCGGCTGGGGATGCGGATGGTGGAACAGGGCTATGTCCTCGCGCTTGATCCAACCGACCGGCTGCAGGCAGAGGCCATGGCCACGCTGCGCACCCAGCTCAACCGCGATGCGCCGGATCTGGCACTGGTCCACAGCGGCTGGTGGCTGGCGGATGCAGGCCACCCCTTGCCCCGCAGCGACAGCGCGATGTTTGCCACCCTGCCCGTCCAACCCAATCAGGCCGCCTGTGCCGCGCTGCTGCCGGACCCGCGGCGCCTGGTCTGGCGGGCGCCCGACTGGGCCGACCGGGTGGCCCACTGGCCGCAGGATCTGGAGGGCAAGGCGCTTTATGCCCGCGCGCTGGCAGACAGCACGCAGCGCAGTGCCGTACGGGCGCCCATGTTGCTGCACCGGATGGATCCGGTCGATCCCGCACCGGTGCTCGCGGCCTGTATCGCCGATCTGGAGACCCGGGCCAAAGCCGCCCGCACCGCAGCCCTGGCAGACTGGGCCCCGCTTCTGGACGAACATCTGAGCCTGTGCCCGCCTGCTGCCGCTGCGACGATCCTCGACACCCTGCCCCGGATCGCGGCCCTGCTGCCGCGACAGGCCCGGCGGCACATGGGCCAACAGAAGGGCAGCTTTGCCCGCCTGCTGCATGCGCGGATCACCGACGGGGCGCTGGGGGCCAAGGCGGAGCTGGGCCTTGGGCTGGCCGCCCACCAGCACCACCGCAGCGATCTGCTGGCGCACGCCTATGACAGGCTGCGCCGGGATGTCGATCTGGCCCTGCCGGGGCCGGACTACCTGCAGGCGCTTTATACGCGCCTGCGCGGCCCCTGATCCGCCGCGCGCGCCCCGTGTCTGCCCCCGTGTCTGGCCCTATGTCTCCTCCCGTATCCCGTCCCGTGCTCAAGGTCTTTCTGACCGGCCCCCACGCCGCGCGCACCCCGCTCAGCTATCCCGCGCTCTGGCCGCTGTTTAAGGAGCAGATCACCCGGGTCGATCATCCGGCACAGGCCGACCTCTATGTCTTTGCCCATGTGCTGGACATTCAGGACGCCCCGTTCGCGCTGATCGATGACTGGCGCGCCCGTGCCCGCCCGCTGGTGCTGTTGTCCGAAGAGCCGTTCTGGGACACGATCTGGGGCAAGCGCCCGCGCGATCCGCTGATCTACGTGGACACCGCGTGGGGCGCCCTGCCCGTGCACCAGCTCAACCACTGCACCAGCGACATCTTTGGCCGCGGCCCGATCCCCTATTACCTGCTGACCAACCACCGCTTTGCCAATGCCTACCGCCACCGCTTTGCCCGCAACGCGGCGCGGTCGCGCGCCGACTGGCAGCAGGATCTGGCCGCGCGCCCGGTGGATGTCAGCTTTCTGTTTGAACGGCGGGCGGCGCGGCATCACTGGGTCGAGTGGCCCGAGGCCGATCTGACCGGCTTGTGTTCCTGGCGCACCGACCTGGCCGAGGCCTGCACGCAGGGCATCGTGGAACGGCTGGGCCGCAGCTGGCAGGGCGGGCCCAGCCGGTTCGAGCTGACCACCGACTGGCACGTGGACAAGCTCGTGCGGCTCGACGGCCGCGCCCGCTGCATGGGCGCCATCGAGAACACGCACCACCCCGATTACATGACCGAGAAATTCTTTGACGCGCTGGCCTGCGGATCGATGCCCGCCTACTGGGCCAGCCCGGGCCACCGGGTGCACGACCTGGGTCTGCCGGACGCCGCCTGGGTGAACCTGTGGGGGCTGACGCCCGAGGCCGCCGCGGCCCGGATCAGCGACACCGCGGTGGATCCCGCCGCCCTGCTGCAGGCCCAGCAGATGCTCGCGCGCCACTTTGCCGATCCCGGGCACTGGCAGTGCGCGCGCCAGCGTCTGGCCCGGTCGGTTCTGGACGCGCTGGACCGGATGGCCACCGCCGGCAGCTAGGCCGCAGCGCTACTTGGCGCGCAGGTTTTCCAGCCCCTGTTCGAGGAACCAGGCATAGGTGCTCCGGATCCCGTCCTCGAGCGTGATCGACGCCTGCCAGCCCAGCCGCTGCAACCGGCTGACATCCATCAGCTTGCGCATCGTGCCGTCAGGCTTGGTCGGGTCGGTGGTGATCCGGCCCTCATAGCGCACCACCCGCGCCACGATCTGCGCCAGCTCCAGGATGGTCACGTCGGTGCCGCTGCCCACGTTGATGTGGCTCAGCATGGGCTCGGTTTCCCGGTCATAGATGTCCTTGGGCAGGGTCATCACGAACAGCGACGCCGCGGCCATGTCGTCGACATGCAGGAACTCGCGCATGGGCTTGCCTGACCCCCAGATCACCACCTCGTCGCGGCCCGCCTGCCGGGCCTCGTGAAACCGCCGGATGAGCGCGGGCAGCACATGGCTGTTCTCGGGGTGAAAATTGTCGCCCGGCCCATAGAGATTGGTGGGCATCACCGACCGGTAATCGACCCCGTATTGCCGGTTGTAGCTTTCGCACAGCTTGATGCCCGCGATCTTGGCCACCGCATAGGGTTCGTTGGTGGGCTCGAGCGGCCCGGTCAGCAGCGCGCCCTCGGCCATCGGCTGCGGCGCCTGCTTGGGATAGATGCAGCTGGACCCCAGCTGCAAAAGCTGGCCCACCCCGGCGGCATAGGCGGCGTGGATCACGTTGCACTGGATCATCAGGTTTTCGTAGATGAACTGCGCGGGATAGGTGTCGTTGGCAACGATCCCGCCCACCTTGGCGGCGGCCAGTATCACGGCGTCGGGCTTTTCGGCCTGCAGGAACGCCCGCACCGCCGCCTGATCGGTCAGGTCCAGCTCGGCACTGGTGCGCGTGATCAGCACGTGGTCGCCCTGCGCCTGAAGCCGGCGCAAGATCGCACCCCCCACCATGCCCCGATGTCCCGCGATGTAGATTTTCATGGGGTGCGCCCTCAGGTTTCGGCAAGGCTCGCGTCATATGACGCCTTCAGAAGGGTCAGGTTGGCATCAAAGGATGCCCCTTGCGGCAGCAGGAAAACGTACCAGAACGGATAGCCCGCAACCATGCTGTCGGTCACGTCGTCCCCCCAGGGCGCAATCGCGCGATAGCCCATCTCGGCCAGAAACTGACGGAACCCATCAAGGCTTTCGCCATACTCGGCCTCGTTGGATGGCTTGAGGCCGAACTCCATCACGATGTTGGGGCGATCTTCCTTCAATGTCCGCAGGCCGCCCCGCAAGGCCGCGACCTCGTTGCCTTCGAGATCCAGCTTGATGAAATCAATCGTCGCCCCCTGCGTGAGGTAATCCTTGCAATCATCGATCTCAAAGACCGCCGTCTGGATCGGCGCTTCGTAGCGCACCGCCCCTTTCGACCAGGTGTCCCAGATCTTCGAGTTCACGGTGGACCGCCCGGGATGTTCTTCGGAAAAGAAGAATTCGATCGTGTCGCCCTGCCGCGCCCGATTGCCAAGCGCCACGTTCAGCGGGATCTCCAGGCACGCGCCGCCCTCAACCGACATGCTGCGCTGCCGATTCAGATGTTCGACAAAGGTCTTGGGGCTGGCCTCGATGGCGATGACGGCGTCGGTGAAAAACTGACGTGCATACGAGGTGTGATACCCGTGATGCGCACCGCCATCGACAAAGACGCGGCGCCGCGCCTGTTGCGAATAAAACCGCCGAATAAGGCGTTCGATCTTCTGGCCATCTGCCTTGCAGGCTTCGATGAAACGCGGATCCTTCATGGCATATGCTTCCTGTTCAGAATTTGGCCGCTGGACACCCCGGCCACGCCGCAGGCACGCGGCCCGGTGCGGCGTGAATAACGGTCGTGGTTCAAAGCGCGCCCTCTTGCGGTGGTGCCGACCCGAACAGACGCAGATCCGGGATGCTGTTTTGCAAGGCAAAGAACTCATTCACCAGGCCCGCCGGTATTTCCTCGCGCGCCGTGCTGCGCCCGGCGGTCCGGATATGGCGCCCCTCTCGCGGCTTTTCGTCCTTGGACAGGTTCACCTGCGTGCTCTTGGCAAGCTGGGCATAGCTGTCATCGGCCATCGGCATGTTCAGCGCTTCGAAAAGCGTCTTGATCTCTTTGGCAGCATCGGCCCGCATGTCTTCGTAAGGCACAAAGATCGTGTTCGGCTTTGCCACCCAGCTGAACCGATGCGCAACGGCGCGCATGGCAAACTTGCGCCCTTCTGTTGCGTACCAGTCTTCGGGGGTTTCAGCGGTCATGGTTTTCTGGCGCACCTGATGGTGAAACCAGGATACCACGGAATCCGGAATGTTCCTGTAGGACACCAGCGTATAAATCCCCTCCTGGAACAGGAAATCGAATTTCGGCGAATACAGTATATGGGATTTGATGAGGACGGGTTTGTCCCCTTTCCATTCGCCACTCTCGACATAGTCCTTGAGGTTCTTGGGATCGACGGACGGGTTCTCCCAGCCGTTCAGCCACTTTTCGCCGGGATATACCGGGTCGATCCCCTTGCGCAGGATTTGGTGCACCCAGGTCGAGCCACTTTTCGGCACACCGTTGTTCAGTATCAGCACCACCTAACCTCCATGCATCGGCACTGGCTGCCGCTGAAGTTTCGATTTCCAGGCGTCATCACCTGCGACCTGGACCCTGTCGCGTGCGGTTTCATTGCCTGCGCTCTTTGCGATTTTCATACCGATATCTGCCCGTTTCATGCCGTGGTCAGCGCTTCGTACAAAGCGATTTTGGCCAGACCGAACCGCATGTTCGCGGCCAGCAGATCGGTTTGAAAATACGTGAACATGCCGGAGATCGGAGATCTGTGCGACAGGCACTTGAGGAAAAAGTCCCCGCGCGTCGAAGAGCCATAGACATTGCGGCCCACCATTCTTTCGATCCGGATGCCAACCATGTCGCAAATCATGCGAACCTCTTCGTCGTTCAGGTCCGGATGCATCCCGAATTGAAACGTGTCCATCATCACGATGAACCCGTTTTTCTGCAGCAACTCCACATAGCGCATATCACGCCCGTGCTTGAGCTGGCATTCTATGAACATGAGCTTTGTCTGCCGCAGGGCCGCGCCCATGCCCAAGAGCGCTTCGTACTCACCACCCTGAATGTCCATCTTGACGATGTCGGGACGCTCGATGTTTCGCTGTTTCAAAAAGGTGTCCAGGGCGATGCCCGGAACTCTGATCTTCTCGTCCTGCGAAAACTCTTGTCTGGTGGGATCCGTGGCCACACGCCCACCCCAGGTGTTCTGATGGTCGTCCGAAAACGACTGTTTCGGGATGGAAAAGGTGACCTCGCTGAGATCTTCCTTGGTCACGGCGGCGTTGATGAACTCAACAAAAGGCTCTGAAATCAGGGACTTCGCGGTTTCGATATTGCCCTGAAACGCGTCAAAACAATAGATCGAAAGCGGATGATCGTTGAGCTTGCTTATGGCACCCCGCGCAAACGATCCGACATAGCTGCCGACATCCAGCAAGCTCAGCTCTTTCTGCTCGCTGGCCGCCATCCTGGCGGCAACATCGAACAGAAGGTCAAAGCTGTTCTGCGATGTTTTTTCCAGCCTGTGTGCTGCCAGGATATCTTGCTTTGACATGACGTGCTCTTTCTCGACCGCTGGGACGCGCCTCAGGTTTCTACACCCATCGGCACATCCATCCCATGCTCTTTCAGCAGGGCATGGCGCCGGGCGGTTTTCAGATCTTCGGCCACCATCTCGGCGCACATCTCCTGCGTCGTGATCTCGGGCACCCAGCCCAGTTTGTCCTTGGCCTTGGTCGGATCGCCCAGCAGCGTTTCGACCTCGGCCGGGCGGAAATAGCGCGGGTCGATGCGCATGATCACGTCGCCCACGCGCACCGCGGGCGCCTTGTCGCCGTCGATGGCGGTCACCGTGGCGATCTCGTCCACGCCGGTGCCGGAAAACGCCAGGCTGATGCCCAGCTCGGCCGCCGACCAGGTGATGAACTGGCGCACCGAATACTGCTGGCCGGTGGCGATGACGAAATCCTCGGGCGTGTCCTGCTGCAGCATCAGCCACTGCATGCGCACGTAATCCTTGGCATGGCCCCAGTCGCGCAGCGCATCGATATTGCCCATGTAGAGACAGTCTTCGAGCCCCTGTGCGATATTGGCCAGCCCGCGGGTGATCTTGCGGGTCACAAAGGTCTCGCCGCGCCGCGGGCTCTCGTGATTGAACAGGATGCCGTTGCAGGCAAACATGTCATAGCTCTCGCGGTAGTTCACGCAGATCCAGTAGGCATAAAGCTTGGCCACCGCATAGGGCGAGCGCGGGTAGAACGGCGTGGTCTCTTTCTGCGGGGTCTCCTGCACCAGACCGTAAAGCTCCGAGGTCGAGGCCTGGTAGAACCGGCTCTTTTGCTCCAGCCCGAGAAAGCGGATCGCCTCGAGCAGGCGCAGCGTGCCGATGGCATCCACGTCGGCGGTGTATTCGGGGCTTTCAAAGCTGACCGCCACATGGGACTGCGCCCCGAGATTGTAGACCTCGTCCGGTTCGACCTCGCGCAGGATGCGCGTCAGGTTCGAACTGTCGGTCAGATCGCCGTAATGCAGGTGCAGGCGCTGCTTGCGGTCATGCGGGTCCTGATAGATGTGGTCGATCCGTTCGGTGTTGAACAGCGATGCGCGGCGCTTGATCCCGTGCACCTCATAGCCTTTGTCGAGCAGGAACTCCGCCAGATAAGAGCCGTCCTGGCCGGTGATCCCGGTGATCAAGGCTTTGCGTGTCATGTACTCTGTCTCACTTGTGTATGTTCACATTCGGGGCTCAGCGGCGCAGCCGCAGGGCGATCCGGCGCAACGGGGCCGTGATACGCCATGACCGGGTGGCCAACAATGCGTCGACATGGGCCTGCGCCTCTTCGGCGCGCTGACGTTCGGCCTCGAGCCGGGCGGCAAGGTCATCGCGTTCGCGCGCCTGCGTGTCGGTCAGCTGCACCATCTCGTCGAGCGAAGCGCGCATCTGCGCCAGCCGGTCGTCGCGGTTGGCGGTCTCGCGCCGGGCATGGGCGATCTCGTCTTCGAGCACGCCCTGCTTGCCCTGCAACGTGGTCAACGCGGCTGTGCTCTGATCCAGCTGGTCGCGCGCGCCGCGGAACCCGTCGAGCTGCCGTTCGAGAGCGGCGATCCTGTCCTGCGCGGCCTGCAATGCTGCGGCGTCTGCCCCGGTTTCAGTTTTGGCCTTACTGGCGGTCCGCAGGATGTCCTCGAGCCCGCGGGCGATCTTGCTGCGGTCGTAATGGCTGTGCACCGCGGCCCAGGCCGCCGCACTCAGATCGCTGCGCAGGTCCGCATCGGCCAGATCGGCCAGCGCCGCCTTCAGGGCTGCCGGATCGGTGTCCGCCACGATCTGGCCCAGCCCGCGCGCCGCCACCGTGTCCACCGTGGCCACACCGCGCGGCCCATGCACCAGAAGTGCCGCCCCCGAGGCCAGGCATTCGGGCAGCTTGTTGGCCATCGAATAGCGCACGTATCGCAGCGATGCCGCATCGTCATTGTAGGCAATCAGCAGCACATCCGCCCCGGCCAGCCAGGCGCGGTACTCTGCCGTGCTGCGTTTGACCGCCGTCAGCGTGGTGGCCGTCAACCCGTCGAACAGGTGCCCGCTGACGTCGATCCAGTGCGACTGGGTGTTGATCTCGAACCGGATGTCCTGACCGGCCGCGGCGCGCGCCTCGACCGCGCGGGCGACCCGTGCGACAGCCGCCCCGTTCATATCCGGCGCCAGCCCCCCGGCATAGCGCACCACCAGCCCCGCCCCCGCGTGCGGGCGGGCCCCCGGCCAGTCGGCGGGATCGACCCCGTTGGCCACGCTGTGGAACGACACGCCGTAGCGCTGCCCAAATGCCGCCGACATCGCCTCCGAGATCGACAGGCACCGGGCCGAGCGGTCCAGCAGCGCCCGCAGATCGCGATCCATGGCGGCAAAGGCCTCTGCATCCTGCGCGCGCAACCGCTCGGGCCAGTCATCCATGATCCAGGTCACCAGCGGCACGCCCAACCGGTCGATCTGCGTCATGGCAAAACCGTGCAGATCCGGGCGATCGGCCACCGGACGATAGAGAACGACATCGGGCGCAAAGCGGTCGATGGCCTCTCGGATCTGGGCGGGCTGTGCGGCGTCTTCGACAAAGGTCTCCGGCCCGGTGGCGCGCACCAGGGCCATGGAACCGGGCCGGGGTGCGGACACCTGCAGGATGTCCTCTGCGCGCCAGGCCCCAAACAGCGTGGACTTGATCTCGCCCGTGGCCGTGCCGTTGCCCATCGCGGTCATGTCGAACATCAGGACCCTGGGCAGATCAGAGCCTGTTTTGCCCGGGGACAGCCGCGCCGTCGTGGGATCCCCGGACGGCAGGTAATCCTCGAGCGCGACCCGCGGAAACACCTCGAGCTTGCCGCCGACCGTGGCATTGAAGATCCGGCGGTTGGTCCGGGCATAGGCATCCCGTGCATGGACATAGGATTTTTCCATGTTGTCGGTGTCGGCCGCCTGCCAGACCTTGCCCTTGAAATAGCGCGGATCGAAATGGTTCGGATCTTCGTCCTTCTGATCGATCGCATCGCCTTCCTTGCGCTCCACGGCCTGCTGATAGGAATGATCAAACCCCACCAGAAGGACCGTCTCATATCCCAGCACATGCGCCAGCTGCATATTGAAATAGGACACGGTCGAGCGCCACGAATACGTGCCGTCGAGGTCAAAGTTGAAATCGGGTTTCACCGTGGCCGGCAAAAAGCAGGTGTTGGGCGACGGGTTGATCGCGTTTGACAGCCAGAACGGCACCAGCTTGTGCGCCGTGACCTGGTTGAACTCGATGCTGCCCTGCACCGCCACCAGATCGTTCACCACGGTCAGATAGGTCGCCGCACAGCGCAGCTTTTCGTTGATGATCGCGAAGTTGGACACCATGACATCCGCGCGCGGCAGCAGGTCAAAGTTGGTCTTGTTCAGCGACGGACCGTTGGCCACGATGACGCAAACGTCCTTGCGGTTGTCCTGCAATCGCTTCATGCGCGCGATGGCGCGGGCATGTTCTTCGGCATACCAGCTAGCGGTGACATGCCGGTCAAAATTCTCCGGCACCGAATATGTCAGAAAGCGTTGGCCCGTGCTGGGGCTGTGGGTGTTGAAGATGCACCAGGCCGGGCGCTCCTGCGCCAGCGGGTCGGGATGGTCCATCACCACATCGGCGGGCAGCTCATCGCGGGAAAACAGGAACGGCGTCAGGTCGGGCGCGTTTTGCTGGTAGTAGGCCAGCGTCTCGACGTGATTTTTTTCCGTCGAGCGCCGCAGCAGCTGCAACATGTCCTGCGTCACGAACTGCGCGATGGCCTGTTGGGCGTGCTTTTGCTTTTCCTGCTGATCCGCCTCTGCCGCGTGGTTGACCACGCCGTCGGCCCGGGTCGCCATGTATTCCGCGTAGCGGTCAATCCACTTCCAGTGGATATAACCAAAGTAGCGGGCGTTGACCTTGAAATGCTCGATCAGGCTCTTGTCCCGCCCCGCCGAGGTTTTCATCCCCGACCACCAGCGATGATGGGCAAACGTGTCGTCGACATGGACCCACTTGAAACCGGCATCCGCCATGCGGACCCAGTATTCGTAATCCATGCAGTAATTGTAATCTTCGGACGGGCCGCCCAGCGTGTCGAACACCTTGCGGCGCCAGAACACCCCGGGCTGCACGATGCCGACCTGTTCGTGAAACGACGCCAGCAGCGTGTCCGAGGCCTTGTTCACGAACCCCTTGCGCAAAAAGGCGCCGTCTTCACCGACAAAGTCGACCCCGCCATACACGATGTCGGCATCCGGGTTCCGCGCGAACGCCGCCGCGACCTTGGACAGCGTGTCCGATGTCGGGAACATGTCATCCGAATTCAGCCAGCACAGCACGTCCCCGGTCGCGCGCTCAAAGCCCTTGGTGATGCCGTGCGACTGTCCGCGGTCGGGCTCGTTGATGAGAATGGCATGATCTGCCGCGCGGGCAATATCGGTCGACCCATCGGTCGACCCCGGATCCACGATGATATGTTCCAGCACGACCCCTGTCTGGCCGGAAACCGTGCGCAGATTGTCCGGCAGGAACTGCGCCTGATTGAAAGAGGGGGTGATGACTGAGAACTTCATATCGGTCCGGACCGGCGTGTTATTCGAAAAAGCCCGACATCTTGTCCAATGCCGCATGGCTGGCGCGCACCACCGCATCCACCGAATTGGAGCCGTTATGCGTGCCAAAGATGCAGCGCTCCATCGCGCGCAGGGGGCTGTCTGCGGGCAGCGGTTCGACCTCGAACACATCCAGCGCCGCCGAATGCACATGGCCCGACTGCAACGCGGCGACCAGCGCGGCCTCGTCAATCAGCGGCCCGCGCGCCACGTTGACGATGCGGATGCCGGGGCGGCAGGTGGCCAGCGTGTCGGCGTTCAGCATGTGCAGGTTCCGGTCATTGAGCGCGCAGGTGAACACCAGGAAATCCAGCGTCTCCAGCGCATCGGGCCAGACCGCGCGGCCCAGCCCGGCAATGCCCGCATCCCCTGCAACACCCGGATCATAGGCCAGCACCTCGAGCCCCAGCGCCTGCAGCCGGGTGCACAGGTTGCGCCCGATATCGCCCAGCCCCACAACGCCGACCCGCCGCCCCAAAAGCGAGATACCCGCCGGTTTCGGCCAGCCGCCCGCGCGCACGCCGCGGTCCAGCACAAACAGCTCGCGCGCCAGCGCAATGACATAGGCCGTGCCCACATCGGCAACCTCGGTGCCGAACATGTTCGGCGTGTTGGTGATCGGAATGTCCAGGGCCGCGCAGGCGTCGAAATCGACATTGTCCACGCCGATGCCCCATTTGACCGCCGCGCGCAGCCGCCCGGCCTGCCCGGCGGCAAAGACCTGATGGGTGGCCGGGTCATCGCCGATGATCCAGCCGTCATAACCCGGCAGCAAGGCCATCAGCTCCGCCTCGCTGAGGGTCTGCGTGGTCTTGGCGGGCACCAGCGTCAGCCCGCGTTCGGCCGCATAGCCGTGGAACCGGTCGATCTGGCCCAGCATGGGCGGACAGGTGACAAGGATGCTTTTCATGGGGCCACGGCCTTTTCGTTGCGTTCCAGGATCAGGGCGACCGCCTCGGCCAGCGCCCAGTCCGCCGGGGTGTCGATGTCGACATTTTCCAGCGGCGGCGTCTCGTGCATGATCGGGGCCGTGCCGATCCGCGCCCGCGTCGCCGCAAAGCTGCCTGACGAAAAGATATAGAGACAGGAGTTTTCCTCGAAATACGGTTCGAGATCCTGCGTCTGGATCAGGTTGTCGGGATCGTGGTTCACCGGGCTTGCGTCTTCGTAATAGAACCGGGTCTGGATCTTGTTGACGGTGAACAGGCTGTCGGCCTCGCCCGCCTTGACGCCCACCCGGTAGCGGTCCAGCGCGGTCTGGATCGTCGCCGCCGACAGCATCGGGTTGGTGGTGTGCGTCATCAAGTAGGTGGCGGCGGGCACGTTGGCGATGTCATCGGCCAGGATCAGGTTCATCGACACCTCGTCGCCGCACAGCGCAGGCTTGCGGTCCCGGATCATCACCCGGTCGCTTTCGGTCAGCCCGTTTTCGGCCAGGATCTGGCGCGCGTCGGTGTTGATGACGACGCGGTCGATGGTGGGAATGGACAACAGGTTGTCCAGGATCCAGCGAAATAAAGGTTTGCCGTGCAGGGGCCGGAAATTTTTACCCTTAACTCTCTGACTGTTGGCCTTCATGGGGAGCAAGGCGACGGTTTGGTCTGAGCCGGTCATTCTCGGTATTGTTAGCCTCAAGTGAAGGATAGAAAAAAAGCTCTTTGCGGGACTGGCTCAGGCGCCGGTGATCATGGTTGCCCGCATATGACCCACCATACTGGGCGATGCGGTACCGCAAGATGTCATAGAAACACAACGGCGACTTGCCGTGGCGCAGGGCGCTGCGGCAATCCATCCAGACCGACGACAGCACATAGCGCACCACGTCCCAGCGGCTGATCTGCACCTCGGGCATGATGCGCTGCAGCGCGATGGCCTCGCGTTCGAACCGGCGGCGTACGGTGGCCCAGCTTTCGTCGTGGTGGTGGAACACGCAGGCCGGCGCGACATAGCCCACCTTGTGGCCTGCCGCGACCATCTGCTTGGCCAGGTACATGTCCTCGAGCCCGGTCAGCTCTTCGTCGAACCGGAACGCCGCCCAGGCGCTGCGCCGCACGGCGGCATTGGCGTTGTTGCAAAAGAACCCCTCTTGCGGGATCTGGCTGCGCTCGGGGAAATACTTGGCAAAGATGCGCCGCTCGGCAAAGTTGCTGTCATCGTCGCCCGCCTGCCCGCCATAGGTATAGCTGACCACCCCGTCACGGATCGGCTGGCACAGGTCGCGCAACCAGTGCGGACCCGTCGGCACGCAATGGCCCGACACGAACACCAGGATCTCGCCCTCCGCCACATCGCAGCCGCGGTTCAGCGACCGGCCAAAGGAAAATTCCTGCTTGTCGATGGTGGTGATCCGGCAGCCGCGGGCGCGGGCGATCTCGACGGTGCCGTCGGTGGACCCGGAATCGACCAGCACCACCTCGCTGCGCAAATCTTTGCCAAGCTCCTGCCGGTCAATCATCTCCAGAAGGTCCGCGATATAACGCGCCTCGTTCAGGGTCCGGATGACAACACTTACCAGCATCACGATCTTTTCATAGAAAAAATTATATTTTTCAAAGGCTTAGCGCGACTTCACCCGCGCGGGATACGGCAAAATATCGCACACCGCCTGACAAAGTTAAAGGCTGGTTAGATCGGCATAGGGGATTTTGGCGAACACGGTGCACGCCCCGTCCACGGTGGCATCGATGATGCGGCGGTTGTCCTGCTCAAAGGCGGCGCGCGCGGCGCGGTAGGAGTCTTCGGATTGCACCAGATCGGGCGCATCCCAGGTCTGGCCGCGAAAATAGTCGGGGCTGAAGTGATTGGGATCAGCCCCCGCCATGTAAAGCGGCGCATTGGGCACGGCATCGCCCTGAAACCGGTGGTCCATGCCGATGATGATCACCTCTTCGAAGCCCATGAAATAGGCGATCTGCAGCGCCGCGTGCGTGACGGTCCAGCCTTCGTGCACGCCGCGGGTGATGTCGCGCGAAAACCGCGCGTCCACGTCGTGGGTGCGCATGTGAAAGGTGTCGGGCGCCGGGGGCACGATGTCGGTGGCGCGGTCGGTGAAAAACTTGGTGCTGGCCATGCCTGCATAGGCCTCGGCCGATTGCGCGATCACCTTGTCATTGACCGCCACCAGGTAATCCGGTTCGAACCCGAACCGGTCACGGCCCAGATAGATCTTGTTCAGACCGATCACCGTGTGCCGGCGCAGCGGGCGCAGGTCCATCCTGTTCAGCGACGGCCCGTTGCACACAAGGATGCAGCGTTCGCCGGCATGGGCATTGTGAAACCGGGCCAGCCGGGCTGCCGGTTTGGCCAGACGCGGCGCGGGCCGCGGGCGGGCGGGCTGGTCCAGCACCGCGTGCAGCGTGGTGCGTACGGCGCGCGCCAACCGCTGCCGTTCGCGGTGCCACAGGCCGGTGTCGGCCAGACGCTGCGCCAGCGCCTGTTGCGCGGCACCATAGGCCGCCGCGTCGATCCGGTCGGGCAGGGTCTCGGCCACCGCCTCGGGCGCGCGCCCGTGCGCGTTGATCCAGGCGGCGGCGGGCAGGCCCCTGTCGTGCAGCCGGTGATGCGACGACGCGCTGTAGATCGGCACCGCCCCGCAGGCAAAGGCATCAAAAAACCCCGCGCCCATGTGGCTGGGGTGATGCACCGCACCAAGCGCGGTCATGAACCGCGCCTGCCCGTCCCAGTGCACCAGCCGGTCCAGATGCCGCTGCGCGCCGGTCCGGGGCGTGGCGCGCGGGTCGGGCGCGGGCTGGTGCACCCGCCCTGCCCCGCAGGCCCGGACAAACCGCGCGGTCCAGCCGCCCTGCCCCATCAGATCGGCCTCGGGCCAGGCGCTGTCGCGATCCCAATCAACCAGTTCATCGGCCGGGCCATCGACCGGATCGTTGGGCAGGCACAGGATCTCGGTCCGGCAGGCGGCAAAGGCCTGCTGCCACTCCGCCGCCCCGCGCTGCGCATTGCGCGCAAACCGGTGAGCATAGGCACCGGCAAAGCGGTGGTCGGTCAGCAGCAGGTACGGGATATGATCAAAGCGGAACACATCGCTGGTGTGGTGATTGACCTGATGCACCGGCAGCGGGCCATAGGCCGTGTCGATGTGGATGTGCGGCGCCAGCACCGCGTCGCCCGGCCCCGCGCCCCAGGACGGCACGTCGCCCATCAGCACGATGGGCACGCGCCGCCGCCGCCAGTCCTCCACCAGGGCCGGATCGGCGTCATATATGTCTCTAACATGGCCAAACAGGTACAGATCCGCCTCTTGCGGCGTGCGGACCGGCGCGACCAGATCGGCAAAGAGCGGGCGCAAGGCGGCATGGCTCAGCGGCGTGCGATCGGCATAGCGACCTGTGGTGAAAACGCGGATCACGATATCTGCACCCATCCCAATGCTGTTCCCCGGGGGAGCCGGACCCTGCCAGATGCGCCGCAAAGGTCAAGCACGAAGCACATGCACCCCCAGACGGACCCCAGACGCGCCCCACGCGAGAACCGGCATTGCCAATGCGCGGCGGCGCCTTGTAAGTCTACGCATACCCGCGCGGCGCATGTTTCTGACCCTGGCATCATTCACGATCGGACCCTGTATTACCAATGATTACCCCTGTTCTTCTCTGCGGCGGCTCCGGCACGCGCCTGTGGCCGCTGTCGCGCAAGTCCTACCCCAAGCAATTTGTGCCACTGGTGGGCGACCAGACCCTGTTTCAGGCCTCGGCGGCGCGGCTGTCGGGGCCGGGCTATGACAAGCCGCTGGTGCTGACCAATTCCGATTTCCGCTTTATCGTTACCGAACAGCTGGCCGAGATGGGCATCGACCCCGGCGCCATCCTGATCGAACCCGACAGCCGCAACACCGCCCCCGCGATCCTTGCCGCCGCCCTCTACCTGCAGCAGACAGCCCCCGATGCGCTGATGCTGATTGCGCCCTCGGACCACGTGGTCCCGGACCCCGCGGCGTTCCGCGCGGCGGTGGACAAGGGCGCCGACGCCGCGCGCGCGGGCCAGATCGTCACCTTTGGCATCACCCCCGGCCATGCCGAAACCGGCTATGGCTATCTCGAACTGTCCGAAGCGCCCGGCGACAGCGCCATCGCGCTCAAACGCTTTGTCGAAAAACCCGATGCCGCCCGCGCTCAAGAGATGCTCGCCTCGGGGATGTATTTGTGGAATGCGGGGATTTTCCTGTTTTCGGTCAAGACGATACTGGATGCGTTCCGCACCCATGCGCCCGATCTGATGGACCCGGTGACACAAGCCGTGAACCAGGCGCAGACCGATCTGGACTTTTTGCGGCTGGCGCCCGCGCCCTGGGCCCAGGCCGATGATATCTCGATCGATTATGCCATCATGGAACGCAGCGATGCGCTGTCGGTTGTGCCGTTTTCGCAGGGCTGGTCCGATCTGGGCGGCTGGGACGCGGTCTGGCGCGAAAGCCCGCGCGACGATCGCGGCGTGGCCACCACCGGGGCCGCCACGGCGATCGATTGCGACAACACGCTGTTGCGGTCCGAAGACGACCGGGTCGAACTGGTGGGGCTGGGGCTCAGGGACATCATCACCGTGGCCATGCCCGACGCGGTGCTGGTGGCCGATGCGTCCCGCGCACAGGATGTCAAACAGGCGGTGACCGAACTCAAGGCCAAGGCGGCCAAACAGGCCACCATGTTCCCCAAGGATCACCGCCCCTGGGGCTGGTTCGAAAGCCTGGTGATCGGCGACCGGTTCCAGGTCAAGCGCATCCACGTGCACCCGGGTGCCGCCCTGTCGCTGCAAAGCCATCACCACCGCTCCGAACACTGGATCGTGGTCGAAGGCACCGCCCGGGTGACCATCGACGACGCGGTCAAGCTGGTGAGCGAAAATGAATCCGTCTACATCCCGCTGGGCGCGGTGCATCGCATGGAAAATCCCGGCAAGGTGCCCATGGTGCTGATCGAGGTGCAGACCGGCAGCTATCTGGGCGAGGATGACATTGTCCGCTATGAGGATATCTACGCGCGCGACTAGCCGGGGACCCTGACGCAATGACGACCGCAGCACCGCTTTTGGCGGTCCATGCCCTGCCCGGCCCGCACGGGTTTGATCTGGCCCGCGCGCTGGCGCAGATCGCCGCCGATCCCGACACCGGGAACGGGGCCGACCCGCTGTCCCTGCCCGAGATCGAGGCCCATCTGGCCGCCGATCCCGCGCATCGGATCTGCATTCTTTATGTCGATCCGGTGCGGGTGCTCTGTGCGGCGATGACCGCGGATCAGGATCCCGCCACGGTGCTCGAGGCCTGGACTGACGCGGCCCGTGACGCGTTGCACCTGCACCGCCGCAACCGCCGCCGGTCGATGATCTTCGAGGCCGGGCACCTGCAGCGCTATGCCGCCATCGGGCTGGACCGGTTGCAGATCACCGCCGACAGCCAGAGCTTGAGCGCGGTGACCGACGCGACCCCTGCCCCGGCCCCGCTGCATGCCCTTCTGGCCCGCGCGCTGCTGGCCGAAACGCCGCAGGCCCGTGCCGCCGCCGAAGAGCTGGAGGCCAGCGCGCAGCTTTTGTCCAATGACGACCCCACCGGATCCGCCACCATGGCGCTGGCCGCCTATCAGGACCTGCAGGCCCAGGGCGACGCCGCCAGCCAGGCCCGCGCAGCACAGGACCAGGCGCAAAAGGCCCACAAGGCGGACACCGCCCGGCTGGAACAGGCGCGCGCCGCCCTCGCCGCAGAGCTGGCCGCGCTGCAGGCCGAGCTTGCCGACAGTCAGAGCCTGATCAAGGACAAAACCCACCAGTTAGAGACTGTTCAGGCCAAGCTTGAGGCCGCTACCGCCGCCGCGGATGCGCTGCGCAAGGACCGCGCAGCAGATCAGGCGCAGCTGGCCACGCTCACCGCCAAGGTCGACAGCCTGACCCGGCAGGCCGCCCGCGACAGCGCCGCCCAGCAGGAGATGATGCAGGAGATGACCGCACAGCGGCAGGCGCACAGCGCGGCCCTTGCGGCCAGCGACACCAAACTCAAGGAGACCGCCGCCACGCTGGAGGCGCGCGACAGCGCCTTGGCCGAGGCGCGGTCCTATATCGATCACATCATGAATTCCCGCTCGATGCGGCTGACCCGCCCCTTGCGCGCCATGTTCCACGTTCTGCGCGGGGGCCGCTGACATGGGCCGCATGCAGGATATCGGTCCGGCCTGGCCGTTCGCTGCGACACGGCCGTTTGACACGGTGCTCTATCTGGGCCCCGGGCTGGCCCGCGCAGCACTGGCCCTGTCGGGTGCCGACGCCAAACGCCTTGTCGCCTTTGCCGATGCCAAGACCCACCGCCTGCTGACCGCCCCGGGCGGCGACACGCGCCCCGAAACGACCAGCCACCTTGCCATCGTGTCGCCCACGGGCACCGAGGGGGGGCTTTATGACCACACCATGATGGGCTTTGCCTCGGTGCGGGCGGCCACCGGCCTGAAAACGCTGTTTCCCGGCCTGCAGGCGCAGCCACAGACCCCGGTGGAGACCCGCGCGCTGACCGACGCGGTGAATAGCGCCGGGATAACAGGCACCCACAACCTGCTGATCCTCGGGGCAACCGGATGCGAGGGCGACATTCTGCAGGCGTTGGCGGCGTCGGAGCAGCTGCAGCTGTTTTCCCGCATCCTCCTGCCGCTGCCGTCCCTGCCGCTCTATGAAAACAGCCACGATGGCCCCGCCATGGCCGCACAGCTCGACGCTGCGTGCTACACCCGCATCTGGACCGACACAGAAGACCCGGACCTGCCGCTCGCGGCCTTTGACCTTGATCAGGTCCGGCAGGCGGACCGCGCCGCACTGGCCGACCGCGACGCCCGGATCGCCAGCCTGACCGATCAGCTGGATCAGCTGACCCGCACCCTTGATGAGACCCGCGACGCGCATAATGCGGCTCTGAACAGTGCCAAAACCGCCCAACGCGAAGAACACGAAACAGCGACAGCCGCGCTCCAGACCAAGATCGACGGCCTGTCCGATACGCTCAAGCTGCGCAATGCCGAGATCACCGAGCTCAAGACCAGGCTGGCGCGTATCGAGACCGCGCACGCCGAAACGCAAGAGCAGCACGACACCGAGATCGCAGCGCTTCGGGCGCAGCTGGCGCGTGCCGAGGCAGCAGATGCCGACCACCAGCAAGAGGCCGAGGCGCTGCGCACCAGGCTGCAGACCAGCACAGAACGCGTGACCCAGCTGGAACAACAGCTCGGCACCCTGCAGGCCAGCCAATCCGGCACCGATCAAAAGGCCGCTGAAGATCTCAAGACCCTGCGCAGCGCCAAAACCAAGAGCGATGCCGATCTGGCCATCGCCTTGCGCATGCAGGCCCTGCGCGAGGCCGATCTGGCCGAGCTGCGGGACCGGTATCAGGCTCTAACCGGCGAAAATGCGCATCTGAGTGACCTGTTGCGGCGCCTCTATCACGACCTCGACTTTCTGGTACGGCGCAAGCGCAGCCCGAAAAAGGGGACCAAGGGCGGATGACACAGGCCGAGGACACCGCCCTGCGATCCGCGCTGCACTTGCTGGAGCAGGAGGCCCCGGAGGCGGTCCGCAACCCCGCGGGGCTGACGCCGCCGACACGCCGGGACGCTGCGTTGCGCGACCTCAAGGCCGTCCTCCATGACCTGCCCGCATCCGTGGCGCAAAGCCCCGCCAAACCGGTCCTGCGCACCCTGCACCACCTCGCCTGCACCGGCGGCACGCTGTTGTCCAAGGCGATCGCCGCACAGCCCAACGTGGCCCTGCTCAGCGAAGTGGACCCGTTCAGCCCGCTGAACTACACGCGCGACACGCATTTCAGGCCCACAGACATGATTGGCCTGGCCAAGATGGGATCCCGCGCGGCCAGTCGCGACACGCAGGTTCGACTGTTCCAGGCCAGCATCGAGGTTTTGGCCCAGGACAATCACGCGCAGGGCATTCACATGGTTCTGCGCGAACACAGCCACGGCAAGTACACGCATGATGCCGGCATCGGGGACTATCCCGGTCTGCGCACGCTTCTGGATGGCTTTGACCTGCTATCGGTGGTGACGGTGCGCGATCCGATTGACAGTTATCTGGCGCTGCAGGCCCATGGCTGGATCTCGATCACCCCCGCGGGCTTTGACGAATACTGCCGGCGGATGCTGGTGTTTCTGGACGATCATGCGGGCCTGCCGGTGATCCGCTACGAGGATTTCGTGACCGATCCGGACACCCAGTGCCGCGCGCTGTGCGACGCGCTGGCGCTGCCCTACAATCCCGATTTTGCCGACCTGATCGGTGCGCTCCGGATTTCGGGCGACAGCGGGCGGCGCGGCACGGAGATGCACCTGCGCCCGCGCCGTACGATCCCCGACGACCTGCGGCCCGAATTCCAGGACAGCCCGCACCACGCAGCGGTGGCGCAGCGGCTGGGCTATTCTACGGATCTGACCGCGCCTGAATGAGCTGTTCCAGCGCGATGCGCGCGCGGGCTTCCTGTTCCAGCAGGGCCTGAACGGCCTGCAACTGATCCTGCAGCAGCGCCACCTGTGCCGCCAGATCCGCGGCGTCCTGGGGCGCGTGCGTGTCGGGGTCGGTCATCAAAGCTATCCTTGTTTTGCAGCGGGCTTGCACCAGCATAACCGCCCGCGACACGCAGGCCAATGCGCCGCTTTTCCAGTGCGCACCGGATTTTATCGTTTTATATCAGCGTATTAGGTTTTTTTGTTTCGCGTGCGAAACACCGCCTTAGCGGGATGTCATGTCCAGAATGCCGATGCCCATCCAGCACCCGTCATTCTGCACCCCCACATGCGCCGGCGAATGACACAGCTCGACCACCGCCATGTCGCGCGCAGCGGTTGACCGCAGGTGACGCCAGAACGTGTACACCCCGCCGCCCTGCGGCAGGTATTCCTTGGCGTTGATGTCGTGGAAGGCGCAGATTTTCGCGGCATGACGGCCGAGGTTCAGATAATCCCGCTTGGCCCATTTAAAGGAATGGTCCCCGTCGATGAACACCACGTCAAAGGACTGTCCCGCGAAATCATCCGACGTCTTGCCAAACGCCTTGCGCAGGCCCAGACGCTTTTCGGTTTCGGGCAGGATCAGCAGCTGATCCTTGATGTCGAGACAGACGTAATCAAAATCCTTGAACACCGCCTTGAAAAACGCCGCGGCAAAAAGGGCGGTACCACCGGTAAAGACGCCGACCTCGATCATGCTTTTGGGCTGGGTTTTGGCGGCATAGAGCAGGAAATCCACCAATTCGGTGGGCACCTGCATGCAGCCTGCCAGCGAGACATTGTACCAGTCCTGATAGGCCGCAAGACCGCCCCAGTTGTTGTGCGACAATCCCAGCTGGCGCAACCGCTCCAGCAACAGTGGCCGGGACAAGAGCGCGTCGCCGTCTTCGAGCATCTGGGCCACCACCGCGTCGATCCGCGCGAGCTCCTTTTTCTGGGTCGCGTTCAGAGGCTTTTTCATGCGGGGAACCCATTGTTTGTTCATTATGAATCGTCAGAAAGACCGGGATGTAAAGTCACGTCCCATCGCACTGCCAAATCACGCAAACAATGTCTAGCCGAAGCCGCGCGCGGGCGCGGGACGGTTCAGCCTTGCCAGTCGCGCACCAGTGCCTCGACCGCGTCCAGCAGGTCGTCGGTGACCGCGGGGCCGGACAGGCGCAGGGCGCCCTTGCTGCGGGTGACGGTGATCGGGGCGGGGGCGGGCGTGGCGGCGGGTTTGGTTGTCTTGCGCGCGGGGCCGGGCGCCGTGGTCCCGCCGTCCAGCGCCTTTTGGAACAGCGCCACCTCGTCCTCTGCCGTGGCAGGCGCGGCCTTGCGCAGCCGGTCATAGAGCCTGCGGCCCCATTCTGCATCGTCGCGGATGCGCGTGGCCACGGCCAGCCCCAGCCGTTCGGTCAGCGCAGCCGGAAACCGGATCTGCGCGCCCAGGGTTTTGACCACCGGCAGAAAGCTGTTGATCTTGGACCGCTTGGCGCGCGAGGCGGCAGCAAAGAGGCTGTTGAGCGCCTCTTTCTCGTCGCGGAACACGCCGCCTTCGACGGCGCGGGCCACGATGCTGGCGCGTTCGAAATAGCTCAGCCCGACGCGGATCTCGTTTTCCTCGACCATGGCCACATAGGCGTCCGAGGCGGTGTCGGGGTTGCGGATCAGCGCCAGCACCGTGTCAGCCACGGCACCTTGCCGCGCGAGGCTGCGCAGTGCGGTGATCCGGCGCCAACCAGAGATCAGCCCGTAGCGGCCCGGCGCGGTTTCCACCACCTCGATCGGGGTCTGCTGGCCGCGCGCTTTCAGCGACGCCTCGAGCGTGGCCATCTCGTCGGGATCAATCGCGACCCGGTCGCGCAGCATGTACGATCCGTCCACCGCCTCGAGCGGGATGGTCTGCACCAGCCGGCCTTCGGTCCGGGCGGCGTGCATTTCCTGTAAAACCGTCTCTAATGCGGCGGTTTTCGCGGTTTGGCCGGCCACATCGGCGATCGGGGCGCGGCGTTTCATCTGGTCGGGCGCGTAGCCCACGGGAATGTCCATGGCGGGGGTGTCCGGGGTGGCGGCGATCCGGGCGGGGTCCGGCGCCGTCAGGCGTTTACGTTTGGCCATGGCAGCCTCCTGTGGCAGCGGTGAAGATCAGGTGAAGGCACAGACCGGTGCCGGTCATGCCGCGGCCTCGGACGCGGCGGCATCGCGGGCCCAGGCGCCGATCAGCAGCTTTTTGAACGCGGCATAGGTTTCATCAAAGGTTTCGCGCCCGCGGGCATAGGTTTCGCGGTTGAAATCGCGGTAATCGGCTTCGTAGATGCCGTTCACGCTTTCGCCGGCCTGCCCGATCAGGGCGGTGAACCCCTGCCGGTGCGGCGACAGGGTCGGGCCCAGATAGGCCTGCACCAGCGCCGCCATTTCGGCCTGCTGGGTGGTGTCAAAGCGCGTGACCACGGCGCGCACCGCATCCCATTGAAACGCCGTTTCGGGCTGGCCCAGGGCGCGGGCGGCGATGTTTTCACCGTCTTCGATCGACGAGAACGTGGCGTGCAGCATGTCAAAGAACCGCCCCGTGCTGTCAAATTCGAGATAGGACGCCCCCAGCGGCACCAGCAGGATGTCGGCGGCGGCCAGACCGTTGATCGTGAGGTAGCCAAGGGCGGGCGGCGTATCGAGAAAGATCACGTCGTAGTCATCCAGCACCCCGTCGGCGGCCAGCCGGTCGGTCAGCGCGTCCCACAGTTTCCAGCCCCGCGCCGCCATGCGCCAGACCGGGATCTGGAACTCGGCCCAGTACAGGTTCAGCTGCGCCCCGATCAGGTCGATATTGGGCCAGTGCGTGCCCTGGATCAGGTCGCGGGCGGTGAGGGTCTGTGCATCGCTCAGCGCATCGTCCAGCGGTTGCGGCGGCTCGCCGCGCGACACCCGCGCGTGGTTGTCCTGTTGCAGGTGCTCGGCATAGTGCCGCGCCAGCAGCGGGAACACGGTCTGCCATTCATCCTGCACCTGCCCGCCAAAGATGCGCGTCATCGACCCCTGGCTGTCGAGATCAATCACCAGCACGCGGTAGCCATCGAGTGCCGCCGACATCGCCAAATGCGCCGCTGTCGATGTCTTGCCCACGCCGCCCTTGAAATTGGCGACCGCCACCATCTTGGCTGGCAGCCCCTCGGGGCGGTAGGGCAGGTATTCCTTGGCCTTGGAGCCTTCGGCGGCGAAATGGGCGCGCAGGCGCAGCACCTCGTCGAGGGTGAACCATTTCGCGCCGCCCTCGGTTTCGGACCGGCCCTGCGGCAGATCGGGGTTGGCCTTGAGCACGCGGCGGAAATGGGCGCTGGCCACCGGGATCAGGTATTTGGTGATCTCCCAGGTCGAAAACAGCCGCAGGGTTTTGCGCCCTTCCTTGCCCAGACCGCGGGTGGTCAGATCACCCATGCCGCGGGCGCAGGCCTGTGCTATGGTCAGGAAATCAGCGGTGCTGCTGGGCGCACCCAGCTCTGCCATGGCCCTGTCGGGCTGGATCGAAAAATAGGGTGGGTGCATGGTTTACTGCTCGATGTGCTACCTTTTGGGCAAGATACCACGAAACAGCGCATATGAAATCGTTTTGATGCTCTCCCCTGGTTTTTCTCAGCAAATCCGCCGTTTCTCAGGGGAAATCCGGTCCGGTGCGGAGATTTTTGATGTGTTATTTTCTGTTATTTGAATGTTAAGGCGACGACGCGTCTTTCTAAGCTGTTCAAATTTCACAAAAAAAACGGCTGATGTCGGATCAGGCGACTCTGAACCCCCGAAACTCCGATTCCAAAACCACGTCAAAGCGACTCTGAACCCCCGATGCGCGGGCCGGTGAGGCTGGACAGGGGCCTGTGGATAAGTTCACTCTGGTGTTATTGAAACCACGATTCCCGGGCGCCACCGAAACGCGCGCCAAAACCAAGGGGGCGACATGGCAGGCGGGCAAGGGGCCTTGGCCCCGTATCATCACCCCAACGGGGATTTCTTCTTGTGCGACATCCTGGATGCCGTGCCCAAGGGCGATCTGGCCAGCATGGAGCATCCGCTGTTTTCGCTGTCGACGCGGCCCGACCGGCGCATCCTGCGCTATGCCCACAACGACGTGGAGATCACCGTGACCCCGTCGGTGCGCGGGCTGGCCACGATCCACGACAAGGACATCCTGATCTTTTGCATTTCGCAGCTGATGGCGGCGGTGAATGCCGGGCGCAGCACGTCGCGCCGGGTGGTGCTGAAGGCGCATGACCTGATGGTGGCCACCAACCGCGAGACCAGCGGCGATGCCTACCGGCGGCTGCGCCAGGCCTTTGAGCGGCTGGCGGGCACCCGCATCACCACCAACATCGCCACCGGCCCCAAGGACGACCCCATCGAGGTCACCACCGGGTTCGGTCTGATCGAAGGCTGGGAGATCGTGCGCAAGACCCGCGGCGGGCGCATGGCATCGGTGGCGGTCACGCTGTCGGACTGGCTGTATCGCGCGGTGCTGGCCAAATCGGTGCTCACGCTCAGCCGCGATTATTTCCGGCTGCGCAAACCGCTGGAACGGCGGGTCTATGAACTGGCGCGCAAGCATTGCGGCCACCAGCGCGCCTGGCAGGTGTCGGTGGAGACGCTGTTGAAGAAATCAGGCTCTAACTCGCCGCGCCGGGTCTTTCGCAAGATGATCCGGGACATCATCGCCGCCGATCATCTGCCCGATTATCATCTGTCCGAAGAGCCCGGCGACATCATCCGCGTCACGCCCCGCGATGCGGTGCTGGAACCGGGGGCCGCGCCGACCCCGTCGCCGGCCGCCCTGGCCGCGGCGCGTGATCTGGAACCGGGGGTAGATGTCTATGCCCGGGTGGCGGAATGGCAGGACTACTGGCACCGCAGCGGACAGCAGCGGCTGCGCAATGCCGATGCCGCGTTCCTGGGCTTTGTGCGCACCCGCAATCGGGCGTGAGCCGGGCGATTTGACACCGGTCTGTGGACATGGTCTTTGCCCCCAGCCCCGGACAGCCATGAAAGAAGGCTCTGTGCCCGTATCCCAAAGCCACCCCGTCTGTCTGGTTGCCATTGTCGTCACGCATAACCGTCTGGATCAGCTCAAGCTGACGCTGGCGCGCCTGCTTGCGGCGGACGCGGCGCATCTGGCGCAGGTGGTGGTGGTCGACAATGCCAGCGATGACGGCACCGCCGCGTGGCTGGGCGCGCAGGACGACCCGCGGGTGCTGCATCACCGGCTTGAGACCAATGGCGGCGGGGCAGGGGGCTTTGAGGCGGGCATGAAGATCGCCATGGACCGCGACACCCCGCCCGACTGGGTGCTGGTGATGGACGATGATGCCCGGCCCGCCCCCGGTGCGCTGGCGCAGTTTGCCGCGCTGGACCGGCGGGGCTGGGACGCGCTGGCCGCCGCCGTCTATCATCCCGAAGGGGCGATCTGTGACATCAACCGGCCCGCGCTGAACCCGTTCTGGCGGCTTGACCGCTTCGTGGCGACCCTGGCGGGGGTGCTGACGGGGCGGGCGCGCGACGGCTTTCACCTGACCGCCGAGGCCTATGACAGCGACGCGCTGCGCGAGATCGACGTCAGTTCCTTTGTCGGGTTCTTTATCTCGGGCCCTGCGATTGCGCGCACGGGCTATCCGGACGGGGCGTTGTTCATCTATGGCGATGACGTGCTCTATTCCCTGCGTCTGCGCGAGGCGGGCTGCCGCATCGGTTTTGCGCCGCAGATCCGGTTCGAACATGATTTCCAGTCGCTGTCTGGCGCGGTGCAGCGGTTTCGCCCGCTCTGGAAGGCCTATTACAACCACCGCAACCTGCTGATCGTCTATCGCCGTGCGGCGGGGGTGTTCTTTTGGCCGGCGCTGGCGCTGATCCTGCCCAAGTGGTGGATGAAGGCGCGCCATTACGGCCCGCAGGCGGATGTGTTTCGCCGGGTGATGCGCGCCGCCATCCGCGACGGGCGGCGGCAGGATCTGACCCGGTCGCATGCCCAGGTGGTGGCGCTGGCCCGCGAGGACGGCACGCCCGACCGCTGACCCCGACCGCTGATCAGCGCCCGTTGTTGAGAATGTCGCGGTGAAAGCGCCCCAGCAGCAAGAGCCCCAGGCACAGCATCGCCAGGCAGAAGAACAGCACGTAGGGCAGGCTGACATAGTCGGGCGCATAGGTCGGATAAAAGCCCGCGCGCATGATCCCGGTGATGTGGATATGCGGCAGGTACCACAGCACCGCCTGCGCGCCTTCGGGCATTTCCTCGTACATGATGATGATGCCCGAGGCCAGAAACAGCGGGCGGGTCACGATGGACCAGATCAGCGGCCAGGACGCGATGATGCCGTTGAGCGCGCAATTCAGCGCCCCCAGCCCCAGCCCCAGGAACGCCGCCAGCGACAGGGCACCGAGGATCGGGCCGATGTCGATGATCACCCGGGTTTCGGTGATCCAGAGCAGTGCGGTGATCAGGATGTAGGTCACCAGGAACCCGGTCAGCGTGTTCAGGGTGAACCGCGCGATCATGGAATCGACCCATGTCACCGCCGGATACCGCAGCAGGCTCTTGGAAAAGCCGATCGACATGCCCACCGCCAACACCACGTTCTGGTAGACCGTGAAGGGCAGCAGCCCGGTGGCAAAGAACAGGATGAAGCTTGACCCCAGCGGCGGCGCGCGCAGCAGCAGCGAAAAGCCGATGGCCAGCACGATGGTGATGCCGATGGGTTCGAGAAAGGCCCACAGGTACCCGCCCGGTGACCGGCCATAGCGGGTCGACATCTCGCGCAGCATCAGCGCGACGACCACGCGCCCCGACACCCAGGACCGGCGCATCGTGGCGCGGTGGACCGGGGGCTGGGGCGGGGGCGGGAGGATGTCGGCCGTGCTCACGCGGGGGGCCCCTGTGTTTGGCAAATGACGTGCATTTCCAATCATCTTTAACTACGTTTGGGCGCAATAAGAAGTGCCGGATCAGGAGAGCGGTGGCATGAGCAGTTCAGGACCACCCGAGCCAGAAGACGGCGCGCTGCACGAGGACCGACTGCAAGATGCGCCAGACACCGTGACCGACACCCCGGCTGCATCCAAGCCCGCAAGGAAAGCGGGCGGCCCGCGCAAGCTGGGCAAGGGCCCCGCGGCACAAGGCCCGAAGGGCAAGGCTGCGGACACGCAAGAGGCGCCCCCGGAGGCGCGCCCCGATCCCGCCGCTGCATCCGAAACGCCGGACAAGGAAAGTGCTGTGCACGCCAACGCGCCCACGCCCCCCCAGACCGCGCCCAAGGAGGCAGCGCATTCGGAAAATCAGGCCAAGGCGCCGGATGGTCCGGCAAAAGGTCCCGGGACAGGACCCGGTCCGCAGGGCAAGGGGCCGGGCGGCCCGGGCGGGCCGGCCAAGGCTCCGAATACCCCCAACGCGCCCAACATGCCCGGTGGTCCCGGCGGGCCGCAGGCCGGACCCGGCGGGCCAAAACCGGACGGGCCCCCGGTGACGGTGCAGCCGGTTGTCCCGCCCGCGCGCATGCGGCGGCGGCACTGGGGCATTCTGATCAGCTTCCTGTTTCTGGTGCTGATCCCCACCGCGCTGGCGGGGACCTATCTGGCGTTTCTGGCACAGGATCAGTACCGGTCGACCACCGGGTTCGTGGTGCGCCAGGACGAAGGCAACACCGCCGCCGTGGCCCTGGGCGGGCTGGCGCAGTTTGTCGGGGGGACGGCGTCGTCGGATGGCAATGTCCTGTTCGAATTTGTCCAGAGCCAGAGCCTCGTGTCGGCGATTGACGCCAAGCTTGATATCCGCGGCCACTATGCCCAGCACTGGCCCGAGGATTTCGGCGAAGGGTTGCTGCGGGCCGATCCGGTGTTTTCGATCTGGCCCGATGCCAGCATCGAGGATCTGAACGACTATTGGCAGCGCATGGTGCGCATTTCCTTTGACGAGGGCACCGGGCTGGTCGAGGTGCAGGTGCTGGCCTTTGATCCGGCCATGGCGCAGGCCATCGGGCAGGAGATCCTGGCCCAGAGCCGCACCATGATCAACGCGCTCAATGAAACCGCGCGCACCGATGCGATGCGCTATGCCAATGCCGACCTTGAGACCGCGCTGACCCGGCTAAAGGCTGCCCGCGAGGCGCTGACCCAGTTCCGCACCCGCACCCAGATCGTCGATCCGCTGGCCGACCTGCAGGGCCGGATGGGGGTGATCACCAACCTGCAGCAACAGCTGGCCGAAGCGCTGATCGAGTTCGACCTGCTGCAGGACACCACCCGCACCAGCGATCCGCGCGTGGCCCAGGCGCTGCGCCGGATCGAGGTGATCCAGGAACGCATCCTGCGCGAGCGCGAGAACTTTACCGGCGCCGACACCTCGAGCGCTGTGGCCGAGGATTACCCGGTGCTGCTGGCCGAATATGAAAGCCTGCTGGTGGACAGCGAATTTGCCGAAGAGACCTATCGGCTGGCGCTGGTGGCGGTCGAGGCGGCCCGGTCCAATGCCACCCGCCAGAGCCGGTATCTGGCCACCTATATCGAGCCGACCCTGCCCGAGACCGCAGAGTTTCCGCAGCGGCTGGTGCTGGGCGGATTGGCGGGGCTGTTCCTGACCCTGCTGTGGGGGGTGGCCGCGCTGGTCTATTATTCGATCCGCGACCGGCAATAGGCGCGGGCGCGTGCGATGATCCGGTTCGAAAACCTGTCCAAGAGCTTTTGGGTGCGCGGCACGCGCAAGGTGGTGGTCGACAATCTCAACGTCACCCTGCCCCCCGGCAAGTCGCTGGCGCTCTTGGGGCGCAACGGGGCGGGCAAGTCCACCCTGTTGCAGATGATCGCCGGATCGCTGGCCCCCGACAGCGGCGCGATCATCCATGGCGGCACGGTGTCCTGGCCGGTGGCCTTTGGCGGATCGTTTCACGGCGAGATGACCGGCGCGCAGAACGTGCGCTTTGTGGCGCGCATCTACGGGGTGGACACCGACGCGCTGGCGGATTTCGTCGAGGATTTCGCCGATATCGGGCGGCATTTCCACATGCCGGTGCGGACCTATTCGGCGGGCATGAAATCGCGTCTGGCCTTTGGCGCGTCCATGGGGATCCATTTCGACACCTATCTGGTGGACGAGGTCACCGCGGTGGGCGATGCCGCGTTCAAGAAGAAAAGCCGCGCCGTCTTTGCCGACCGGATGCGCCGCAGCGGCGCCATCCTGGTCAGCCACGCGATGAACGATGTGCGCGCCTTTTGCGATGCGGCGATCGTGCTGGAAAACGGGCGGATCGACTATTTCGACGATCTGGAGGCGGGCATCGCCTATCACCAGCACCTGATGCGCACCGGCTGAGGCCGTGCTGGACCGGGGCGTGATCTGGCGCCCGTTCCCGGTCCCGTCCGCATCCCTGTCCCCGGGCCTGTTCCGGGGCCCGTCCGGCTTGTTCAAATGCGCGCTTAATTCGATCTAACCTCCGCAAAGCTGCCATTTTTGCGCTCCGCTCGTGGTGCGCCGGCCCGTCTACCCACCGCTGCAGGTACGAAAGGGTACGGGTATGGCAGAGTTGATCTTGGGAGGCCGGGTTCTGGACGTGGAGAGCAATCTTCACCTCGATATCCAGAACATGGTGGCCTTTCAGACCGACAGTGGCGGTGTTGTCTTTGTGGCGGCGGGCGGTGCGGGCGGCGGCGTGCTGTCGATCGCGGTGTCGGCGGCGGGCACGGTCAGCCTGATCGACACGACATGGTACGGCGCCGATCCCGGCCCGATCGGCAGCTTTGGGCTGTCGCTGGTGGACACCGCGGACGGGCTGATGGCGGTGACCGGCACGGGCACGGGCCATGCCGTGCTGGGCGACATGATCGACACCCAGAGCGGGCAGTTCATCGCGGGCACCCTGACGGTGCAGGGCGGCATCGACAGCCCCGTGGTCGCGCGCATCGGCGACGTTCTTTATACCGCGCCTGCCGGTGGCGGGCTGTCCTGGCACGGCTTTGACGGCAGCACCGGGTTTGGCGCGGGCACGGTGCTGCCCGATGACGGGGCGGCCCATCTCGACGGGATTGTCGCCATGGGCCACGTGGCCGGCAGCGGCGGCGCGCCGGACCTGCTGTTGACCCTGTCGCGGGGCGATGACGGCATCAGCGCCTTTGTGCTCGACCCGGTCACGGGCGCGCCCAGCCTGGCCGGATCGCTGGGCACGCAGAACGGGCTGGGCCTGCATGACGAGCCGGTGGCGCTGGAGACGGTGATGCTGAACAGCGTGCCCCACGCAGTGGTGCTGTCGACATCGGCGAACGGTGCGTCATCGGCGCTGAGCGTGGTTGCCATTGGCCCCAACGGCTCCCTGGTGACCACCGATCACATCCTCGACAGCCTCGCCACCCGTTTTGGCAGCGCCACCGAGCTGACCACCGTGGTGGTCGAAGGGCGCGCCTATGTGCTGGTGGGCGGCAATGATGGCGGGCTGAGCCTGTTTGCGCTGTCCCCGGGGGGGCGGTTGCTGCATCTCGACACGATCATCGAAACCGTGGGGTCGGGGCTGGGGTCGATCTCGGCGCTGGGGATGGCCGAAGTGGGCGACAGCTTGGCGATCCTGGCGGCGGCAGAGACCGAATACGGGTTCACCCAGCTGAGCTATGACCTGTCGGACCAGGGCCTGACCCTGAGCTTGACCAGCGGCACGCTGGCCGGGCAGGGCGGTGATGACATCCTTGAGGGCGGGTATGGCAACAACACGATCACCGGCGGTGCCGGGGACGACATCCTGATCGACGGGGCGGGCGAAGACCGGCTGACCGGCGGGGCGGGACGCGACGTGTTCATGCTGATGCGCGATGGCACGCGCGACGTGATCACCGATTTCACCGCCGGGCAGGACCGGATCGACCTGTCGCTGGTGCCGATGCTCTATGGCCCGCAGGCGCTGACGATCACGCAGACCGCGTGGGGGGCGCTGGTCAGCTGGGCGGGCGGTGACACGCTGGAGCTGCGCAGCGCCAATGGCCAGCCGCTGAGCGACACCGACGTGCTGGCCGCATTCGACTGGGGTGTCGACCGCCCGCCGCTGGCGGTGACCCAGGTCACCAACGGAACCGCGGGCGCGGACACGCTGCAGGGCGATGACACGGGCGGTGTGCTGCGCGGTCTAGGCGGGGCGGACCAGCTGCTGGGCGGGCAGGGCGCGGACCGGCTCGAAGGGGGCAGCGGCAACGACACGCTGCGCGGTGGGGCCGGCAATGACACGGTGATCGGAGACACGGGCCGCGACATGGCATGGCTGGGCGCGGGTGACGATGTCTATGAGGCGGGCGGCACCAGCGGCAACACGGCGGGCGGTGCGACAAACGGCGACGCCGAAGACGACGAGGTCCGCGGCGAAGACGGCAATGACGTGATCACCACGGGCATCGGCAATGACCGGCTGTTTGGTGGCACCGGCAATGACCTGCTGGACGGCGGCGCGGGGGCCGACCGGCTGGAAGGCGGTCTGGGCCGCGACACGCTGTCGGGTGGCACCGGAGCGGACGAGCTGCACGGCAACGATGGCGACGACCTGATCCGCGGCGGTGACGGCAATGACCGGCTGTTTGGCGGCGCGCAGTTCGACACGCTTTATGGCGGGACGGGCAACGACACGGTGACCGGCGGTCTGGGCCGGGACCTGGCCTATCTGGGCGACGGCAATGACCTGTTCCTCGACACCGCACAGGGCGGCACGCTGGGCTATGACACCGTTTATGGCGGCCGCGGCAATGACGTGATCACCGGCGATCTGGGCTGGGATGTCTTTTACGGCGAAGACGGCAATGACACGATCCGTGGCGGCGTCGGCAATGATCAGCTTTTCGGCGGCACCGGGGCCGACAGCCTGCACGGCGGCGTTGACCTCGACACGCTGGAGGGCGGGCAGGGCAATGACACGCTCGATGGGTTTGACGGCGCCGACGTGCTGATGGGCGGTGACGGCGATGACCTGATCTTTGGCGGCGCGCAGTTCGACACCATCTATGGCGGCAACGGCAATGACACCGCCTATGGCGGGCTGGGCCGCGACCGGATCGAACTGGGTGCGGGTGACGACGTGTTTGTCGATGCCGACCAGGGCGTCGGGCTGGGCAATGACACGGTGTTTGGCGGCGACGGCGCGGACCAGCTCAACGCCACGTCGGGCTGGGATGTCCTGTTTGGCGGAACAGGCAATGACAGCCTGCGCGGCGGATGGGGCAATGACCGGCTCTATGGCAATGACGACGATGACAGCCTGCATGGCGGGCTGCACGAGGACACGGTTCTGGGCGGCGCAGGCGATGACACGCTGGACGGGTTCGACGGGGCCGACAGCCTCGAGGGCGGCGACGGCGATGACCTGATCTTTGGCGGTGCGCAGTTCGACACGATCCACGGCGGCACCGGCAACGACACGGTCTATGGCGGGCTCGGGCGGGACCTGATCTATCTGGGCGACGGCAATGACGTGTTCAACGATGCCGACCAGGGCGCGTCCCTGGGCAATGACACGGTCTTTGGCGGCGCGGGCAATGACCGGATGAACGGCACGCTGGGCTGGGACGTGTTTCACGGTGGCACCGGCAACGACACCATTTCGGGCGGCATGGGCAATGACTGGATGATCGGCAATGCCGATCAGGACCGGCTGAACGGCGGGCAGGGCAATGACACGCTGAACGGCGGTTTGGGCGCTGACACGCTCGAAGGGGGTGCTGGCGCGGATGTCTTTGTCTTTCAGCCCAACCACGGGGCCGACCGGATCACCGATTTTCAACCCGGTGTGGACGATTTGCACATCGACGCGCCCGAGGCGGCCCTGCAGGTGTCAGGCACCGGCCTGGGCACGCAGCTTGACTGGGGGACGGGATCGGTCCTGCTCGAAGGCGTCAGCCTGAGTGCCTTTGACCACGATGACATCCTGTTCCTGTGAGCCGCAGCACCTGCAAAACAGGCTCTGAACACCGCAACAGACCCTGATATCGCCGGTCCGTTCAGATGTCCTTTTTGAACGATGCCTGCATGATCCGGATGGAATCGTAGGCCGAAAAATCAAACGGCTTGGCCATGTTCTTGCACTCGGCGGTGTTGAGATCGAACGTCCCGGTCACCGGCGGCGTGTAGCCCAACAGCGCGTAATCGCGTTTGTAGAGCCGGTAGAGATGGCTCAGCGCCTCGTCTGACAGCGGCTCTTGCCGGGCTTCCTTGCGCTTGTTGAGCTGCGGCAGCACCAGCTTGTCTTCGGGCATCTTCTGTTCGATCAGGATCTCGCGGAACGCCTCGGGCCAGGTTTCATCCTCAAAGCGCAGGATGTCGTCCACATGGGTCTTGGGACCGATGGCGATGAAATAGTGCTGCGGGCAGAAATGCACGTAGGCCGGGTCGTAGCGGATGTTGGTGGTGTTGAGTTCGAAGACGAACTCTTCGACCGATTTGCGGGCGCGGTAATCGTGCTGGGAAAAATGCTGCTCGACCGAGGAAAAGAACCGGTCCAGCGGGTCGCGCACCACCGTGATGGCGCGGTAATCGCGCACCTGTGCCAGCAGATGCGGTGCCAGATCGATCAGCGGCATGTGCGCGGTATCGCCATAGCGCTGATGCCGGGGCATCCAGTTCCAGCCCCATTGCTGAAACCGGTCCGGATCGGCCGCGGTGATCATGCTGCGGATGGAGGTGCCGGCACATTTGGGAATGTGGATGAAGGCAAAGGCGTGCTTTTCCGAGATGATCATGTCCGTCTCACGATGCCTCTTAGGATGCGGCGGGCGACCCGGCGCCCCCGGCGCAGCACGGCCTTGAGGGCGATGATACTGGCCTCACCGGTCAGTTTTTTTTTTGGAGCTCGATCTGCCAGTTTGTCTTGAACGCGGTCCAGTCGGCGATCAGGCGCGGATGCGGGCTGGGGTAGGTGTCGCGCACCTTTGGCAGCAGATCCGCCAGATAGCGTTTTTGCGGGCCGAAATAGAGATGCACAAAGGGGATGTCCTCGCGGACGATGATGCTTTTGTCATGTTTGGCACAGTATTTGTTGAGCATTTCCTCGTCGTCGGTGCCGCCGGTGGCCACGGCCGCCCAGAGATCGCGCTGAAACAGCATGACATTGATGGAATAGCGGATCTTGGGATCGAACGTGGCGGGGCCGAGATCGGCTACCAGCGCCTTGAACCGGTCGGGCTGCAGCGTGGTTTCCTCGTGGATCCAGCGCGCCAGGTGCGGGAACTGCCACACCGTGCCCCAGCCGCCCGGATCGACCTCGCCGGGGGCGGAGATGCGAAATTCCTGATAGCCGGGCACGTGTTCACCGGCCAGGTGCGGCTGATCCATCATGTCGCGGTAGGTGTCGCGCAGGTCGGGCAGGCTGGTGAGCCGGTAAAAGCCGTAGGGGTTGTTGTTCACCAACCCGCTGACATAGGCGATCTTGTCGGGGTCCTGCGCGGCATAGGTGTCGATCAGCGCCTCGAGCCAGCCCGGCGCGATGGGAAAGGCGTCGTCGTCGAGCTTGAGAATGTAGTCGGCGTCGATCTCGGTTTCGATCGCGTCCTTGATGCCGAAAAAGGCCGGTTGCGCCTTCATCGGGTTCAGCCAGTGCACGCGCCCATAGTTGGCCCGCGCGGTAAAGCGGCACATGTCCTCGCAAATCTCGGCGCCCGGCATGCCGTGACAGTTCGACAGCAGGTAGATCGGCACCTCTTGCGGGGTGGTGGCCAGGACCTGGGAAATGGTGATGTCGAGCGCCTCGAAATCATTGCAGGTCAGGATCAGGATCGCTGTGTTGGAAAGAGAAATCATGGCGTGGTCCTGCGGTCTTGATACGCCCGTATCAGCCGTCCTCGGATGCAATACAACGCCGCTATAAGCAAGAGCGCGCGCCCAAAGAGCAGCGGGCCCGCGAATGTGCGCTGGCGCAGATAGGCGGTGTCGGTGAACGGGATCACGTCGAGATAGGCGCCCTGTCCGCGCGCGTGCAGCAGCGGATTGTCGGCCACGATCGGCAGCGGATCGGGCGCGGCCCAGGCCGCCGAGCGCACCCAGTCCGCCAAAAGGGTGCGGACCGCAGGGCGGTCGCCGCCGGTTTTGCGCACCGCGCGCGCCAGATCCTGCCGCGCCGCACCCTTGGCGGCCTTCAGCGCCGTCTCTGACGGCTCTGGCGGGATCGGCTGCGGTTTGGCGGCCATCGCGCGCACCCGCTTGAGCGTGGTGCCGATGTCCGAACGGTCCAGCCGTCCGGGCCCGCCCAGAAAATCGCGCAGGGCCGCGTTGAACATCCGCTGGCGGTCGGCTTGCAGGCTCAGCATCAGGTAGCCCGCGATGCGCACCAGTTGCACGACCGACAGGCTGAGGCTGTCCGCGCTGCGCGCCCGCAGGATCAGGTCGTTGCGAATGTCATAGTAGTAATAGGCTGGTGCGCCTTCCTCGCCATGGGCCACGATCAGGTTGGGCGGCACGATGGTGGGCACGTCACCGCGCCGGCTTTCATAGCCGAACATGATGTCGTCACGCTTGATGAACTGCTTTTCGGGCATTTCGGGGGCGGGCCCGTCGAGATCGACCAGCAGGCTCCACCAGCCGCTGAAATCCGCCTCGTAATAGCCGTAGACCCGGTGCCGGTCCCAGCCCTGCAGATCGGTGAGCGGGTTGATCAGGTCGATCCCGAACGTGTGTTGCGGCGCGACGTTGGCGCCCTGTTCCTTGATCACGCGGTCCGGGACATTGAGGATCTCGGCCATCGTGCCCACGTGCAGGTTCCGGACAAAACACGACAGCGCAAACAGCCGGTCGATGAAATCGGGCAATATCGCGATGTCGTCGTCCATGATGACAAAGTGGCGGTAGCCCTTGGCCTTGAAATGCGCGTGCCCGGCCAGAAACCCGCCGGTGCCGCCCACATTGGGCAGGGCCTTGACCTCGGCCATGGTCGGGTCTTCGGGCAGCGGATCGCCGTTGTTGACCACGAGGATGTCGAGAAGGCCCGCGGCGAAAGCGGCGCTCTGTGCCAGCGTGTCCAGATTGGGCAGCAGGTAGGCCGCCTTGTTGTAGGTGGTGATCGACACGCCCATGGGCCGCATGTCCTGCGGTGCGGGCGTGGTCCAGGCCATCAGGTCGACCTCGAGCCCGCCGGTCCAGCTGATCTCGAAGAACACACGGTAGGGCCGTTTGCCCAAGATCACGGGCACCGCGACATCGGCCGTCCCCGTGCCGGTTTCCTGATGGATGAGAACCGGGGCCTTGTTGGCCGTGCGGCTGAGCACGCGCACCCGCCATTCGGGCGCGGCAAACCGGGCCAGCGCCGTCACCTTTTTCAGCCCGGTCAGGCGGAAGTAGTGTTCCACCGGCAGGGCGTTGGCGACAGTGTCGAAGGACCGGGTGTGCTGGTAATCGGCCGCGATGAAATCCGGCGCCTGCCAATCCGTAAAGGCGCCGTTGATCTTGTCGGGGTTGCCAAAGCGGTCATCGTCGATACAGCGCGCCAGGATCAGGTGATCTGCACCCTGCACCGGAACGGTCAGGGGCGGCGTATCATGTGAAGACTGCAACATCAGGCCCGTTTAACCACCATACACACGAGGCCGCAAACCGCTATTGCGGCCTGCGCGTCCCTGCCGGGTGCCGGGTGGGTCAGGTGGCCGGTGCCCATCGGCGCTGTTACACCCCAAAACCCTAAAGCGGCGCTTTCACGAACACGGGCGTGTCCGCCCCTTTGTCCAGAAACACCGCCGCCGTATCCAGAGCCTCGCGGATGGTGACATCCATGTCGAGATAGCGGTAGGTGCCCAGGCGCCCCACAAAGGTCACGCCCGTCTCTTTTTCAGCCCGGGCCACGTAATCGGCCAGCAGCGCTTTTTCGCGGACCTGCCGGATCGGATAATAGGGGATGTCGCCGGCCTCGCAGGCGCGGGAAAATTCGCGGTAACACACCGAGCCTGCGTGGCTTTCCCAGGGCGAGAAATGCTTGTGCTCGGTGATGCGGGTATAGGGCACGGTCTCTTCGCCGTAGTTCATCACAGCGCAGCCCTGGTAATCGCCGTCATAAGTGAAGCGTTCGAAATCCAGCGTGCGGTAGCCCAGCCGCCCCAGTTCATAGTCGAAAAACCCGTCCAGCGGGCCGGCATAGAACACGTGGTCATACGCCGCCGCCTGATCGCGGGTGAAGGTCGTGTTCAGGTGCACGGTGATCGCCGGATGATCGAGGATGCGTTCGACCATCGCGGTATAGCCCTGCTCGGGCATGCCCTGAAAGCGGTGGAAGAAATAGTTGTCGTCGTAGTTGAACCGCACCGGCAGCCGCTTGAGGATCGAGGCGGGCAGCTCGGTCGGGCTCATGCCCCATTGCTTGACCGTGTACCCCTTGAAAAACGCCTCGTAGAGATCGGGGCCGACAAAGCGCAGCGCCTGTTCCTCGAAGGTCTGCGGGTCGTCGATGCTGGTGTCGGCCTGCGCCTCGATAAAGGCGCGCGCCTCGTCGGGGCGCAGGGTGCGGCCGTAGAACTGGTTGATCGTGTGCAGGTTGATGGGCAGCGAATAGACCGCGCCGCCGCTCGTGGTCTTGACCCGGTTCTTGTAGGGCAGGAACGTCTCATAGCGGTTGACGTAGTCCCAGACCCCGGCGTCATCGGTGTGAAAGATATGCGGGCCATAGACATGCACCATCACCCCGGTCTCGCTGTCGCGTTCGGTGTGGCAGTTGCCGGCAACATGGTCGCGGGTGTCGACGATGGTGATCTGGTGTCCGGCCTCGGCCAGTTCGCGCCCGATCACGGCACCTGACAGGCCAGCGCCAACAAGAAGAACATGCATGAAAAAGTCCTGCAGGAAGATATTGCCTTGGATGGCCTGATACATGGCAGCACCACGCAGCCGCAACGCAAAACAGGTCACCGCCCGGCGCATGTGGGCGCGGCTTTTTGGCATATCGCTGAAAAGGTCGAAGAGGTCTTAACGAACGTCTTAAAATGGTCCAAGTTGTGGATATGCTGGGGCAGGAAAACCTGAAGACTATCGCGCCTGCGGGACAAGGGAAGCCAGCCAAGTCAGCATGCATTTGAAAAAGATAGTTTTGAAGCAGACGGAGATGTGAACGTGTCGGTGACAAACAACCCTCTTTACGGACAGCAATGGCATTTCAGCCTGATCGGCGACATCAACGCGGTCTGGGCCGATTACACCGGCAACGGCGTCACCGTGGGCGTCTATGACGATGGCACCGAACAGGGCCACGAAGATCTCATCGACAACTATGACAGCAGCCTGCACTACTCGGGTATTTTCGGCAGCGATGACGGCCAGCCCAACACCAGCACCGATTCCCACGGCACCGCCGTGGCCGGGATCATCGCATCGGCCAATAACGGGGTCGGCGGCGTGGGCGTGGCCTATGACAGCACCATCGCGGGCGTGGACCTGCTCGAGGATCTGTCGCCCAGCAACAGCTTCTCCGCGACGCTCGAAGCCATGCGGTTCATGGACAATTTCGACATCACCTGTAACTCGTGGGGCTATACGCCCAGCTACAGCGATTTCCTGAACCTGGGCGACCCGTTTGCCCAGGGCGCGCGCGAGGTGGCGGCGATGTCCTCGGCCACGGTGGATGGCCGCGGCGGGCTGGGCACGATCATCGTCAAGGCCGCGGGCAACGACAACAACAACTCCACGCTGGAAAGCCAGGGCCTGCTGGGCAACGCGCAGGGCGAAGGCCACAACTCGGCCCACACCATCATCACCGTGGCCGCCACCGACCAGAGCGGCAACGTGGCCAGCTATTCGAACTGGGGTGTCAACCTGCTGATCACGGCGCCGGCGGCGTCGGTGACCACCGACCGCACCGGGTTGGCCGGTTACGATACAGATGACTACACCAACACCTTCGGCGGCACCTCGGCGGCGACGCCGGTGGTGGCGGGCGTCGCGGCGCTGATGCTCGAGGCCAATAGCGGGCTCGGCTGGCGTGACGTGCAGAACATCATGGCGATCTCGGCGTCCCATACCGGGTCGTCCTATGGCAGCGCGGCCAGCGGCTTTGAGGAAGGCACCTGGTTCTCCAACGGCGCCACCAACTGGAATGGCGGCGGCATGAGCTACCACATCTCCTATGGCTTTGGCATGATCGACGCCTTTGCCGCGGTGCGCATGGCCGAGATCTGGGACGTGCTTTACCCTGCGGCGCAGGTCACGGGCAACGAGGTGATCGCCACCGCGTCCAACGCCGGCACATTCGCGATCAACGACTTCCAGACCACCACCATCACGGTGAGCACGACCGCCTCGGTGCTGGTCGAGCACATCTATGTCGAGATCACCGGCACGCACACCTATCTGGGCGATCTGAACATGCGGCTGGTGTCCCCCACCGGTGAGATCTACGAACTGTTCCGCCGCGAAGGGCTGGGCACCGATCTCAATGGGTCCTGGACCTTTGGCGTGGCCGCGGCCCTGGGCGTTGTGGCCAATGCCGGGGACTGGCGGGTCGAGATCGTCGACAACGCGGGCGGCGATACCGGCACGATCACCGGGCTCGAACTGACGTTCCACGGCGCGGCAGTGGACACCAACACGGTCCATCACATCACCATGGACTTCAACGAATATGCCGGTCAGGAAGCGGCGCGGCGCACCATCAGCGACACTGATGGCGGCACCGATGACTGGCTGAACATGGCGGCCATCACCGGCAACGTGACCCTGAACCTCAGCGCAGGCGGTGCTATCGTGGTCGGCGGCAGCACCTGGGCCAACATCGCCGCAGGCACCAACATCGAAAACGCCGCCACCGGCGACGGCAATGACAGCGTGACCGGCAGCGCTTCGGACAACCACATCCTGGGCGGACGCGGCAATGACACGCTGCTGGGCGGTCTGGGCAATGACAGCCTGGACGGCGGGCTGGGCAATGACAGTCTCCTGGGCGGCGATCAGAACGACACCATCGCGGCGGGCGAAGGCAATGACACCGTCGCAGGCGGCAACGGGCGCGATCTGGTGTTCCTCAACCAGGGCAACGACCTGTTCAACGACAACACCGAAGGCGGCGTGAACGGGCAGGACACCGTGTTTGCCGGTCTGGGCGCCGACACGATCCAGGGCGGCAATGGCAATGACGAATTCCACGGCCAGGACGGCAACGACCTGATCAACGGGCGCCTGGGCAATGACCTGATCTATGGTGGCAACCAGTACGACACGATCTATGCGGGCGAAGGCAATGACACCGTCGCAGGCGGCAACGGGCGTGACCTGGTGTTCCTCAACCAGGGCAACGACCTGTTCAACGACAACACCCAGGGCGGCGTGAACGGGCAGGACACCGTGTTTGCGGGTCTGGGCAATGACACGGTGCAGGGCGGCAACGGCAATGACGTGTTCCGCGGCGAGGATGGCAACGACGTGATCTTCGGGCGCCTGGGCAATGACCTGATCTATGGTGGCAACCAGTACGACACCATCTACGCAGGCGACGGGCGCGATACTGTCGTCGGCGGCAATGGCCGCGATCTGGTGTTCCTCAATCAGGGCGACGACATCTTTCACGACAACCCGCAGGGCGGCGACCTGGGCCGTGACACTGTGTTTGGCGGCTTTGGTAACGACACGATCCAGGGCGGCAACGGCAATGACCAGTTCTTTGGCGAGGACGGCAACGACCTGATCAACGGACGTCTGGGCAATGACGTGATCGGCGGCGGCGCGGGTCTCGATACGATCAATGGCGGCAGCGGCAGTGACACGCTCACCGGCGGCGCGGATGCGGACACGTTCGTGTTCAACGCCGCCGATGCCAGTTCGGGTGATGATCTGGTGACCGATTTCGAACTGGGCACCGACGTGTTCCAGATCTCGGGCGCCAGCACCGCCACGGTGGTCTACGACAGCGGCGCCAACGAGATCACCGTCTCGCTTGGTGGCGATCTGCTGGCCACCCTGCGCTCGGGGTCGGACCTGTCGGGCTTTGACGTCAACGACATCGTCTTTGTCTGATCCTGACAGGACCTGTGAAAGGCGCCTTTTGCACGCATGGGGACGGCGTAAACCTTAACACTTGGTGACAGCGGCGCACGCAGGGTTATCGAAGTCTTCAGGGGCCATGGGAATGTTACCAGGCGCATAACACGGAGCGCACGATGTCCCATACCTCCCCGCGGTTGAACCTGCCCCTGTTGGCGCCGTCACAGGCGCAAAAGCACGTGACCCACAATGAGGCGCTGGCCCGGCTGGACCTGCTGGTGCAGCTGTCGGTGCAGGCGTTCGATGCGGTCACACCGCCCACCGACCCGGTCGAAGGCGACGTGTTCGCCCTGGGGGCGGTCCCGACGGGCAGCTGGGCCGGAGAGGCCGGGCAACTGGCCGGGTTCAGCAATGGCGGCTGGCTGTTCATCGCCCCGCAGACCGGCTGGCAAGCCACGCTGGCCGGCACCGTGGAAACCCGGATCTGGACCGGCACCAGCTGGGAGGCCGCGGCCTTTGACCAGCTTGGGGTGAATGCCAGTGCCGACGCCACCAACCGGCTGGCAGTGGCCGCCGATGCAACGCTGCTGACCCATGACGGGGCAGGGCATCAGGTCAAGGTCAACAAGGCCGGCGCCAGCGATACCGCAAGCCTGCTGTTTCAGACCAGCTGGTCCGGGCGGGCCGAGATGGGCACCGCGGGCAGCGACGATTTTGCCGTCAAGGTCAGCGCCGATGGCGCAAGCTGGGTCACGGCATTGCGCGCGGATGTGGCCACCGGCGCGGTCACGGTTCCGGCCCTGCGGTCGGGCACCGTCAGCATCGGCAACGACGCCGTGGCCACCCTGGTGCCGCCTGTGGCAGGCGGGTTCGTGTTCCTGATGATCGACGATCCGGCGTTCCCGCAAACGCACCATTCGGGCATCTTTGCCTTTGATACTGGCAGTTCGCCCGCGTTGCAGGCCATGGCGCTGGGAAGCAACATGGACAATGCCGGCACCAGCGTTCTGACCGGCACAACCGGCCCGGCCAGCACCACGTCGGTGGCGGCAACATCCGGTGGCCTGCTGATCGAGAACCGGTTCGGATCGTCGCGCACCGTGAGCTATACATTCATCGGCGGCGCCTAGGGCCGCCCCGGGATCAGTCGAGCAGACCCAACAGGTAGGCGCCGTAGTTGTTCTTGGAAAACAGGGCGGCACGCGCGCGCAACTGCTCATCGCTGAGCCAGCCTGCGGCATGGGCAATCTCTTCGAGACAGCCGGTCTGCAGACCCTGCCGGTTGGTCAGCGTGCGCACGAAATTGCCCGCATCCAGCAGGCTGGCATGGGTGCCGGTATCAAGCCACGCATAGCCGCGGCCCATGCGTTCCACGTGCAGCTTGCCCGCGTGCAGATACATCTCGAGCAGGGACGTGATCTCGAGCTCGCCGCGCGGCGACGGCGTGACCTCGCGGGCCAGCCGCGGCGCATCCCCGTCGAGGAAATACAGGCCCGTCACCGCATAGTTCGACGGCGGCGCACTGGGTTTTTCGATGATCTCGCGAACGGTGCCGCCGGCGTCAAAGCCGACCACGCCATAGCGTTCCGGATCGGCCACGTGATAGCCAAAGACGGTGCCGCCATCCGGTCTCTGGTCGGCGTCAGCCAGCAGGTCCGGAAGCCCGTGCCCGAAAAAGATGTTGTCCCCCAGCACCATGGCTGACGCGCCACCGGCCAGGAAATCTTCGGCCAGCAGATAGGCCTGCGCCAGCCCGTCCGGCGCGGGCTGCACGATGTAGTCCAGCGACACGCCCCACTGGCTGCCATCGCCCAGCGTGCGTTTGAACTGGTCCTGATCCTGCGGCGTGGTGATCACCGCGATCTCGCGGATCCCGGCCAGCATCAGCACCGACAGCGGATAGTAGATCATCGGCTTGTCATAGATCGGCAGCAGCTGCTTCGAGACACCCAGCGTGATCGGATACAGCCGGGAGCCGGAGCCTCCGGCGAGGATGATGCCTTTGCGGTCGGTCATGGGGTGTGGCCGAGGTCCTCGAGAATGTCGGCCAAACCGCGGCGCCAGTCGGGGCGCGGGATGCCGAAGGTTTCGGTCAGTGTGCGTGTGTCGAGCCGCGAATTCAACGGGCGGCGGGCCGCGGTGGGATAGGCGCTGCTGGGTATGTCGCTGACAGCACAGGACAGGTCTGCGCGGGCAAAGATGGCGCGGGCGAAATCCGCCCAGGAACAGTCCGGCGCCCCGGCGAAGTGATAGGTGCCGGTCTTGTCCGGTGCGGTCTGCAGCTGATGCGCGATGGCGTGACAGGCCGCGGCAATGGCGCGCGCCGGGGTCGGCCCGCCGATCTGGTCGGCCACCACCGTCAGCGCATCGCGCGTGGCCCCGAGCCGCAGCATGGTTTTCACGAAATTCGTGCCGTGGGCCGACACCACCCACGACGTGCGCAGGATCGCGTGCACCCCGCGGGCCGCGCGCACCCCCTGTTCGCCCGCCAGCTTGGTCTGGCCATAGACGCCCAGCGGTGCGGTGGGGGCGTCCGGGGTCCACGGGTCCGTGCCCCCGCCGTCAAAGACATAGTCGGTCGAGATCTGCACCAGCGGAATGGACAGGGCGGCACAGGCCTGTGCCATGGCCGCGGGTGCCGCGCCGTTGATGACCCGGGCTCGGGCCGCGTCGTCCTCGGCGGCATCGACGGCGGTGTAGGCGGCGGCATTGATCACCGCGCGCGGGCTGTGCTGCGTGATCGCGGCGGCGCAGGCGGCGGGGTCCTCCAGGTCGGCGTCGGCCCGGCCCAGGCAGAGCGTGCCCGGCAGGGCGCGCAGTTCGGTGGCCACCTGACCGCTCTGGCCAAAGACCAGCACGGTCATGCGTCGGTTCCCAGGCGGCGCCCGACACCGTCGCGGTCCTGCAGCGCGCGCCACCACGCCTCGTTGTCCAGATACCATGCCACGGTCCGGCGCAGCCCTTCGTCCAGCGTGACCGACGGGCGCCAGCCCAGTTCCGCGCGCACCCGGCCGGGATCGATCGCATAGCGTGCGTCATGCCCGGGCCGGTCGGCGACAAAGGTGATCAGGTCGGCATAGGACCCTGCGGCGCGCGGGCGCATGTCATCGAGGATGGCGCAGATCGTCCGCACGAGGTCGAGATTGCTGCGCTCGTTCTCGCCGCCGATATTGTAGGACCGGCCCACCGCGCCCCGGGCCAGCACCGTCAGCAGCGCATCGGCGTGATCCTCGACATAAAGCCAGTCGCGCACGTTCGACCCGTCGCCATAGATCGGCAGCGGCTGGTCCGCCAGCGCATTGAGGATGATCACCGGGATCAGCTTTTCGGGGAAATGATAGGGGCCGTAATTGTTCGAACAATTGGTCAGCAGCACCGGCAGCTCATAGGTTTCCCCCCAGGCCCGCACCAGATGATCGGCCCCGGCCTTGGAGGCGGAATAGGGGCTGCGCGGGTCATAGGCGGTGTCTTCGGTGAACAGCCCCTCGGGCCCGAGCGAGCCATAGACCTCGTCGGTGGAGATGTGATGGAAGCGAAACGCGTCCGGCTTGCCGCGCGCGGTCCAGAAGCTGCGCGCGGCCTCCAGCAGGTGAAAGGTGCCCATCACGTTGGTGTCGACAAAGGTGGCGGGCCCGTCGATGGACCGATCCACATGGGATTCCGCGGCCAGATGCATCACCGCGTCGGGGGCATGGGTGGCAAACACGTCGTTCAGCGCCGCGCGGTCGCGGATATCGGCGTGCACAAAGCGGTAATTGGGCGCCTGCGCCACCGCGGCCACGTTGTCGAGACAGGCGGCATAGGTCAGCGCATCCAGGTTGATCACCTCGTGCCCCGCGGCCACCGCCTGGCGCACCACCGCCGAGCCGATGAACCCCGCGCCCCCGGTCACCAGAAGCTTCATGCCGGATCCGCCGCGACAAAGGGGCTGTCGAAATCCTGCAAGGGCCCGGCTGCGGCATCCTTGTCGGACAGGATCGGTGGCGCGCTCAGCCCCCAGTCGATCCCGCAACTGTCCCAGGCCACCGCGCCGTCAGCCTCCGCGTCATAGTAGTCCGAGCATTTGTAGACGATCTCGGTATCGGGCGCGCGGGTGACAAAGCCGTGCAGGAAACCTTCGGGGATGAACAGCTGGCGCCCGTTGTCAAAGGTCAGATCATATCCCACCCAGTGGCTATAGGTCGGCGCGCCGCGGCGCACATCGACCACCACGTCATAAAGCGCCCCGCGCCCGCAGCGCACCAGCTTGGCCTGTGCCGCCGGGGGGGCCTGGTAATGCAGCCCCCGCACCGTGCCCACCGCGTGCGACATGGAATGGTTGTCCTGCACGAAATCCACATCGATCCCGTGCCGGGCCAAAGTCCTGCGGTTCCAGCTTTCGCAGAAGAACCCCCGCGCATCGCCAAAGCGCCGCGGCTCGAGCAACAGAACGCCGGGCAGGGCGGTTTCAATGACGTTCAAGGCAGGCCTCACACTATCTGCAACGCGCACATAGCAAACAGATTTTGCGATGTCACTCTGACGGGTGCGCGACCGGCTTCCGGGGTCTGGGTAAGCTTAGTTATGTAAATCCTAAGCCCGCGATCTGCCGTCGCGTCGCGCGCAACACGCCTAGCCGTCACAAAATCCCGCCGCTGCATCCAGGGTGTTCCGCCCGGCGAACTCGCGTTCCAGATAGGCCAGCCGCGCCGGCATGATGGCGCGCACCGCGCGTGTGACATCGGCGGGCAAGCGGCCCGGATGGTGGATCATGGTCCAGGCAAACAGCGCCGATTCCGCCAGATCCTCCTTGCCCGGCAGGCGCGCGGCGTATTGCGTGACAAATCCCGGATCGTCCCGCTGGGCGCGCTGCCAGCCGGCATCCTGCAGGATGCGCAGATCCAGCGTGGCGTGCACGCTTTCATGAAACACCGTTTCCTCGAGATCGTTGTTGCCCAGCCGCGTGTCCATGTTCCCGGCATAGAGCACGAAGAAATGGCCGCGGTCCTCGGCAAAGGCGGTCTCGTTGCCGGCATGGATGATCACCCGGGTCAGCGTCTTGCGCATGTAGCTGGGCAACTGGCCGATGGCGGCCCCGGCCTTGGCCACATAGGTTTCGGCTGCCGCGCGCGATCCGATGTCGCGATGCACCCAGATCGGGATCTCGGCCCCGTCGCGATAGCCGGTGCGGAACACATAGGTGTCGTCGGCAAACAGGTCGTCGTTGCGCTTGTCGGGCATCTCGACCCGGGCGCGCCCCTCGTAGCGCAGGCACAGATAGGCATCCGCATCACCCGGCCGGATGAAATCAAGATCGTTGGAGGCCACCGAATTGGGAAACAGCGGCTCGCGCGCCAGCGCGGGGGTCAGCCCCGCCAGAACGGTCGACAGAACGGCCCACAGGATGGCCCCGACAAGTCCCGGTCGCATGATACGGTTCTCCTCGTGGAGCGACGCTCAGGCGTCGCGAAAGGATTTCTCGATGAAATACCACAGCGGCCGCATCACGTAACTCAGCGGTGTCTGTTTCTCGGTCGAGATGAAGGCGCGGACCGGCATGCCGGGCACCAGTTCCAGATCCGCCAGTTCGTCCTGCGCGGCAGGCGGCAGGCTGACCCAGACGTTGTAGTAGGGTTTGCGCGTCTTGGCATCGAGCAGCGCATCGGGCGACACGCCCTGAACGCGCCCGTAAATCAGCGGTGTCTGGCGGCGCGAAAATGCGGAAAACCGCAGCTGCGCGTCCTGCCCGGGATAGACCTGGTCGATGTCGTCGGCGCGCACCTGCACCTCGACCGACAGCGGGCTGTCATCGGACACGATGAACATCACCGGCTTGGCCTTTTGAACGACCGAGCGCACCCCCAGCACCTGGGATTCATGCACCACCCCGCTGATCGGGGCGCGGATCTGCAGGCTGTCGAGTTCCGCGAGCAGCCCGCGATATTCCTCGATGTATCTCGACCGGTTGTTCTGCAGCCGGTTCAGCGCCTCAGAGGCCTTTTCCTGTTTTGCCGGCAACAGCAGGTGGCGCTTGTTCTCGAACTCGGCGATCCGCCCGCTCAGTTCGGCCACCCGCGCCTGCAGGCGGCCCAGCGTGCCCGCGATATTGGTCATTTCCTTTTTCTGGGTGAAATAGACCGAGCTTTTCAGCAGGTTGCGTTCGATCAGCGTCTTGCTGTTGACCAGTTCTTCTTCGACCAGCAGGCGCCGCGCCTGATGGGCGGCCATCTCGGCGCGGGTGCCGGCAATCTGTTTGCGGACCTGGCGGATCTGCTCGTCATAGAGGCGCGACTGCACCTGCAGATGGTCATAATGCGCATCCAGCTGGGTCTGGTGCCGCTGCACCAGCGTGCTGTGCGGATAGTCAGGCCCCAGAAGGGTCACCGCCAGCGGCGACAGGATCAGCTCGGGCGCGTTGGCCAGAATGGCTTCGAGCCGCGCCTCGTTGGCAAAAAGCTCGCGCAACTGCCCGTCCACGATGGCCAGGCGCACGCGCTTGTCGGCATCATCAAGCTGCACCAGCAGATCGCCGGCATCGACCTTGTCACCGTTGCGCGCCGCGATCGCATAGACCACGCCGCCATCGGGGTGCTGCACCGCGGTGCGCGACACTGCCGTCATCACCCGCCCGTCGCCGATCACCGCCCCGGCGATCTCGGTGCGGGTGCCCCACAGCACGACGATCGCCGCCAGCGCGGCCAGGCTGCCGAACCCGATCAGGAACGGGGGCCAGAAACTCCATGTGCGACGCGTGCGCTCTGCCATGTCGGGCGTCCTCGCTATCCGGATGTGCGGCGCATGGTGGCAACGTTGCTTGCTGCCTTCTTGGCCGTCAGTTCGGTGACATCAGAGGTCAGTTCGCGGGCGCGCAACTGGCCGTCCTTGAGATCAAAGACCTTGCTGGTGCCCGCCATCCGCAAGGGCTTGCGCGCCAGCAGGATCACGATGCCGCCCGCGTTGCAGAACTCTTGCAGCATCGGTTGCAACCGGTGCGCCAGCGCGCCCCGCAACAGCGGGTCGGGATCGTCCAGCAGCAGGATGCGGGGGTTGTAATACAGCGCACGGGCAAAGCCGATGCGATTGCGTTGGCCGCGCGAAAACGCGGTCCGCATCGACCCCAGCTGCGTGTCATAGCCATTGGGCAGCGCCATGATCGACTTGTGGATCAGCGCCAGCCGCGCCACTTCGTGCACCCGTTCGCGGTCCAGGTCTTCTTCGAGATGGGCGATGTTCTCGGCGATCGAGGCCTCGAGGAACTCGACCTGTTCGGGCATGTAGCCAAAGATCCGGCTGGCCTGTTCGGAATTGTAGCGATCGACATTCTGCCCGGCCACGGTGATCTGACCCGATGACCGCGACCACATGCCCAGGATCACTTCGGCCAGCGCGGTCTTGCCGACGCCGCTGTCGCCGTTGATCTCGATGATGTTGCCGGGGCTGGCATCAAAGCTGACATTGCGCAGCACCAATTCACCGGTGAGCGGCGACCGGCAGGACACGCCGCGCAGGATCAGGTCGATGGGCAGCGTGTCGTCCTGTTCGGGCGGGCTGTAGCGGTCCGAGGCGTTCAGGATCTCTTCCAGACGGCGCCAGCCCGCACGGGTTTTGACGATGTTGGGCAGGTGGGTCAGAAACCCCTCGACCGGGGTGATCGCCCGCATCGAGATGAACATCGCCGCCACCATGCCGCCGATGGTCAGTTCGGTCTGCAATGTCAGATAGGCGCCGGTGCCCAGGATCGCGTATTGCAGCACCATGCGCAGCTGGCGCAGCGCGATCTTGAAACCGCCCGACAGGTCATTGGCCTCGATGGCGTGGTCGCGGCTGGTGCGGCGCGCCTCCAGCCAGCGGCGGTTGAACGACGAGGTCATCTCTTGCGCGCGCACCACCTGGCGCGAGGCCACCATCAGGTTCTTGAGCTTGTTGATCCGCGTGGCCGAGGCCTGCGCCTGCTCATCGCGTGTCCGCGTGACAAAGCGCTGCATCAGCGTCAGCAACACCAGAACGGCCATGCCGCCCAACGTCACGAACCCCAGTGTCGGGTGCAGGATGAACACCACCATCAGAAACAGCGGCGACCAGATGAAATCCATGATCGCTACCGACGAGCCGTTGATGAACGTGCGGATCGCATCCAGCTCATCCAGGCCCGAGACCGGCTTGCTGTGCTTGGGATTGAAGAACTTGTCCTTGGAGGTTGAACTGAAAATGGCGTTCTCGACGGTTTCCTGGAACCGCGCGGCAAAACGCACCAGCAACCGCTTGCGCGCGTAATCGAACATCCCCAGTGCCAGCAGCAGCACCGCCACCATGGCAAACAGCACAACCAGCGTTTCCACCGACCGCGACGGCAGCACCCGGTCATAGATCAGGATCATGAACATCGGGCCGCTGAGCCGCAGCACATTGGCCAGAAAGCTCAGGGTAAAGGCAGCCGGAACGATGGCCCGGCCCTGCCGCAAACCACGACGCAGAATGGCGCGCCCATTGGATTTCCCATTGGATTTCATTGCGCCCCCCTTTCGGCTTTTTCTTCAGCAGCGGCCCTGACGGACCGCTGCGCACCCCAGGGGAATTACTTTTTGCGCTGGCTGATGTTGAAGCTGATGATGATCCGGTTGCCGGCATCACCCTCTTCCTTGGCCATGTTGGGATCCACACCGTGGTAGAGCCAGCTGGGGAAGATCAACATCTTGCCGGGCGTTGGCGTGAAACGCACCTTGGTCCAGCAATCGCGCGGCCGCCGCTGATTGGGTTCATAGGTCGGCTGGTTCATCAGATGCGCGGTGCGCGGGTCGATGAATTCGATCCGGCCCGCATCCTTGGGCGCCTGGATGTAGTAGACCCCCGACCAGGTGCAGCCGGGGTGCACATGCGCCCGGTTCGAACTGCCCGGCGGGTTGATGATCGACCACATGGTGCCAATCGTCATGCGCTGCTTTTTGGCATAGCCCAGCTCGGAGCTCATCTTGGCGGTGGCGCCATCGATGTGACCGACCAGCTCGGCATAGGCGGGGTCCTTGTGCAGGTAGTTCTGGCTGTGCCAGCCCCCCAGCTCCTTGAAGTTCGACCGCGAGATGCCGTCCTGATCCTTGTCGCGCTCGCCATAGATCGCCTCAAGCAGTTTTGCGTTGAGCGCCTCGGCGTTGCCGACCTGGATCGAGAAGATCAATGTCGGGAAGTAAGCTGTTTTCTTGAACGTGTTTTCAGGTGTGACCTGTTCCACGTCTTGCCCCAAATCAACTTCGTGCTTTGTCATTGTTCCACCCTATCAACAGTGTAAAAAATAAATTTACCAAACCACGCCGCGCAGCATGCGAAATAATCAAAAAACCTGATGCCGGCTGCCAGCAATATATGAAGCCAGCGTAGTGACGGGGGCCTGTCAGAGCAAGGTAAGGTATCCCCGCATTTACTTTCCGGAGCTGTTTTTTTGATCACTTGGCTAAAAATACACGCCATGGATGAAAATTTATGTCGCAGCACCCTTGAAATCGCGCGCACGAATCACGACGCGCGACCGCCACGGCCCGATAAAGACAGCAAAATCAGCGTTTCCCCGGCCCAGGTTGTCACGGCACTTGCGACCGGTTTGGCACGCATGGCCCCGGGCAGCGCCGCCCGGATCGACACCGACCTGCACAGCGTGCCCACCGTGCTGGACCCCGACACGGTCTCGCGTCTCAGCGGTGGTGCACGCGCCCTCACGATCGAAGATGGTGGCCAGGGCCGCCCCGTGGTGCTGTGCCCGTTTGCGGGCCGGTTGCGCGACGCGATGGCTCTGGCGCACGAACTGGGGCACGCGCTGCAATACCTGAACGCCAAGGATCCCGTACCGCCGATCATGCGCGAGGTGGCGGCGTTTCTGGCCGAGCACGCGATGATCGACGGCCTGCGCGATGTGGCGCCGGACGTGGCAACGCACCTGCAGCAGTACTGGGACTTTCAGACCTGGCACATCTTTCACGGCGGCGCCGCGGCGTTGCACCGCGCACTGGCAACACCGGGCGCGCGCTATCACTACGACTGGAACTACCCGATGGCACGCATGGCGGTGCTCACCCTGCTTGCGCCCGACCTGTCGCCCCAGCGGTCCGAGCACCTGGTGACGGCTGTGCTGAACGGACGCCTGCAGGTGTCCGATTGCCTGGCATCCTGAGCCCCCCAGCAGCCTCAAACGCGGCCCAAACACGGCCCAAACACGACTTTGCACAGCGCACAAAAAGCAGGCAACGCGACGCGAAACCCAACAAATCCAAACGCTTCGGTACGGCGGGCAAATGTTAATATTTTGTTGACATACACCTGCGTCGCGGCCTTCCCTGACGGCAAGTGCATTCGATTTTCCTGCGATTCGCAGTGGAAGTTTCGCATATTTTATTAGGTGCCCTGCGCATCACGTCTGGTTTCTATATTCGGCTAAGTATTTGTTTTTAAAGCCGCAGTTTGGAACCACACATTTTTGGCTCTGAAAGGTTTGACCTTTCATCTTGGAACTGGGGCCCCCGGCAAGACAGTTCGGCGCCACGTGGCACCTCATCCCAAAACAGCCAACACAATTCATTCTTTTGGAGAATATTATGACCTTTGCAGCTCAGACCCCCGCCACCGACACCGCAATCGATTTCGACCTGATCCAGGCTCTGTTGCAGGCGGCCCCCGAAACCACGCTCACCGCACCCGTCAGCTTTGCGACCCCCGATGACAACGAGGGCAACGAAGGCGACGAAAACAACGAGGGGAATGAGAACAACGAAGGCAACGAGGACAACGAATCCAACGAAGGCAACGAGAACAACGAAGACAACGAAGGCAACGAGGGCGACGAGAACAACGAAGGCGACGAGAGCAACGAAGGCAACGAAGACAACGAAGGCGACGAAGAAGGCTTCCTCGCGTTCAACGACGAAGGCGACGAGGGCAACGAGGACAACGAAGACGACGAAGGCAACGAAGGCGACGAGAACGAAGACGACGAAGGCAACGAGGGCAACGAGGACGACGAGGGTAACGAAGCCGACGAAGGCAACGAAGGCGACGAGGACAACGAAGGCAACGAAGACGACGAAGGTAACGAAGCCGACGAAGCCAACGAAGGCGACGAAATGGATGAATCCGGCATCCAGGACGAAGGCGACGAAGGCAACGAAGTGACGCCCAACGACGAAGGCGACGAAGGCAACGAAGGTAACGAAAATAACGAGGGCGACGAAGCCAACGAGGGCGACGAAGGCGACGAAACCGATATCTTCAACCAGGAAGGTAACGAAGGCGACGAAGGTAACGAGGACAACGAAGGTAACGAGGGCAACGAAGGTAACGAAGGCGACGAAAACAACGAGGGTACCGAAGGCGACGAAGGCAACGAAGGCGACGAAGGTAACGAGAACGACGAAGGCGACGAAACCGATATCTTCAACCAGGAAGGTAACGAAGGCGACGAAGGTAACGAGGACAACGAAGGCAACGAAGGCGACGAAGGCAACGAGTCCGACGACAACGGAAACGAAGGCAACGAAGGTAACGAAGGTAACGAGGGCGACGAAGCCAACGAAAACGACGAAGGCGACGAAACCGATATCTTCAACCAGGAAGGCAACGAAGGCGACGAAGGTAACGAGGACAACGAAGGTAACGAGGGCAACGAAAACAACGAAGGCGACGAAAACAACGAAGGCACCGAAGGCGACGAAGGCGACGAGTCCGACGAAGGCAACGAGTCCAACGAGGGCGACGAAGGCAACGAAGGCGACGAGGCCAACGAAGGTAACGAAGGCGACGAAACCGACATCTTCAGCCAGGAAGGTAACGAAGGCGACGAAAGTAACGAGGACAACGAAGGCAACGAAGGCGACGAAAACAACGAGAACGACGAAGGCAACGAAGGCGACGAAGACAACGAGAACAACGAAGAAGGCTTCCTCGCGTTCAACGACGAAGGCAACGAAGGTAACGAGGACAACGAAGGCGACGAGGGTAACGAGGGCAACGAAAACGAAGACGACGAAGGCAACGAAGGCAACGAAGACGACGAAAACAACGAAGGCGACGAAGGTAACGAGGGCGACGAAGCCAACGAAGGTGACGAAGGCAACGAAGCCGACGAAGGCGACGAAGGTAACGAAAACAACGAGGGCGACGAAAGCAACGAGGGCAACGAAGGTAACGAAAACAACGAAGGTAACGAAGGCGACGAGTCCATCGGTGACGAAAACAACGAGGACGACGAAG
>JBCBCR010000001.1:0-59835 GCA_038530495.1 Pseudomonadota bacterium | reverse complement strand
CTGATCGACATCATCAGCTCCATGCACACGCCGCAGGACGAGGAAAGCAAACGCCTGCCGTTCGAGGCCGCGGCCAGCGGGGCGGTGGCGTTGGAAACCCTGCTGCCTGCCGCGATGCGCCTGTTTCACGCGGGCCTGATCGACCTGCCAACGCTCTGGCGCGCGATGTCGCTGAACCCTGCGCGGCGTCTGGGGCTGGAGGCAGGCCGCCTCGCCATCGGCGCACCTGCGGACCTCGTGCTCTTTGACCCGCACGCGCCATTTGTGATGGACCGCGCCACGCTGCGCTCGAAATCCCGCAACACGCCCTTTGACGGCGCACGGATGCAGGGCCGCGTGCTGGCCACGTATGTCGCGGGCAACCGCGTGTTCGAGGTGATGTGATGCCCGTGATCGAAACCGGCATGGCGGGTCTCGCGCTCTGGGCGGTGCTGGGCTACCTGCTTGGCTCCATCCCCTTTGGCCTCGTGCTGGCGCGGGTGATGTCGCTGGGCGATCTCCGCGCCATCGGCTCGGGCAATATCGGCGCGACCAACGTGCTGCGCACCGGCAACAAGACGGCCGCTGCCCTGACCCTGCTGCTCGACGCAGGCAAAGGGGCCGCCGCGCTGCTCATCGCCCGCGCGGTCACGGGGGCCGAGGATGCGGCGCAACTCGCCGGCCTCGCTGCGATGCTGGGGCACTGCTATCCCGTCTGGCTGCGCTTTGCGGGGGGCAAGGGGGTGGCGACCTTCACCGGGTTGATGCTGGCGCTGGCGTGGCCTGCTGGCATCGGTGTGTGTGTGGCATGGCTGGTGGGCGCTGGCGCGCTGCGCATCTCGTCGGCAGGGGCGCTGACGGCGTCCGCGGCTGCGCCTGTGATCCTCTGGGCGCTTGGCTTTGGCGGCGCGGTGGTGCTGGCGGTGGCACTCGCCGCGCTGATCTACTGGCGCCACCGCGCCAACATCGCCCGTATCCTCGCAGGCACCGAACCGAAGATCGGCCAAAAGTCCCAGTGACCGATTTCGCCACGGCTCTCGCCGCCCTACCCACCGGCACGTTCCAAGGAACCGCTGCTGGCCGCCGCTACGTGGTCACCAAATCCGTCCTGAACGGGGGCCGCACCACCAAACTGGTGGCCGAGGAACTGGGCGGGACCGATTACATCTCGCTCAACTTCTTCGCGCTTGCCTCAGGCCCGCGCCTCAAACCCTGCGAAATGCCCGCGGCCAAGGTCACCGCCTTTGTGCTGGCGTTGGTCCCCGATCACTGAGGGATCAACCGCTCGAGCGCGCGCCCATCGCTCCAGGTCCCGTGCAACTGCCCGCCGGGCATCACGACATACACCACCGGCGTCGCGTCGCCCCAGTTCACGGTCAGCACCCGCCCGTCGATGATACCGGCGCCGGAATAGGCGCTGGCGCCGACCTGCCACGCCATGGTGACCGCGGCGCCCTGCTGCGCGATCTGTACGGAGCCGACATATTTCGAGCCGTCGGGATTCATCCCTTCGGCCCGGTATGGACCGGTGAGGTCTTGCGCCCACAGCGTGGGCGCGAGGGCCAGACACAGGAAAAGGGTGAGAGTGATAAATGCCGCCTGTCTCATGCATCACCTTTACGTAACGTTAATAATCGAAGTCTGCGCTTCGGGCGGCGTTGCGTCCAGTGTTTTGATGCGGTTCTGTGGGAATTTTTCCCACGTATTGTTCGGGTGAATGTGCGTCGATCCGACCCCAAAAGGCCCAAAATCCGCGAAACAGCGCCAAATCGACCCAAATCCGTTTTGTACAAAACAGGCCCCATTTTGAACAAAACGGCACGCTCTTCGCGGCGCTCATCGCGACAGCGTTGCGCGGTTTACTTGCAGATGTCCTGCAAAGCCTTCCATTCCCGCGCGCTCAGGATCGGCGTGGTCACGCCCTGATCCTCGGCAAAAACCCGTGCCAAACCAGCACGTTGGTGGCTTTCTGGATGGGTCGACAGATACCCGGGCAGGTCCGGCCCGCCCTCCTGCAGCTTGGCGATCTTGTCGAAAAAGCTGGCCATCGCCGTGGCATCCGTTCCGGATCTTTCAAGCATTTCAAGGGCATAGATGTCAGCCGCCGCTTCCGCCTCGCGCGTGTAGGACGCGTTCAGCGTCCACTCCGCCAGCAGCACAGCCGCCCCGCCGCCGGCAAAATCTCCTAAAATCAATGACAAAAGCCCCGCCGACCCCGCCGACCGCAGCGCGTTACGCGTCACATCCCGCGCCTCCACGTGCCCGATCTCGTGCCCCAGAACCGCCGCAACCTCGTCCGGACCGTCCGCTTTTTCGATCAAACCGCGCATCAAAACGATGTGCCCGCCGGGTGCAGCAAAGGCGTTGACCATCGGATGATCAAACACCGCGACCGTCAAATCGTATTGAATATCAGTACCTTCCGTGAGCCTGTCTTCCATCGCCTGCAGTGCGCGCAGCCCCTCGGCACCGGTGCAGGTCAGCCCTTCGGTGCGCGACCGGCCCAGCACCCGCTCCATCGACCGCACCACCGTCTGCCCCCACGCCACCTCGCGTTCGATGGGCAGGTAGGTGGCCAGCGTGTTGGCCATCGCGGGCAGGATGACAAAGATCATCAACAGCATCGCGCCAATCGCACCGCCGGTCCACAGCGTGACCTTGCGATAGGTCCCGCGCGCCACGTCGCGGCGATGCAGATCGGGGCACAGACGGGACAAAATGCCAATCATTTCAGCGTCTTCGACCGTGAGCCGCGCGGTGGTGATCAGCGCGGAGTCGAGCGCCTTGTCCGCCACGAGGCTCAGCACCATCTGGTCGTCGCGGGCGTGATCCGCCAGCGCCCGAATGGCCCAGAGCGGCCAGTATTGCGACCCCTCGGGCAGGTTCGGATGGGTCAGCCGCAGCGTCTCCGCCGCGGCATCCACGTGCAAATCCACCGTCAGGCGCAGGCCCTGCTCTCCGTCGAAAAAACGGCCCCGCGCCTGCGCGTGACGCATCAGAGGGCCCCACCCACATCAAGCGCGTCGGCAAACCCTTCGGCGTCCGCGCCCGCATCAGCCGTGCGCTGGCGGATGCTGTCGAGATGGTCGGCGTTCATCACGGAGATGTTGGTGACCGCGTGTTCGATGATCGGCTGGGTGATCATGACAAGGCTCAGCCCCCCTGCGGCGAGGAACGCAAGCGCATAGAGGATACCAATCACGATCAGCGATGCGATGCTGGCCCCGTTGAGCGTGCCACCTTCGGCAAAACTGCCCATGCTGGCAGCACCGATGGCCGCGATGACGCCGAAGATCACCCCCATGATGACGCCGATCACAATTGTGCCGATGACAAATTTTCCAATGATTGTGCCGGTTTCCAGCGCGGCGCGAAAGCTGACCTGACCGTCGAGAACCTTGTGCCCCGTCAGGTAGTTGAACGCGTAGACGCGGTAGTACACGAGGCCGATCAGGAACCAGATATACGCGACGAAAAAGATCAGACCGCCGCCGATCACCATGGCCAGCGCATCGTTCGCGCCCCCCACGCCCAGCAGCACGCCGCCGCCGACAAACAGGCCAAGGCCGATAAAGACGTGTTTCATACCCGCGTAGAGGCTTTGCCACCGACCGTTCTGCACGAACTGCCCGTCGCCGTACCACGTGCGGTCGGTCATGTATTTTTCCAGCTTGTACGTCACCAGCGGGTTCAGCAGGCCCAGCGTGATCAGGTTCAACAGGTAGTATCCCAACGCCCGCAGCGCATAGCCCCACGCGCCGTTTTCCATCCCGAACCGCAGCCCGCGCCAGCGCGACCGCGCCATCCGGTAGCGCCGTGCGCGGTACTGCGCAAACAGCATCAGCGGCAGCACTGCCAGCAGCGTGATGTAGATCGCAAAGATCTGTGCCAGCGCCTGCGCCTCGGTCTCGGGCGTGGAGAACATGTTGAGACCAAAGTAGAAAAGCGCCATCTGGATGATGCCCAGATAGACCGCGAGGATCACGATCGCGACCAGAAAGCCCAGAAACTTTTCAACCCCCGTGCCGGTATATTCAAAGCTGTCGCCGTCGCCGGATACCGACGACCAGATATATTTGCGGATCCGGGTCTTGGCCCAGAACCGTAAATGCCCAGCGTGAGCAAGGTGAAAAGGGCCGTGATGAAATAAAGCTTGAAAAGCGGGCTACCTTTGCCGTGGTAGCTGCCGTGAATTTGACCGTCCATGAGAATACGCTTCCCTCGTTACGCCTCCCTGGCTTGGGAGATCAATGATTTGGTGCGCGAATCCTAACCCGGTCAAAACCGGTTGTCGCGGGGAAATCCGCGGGGAGCCATGCGGCCTGCGCTGGCGCGTTTGGCGGTCCATTCGGTCAGATCGGATTCGGTGCGCGTGCGCCCCGCCGGGTCCAGCCAGCTGAGCCCCTCGGCAAGGGTGAAGGTGGTGGCATCGGACAGCCCGCCATCCTTGTATTTCTGCAGCCGCACGCCCTTGCCCCGCGCCATCTCCGGCAGCTCATCCAGCGGGAAAACCAGCACTTTTCGGTTTTCGCCCACCATGGCGACATGGTCACCGTTGATCCGTTTGGCGAGTTTCAGGGCCGTGTCGCCGCGCACGTTCAGCACCTGTTTGCCGGTGCGGGTCTGGGCGATAATCTCGTCTTCGGGCACGATGAAACCGTCGCCCGCGCTGGAGGCCACGAGCAGTTTGGCCCCCGGTTTGTGGGTCAGGATCGTGACAATCTGCGCCTCGTTCGGCAGGTCGACCATCAGGCGGACAGGCTCGCCCATGCCGCGCCCGCCGGGCAGGTTGGCCGCCGACAGGGTGTAGAAACGGCCCGTGGAGCCGACGATCAGCAGCCGGTCGGTGGTTTCGGCGTGGAAGATGAACCGCGGGCCGTCACCGTCCTTGAATTTCAACTCGCGGGTCAGGTCGATGTGCCCGGTCATGGCGCGGATCCAGCCCATCTGGCTGCACACCACGGTGATCGGTTCGCGGTCGATCATCGCCTCGAGCGGGACGTCCTCGATCTCGCCCGCCTCGGCGAATGTGGTGCGACGCGCGCCGCCTTCATAGTCCTTACCGAACTGTTTTTTCACGGTTTTCAGCTGGTCCGCGATGGCACCCCATTGCAGCGCCTCCTCGGCCAGGAGGTCTTCGAGCCCTGCGCGTTCTTCCATCAGCGCGTCGCGTTCGCGCAAAAGTTCCATCTCTTCGAGCCGCCGTAGGCTGCGCAGGCGCATGTTCAGGATCGCCTCGGCCTGCACGTCGCTCAGCTCACCCTCGCCTGCGGCGGGGGGGACATAGTCGGCCTCGGACAGCGCACGGGGATGATCCTGCGCCCAGTTCTCGCGCATCAGCGCGGGCTTGGGGTCGTCGTCATAGCGGATGATGTCGATCACGCGGTCGAGGTTGAGAAAGGCGACGATGAACCCTTCGAGCACTTCGAGCCGGTGGTCGATCTTTTCCATCCGGTGCTGGCTGCGCCGGATCAGGACCGCGCGCCGGAAATCAAGGAAGGCGCGCAGAACGTCCTTCATCGAACAGACCTTGGGCGTCACGCCGTCGATCAGCACATTCATGTTGAGCGAGAACCGCACCTCGAGGTCCGAATTGCGGTAGAGCATGCCCATCAGCACGTCGGGGTCCACGTTCTTGGACCGCGGTTCGAGGATCAGGCGGATGTCATCGGTGCTTTCGTCGCGCACATCGGCGAGGATCGGCACCTTTTTCGTTTGGATCAGTTCGGCCAGCTTTTCGATCAGCTTGGATTTCTGGACCTGATAGGGGATCTCGGTGACCACGACCTGCCATTGGCCGCGGCCCAGATCCTCGACCTCGTAGCGGCAGCGCAAGCGGAACCCGCCGCGCCCGGTGCGATAGGCTTGGGCAATCGCCTCTTTCGGCTCGACGATGATGCCGCCGGTGGGAAAATCTGGACCGGGGACAAAGTTCAACAGCGTGTCGTCGCGCGCATCCGGCGTCTTGATCAGGTGCAGGCAGGCGTCGACCAATTCAGCGATGTTGTGCGGCGGGATGTTGGTGGCCATGCCCACCGCGATGCCCGAAGCGCCATTGGCCAGAAGGTTCGGGAACGTCGCGGGCAGCACCGCAGGTTCTTCGAGCCGGCCATCGTAGTTATCCCGGAAATCGACCGCGTTTTCGTCGAGGCCCTCCAGCAGCGCCTCGGCAAAGGCGGTCATCCGCGCCTCGGTATAGCGGGAGGCCGCGGGGTTATCGCCGTCGATGTTGCCAAAGTTGCCCTGCCCGTCCACCAGCGGGTAGCGCACGTTGAAATCCTGCGCGAGCCGCGCCATCGCGTCATAGATCGCGGCGTCGCCGTGGGGGTGGAAATCCCCCATCGTGTCGCCGCTGATTTTCGCCGATTTCAGGAACTTCCCGCCAGAGGCGAGGCGCAGGCGGCTCATCGCGTAGATGATGCGCCGGTGGACCGGTTTTAAACCATCGCGTGCATCGGGCAGCGCGCGGTGCATGATCGTGCTGAGCGCATAGGTCAGATACCGTTCGCCCAACGCGCGGCGCAGCGGTTCGCTAAGGTCCATGTTGGGGGTATCGGCCTCTTGGGACATAGATGCTGTGTAGCCAAGCCGTGCAAAAGGGACAAGCGCGACCTTGCGGGAATTGTGCGGCAGATGGGCGACAGACGACGCCCCTATTTGAAATCACGCTTTTTTCCGGTGTTGGGAATCACTCTGTCTGTTAACCTTCTCATGTCATCAAGTTGCCGATGGCATAGACTGTTGTTGGGGGGTTACGCGCTATGACGCGTCTTATCGTGATTTCATTCCTTTTTTTGGGTTTTGCATTTTATGAACTGAGCGGCGGGAGCGACTTTGACGCCGAAGCCACGCGTTTGTCACGGATCGAGGCGCCCGAAGCGGTGCCGGAGGTTGTGGCCGCCGCGCCAACGCGCAACGTGACCGCGTTGCCCGAGAACGTGACCCGGATCAAACTGGACCTCAATTCGGTCGAGGATGTGCTGCGCCCCGGCCAGCGTCGCGGTGAACCCGTGGTTATTCCGTCCAGCCTGACCGAGGTGGACGACGCGCCCGAGCCGGTGGAAATCCTGCCCAGCCTGCTGGTGGACCAGCCGGTCATTCGCCCGGTGGATTTCGGTGCCGAACCCGCACGCGCGGTCACCGGAGTGACCGGCAAGGAGGTGCGGCAGGTCACAGGCAATTCGGTGAATGTCCGTGGCGGCCCGGGCACCGAGTATTCGGTGGTCAATCGCCTGGTGCGCGGTGACGAGGTTGAAGTGTTGCAAGATCCGGGCAACGGATGGGTCAAGCTGCGCCCGGTGGGCGGCGGTCCGGTCGGCTGGATGGCGGCGTTCCTGCTGAGCCAGGGCTGATTGCATCCGGCACCTGCTGCGTCCATGATGCCGCCGGATTTGGCAGGCAAAGCGGGCAATGACACAAAAAACAGTCCTGATTACGGGATGCTCTTCGGGCATCGGATATGCTGCGGCGCACGGGATGCGGGCGCGCGGCTGGCGGGTGTTTGCGTCCTGCCGCAAGGAGGCCGACTGCGCCCGGCTGCGCGACGAAGGGTTCGACGCGCCGCTGATCGACTACGAGGCGCCTGCTACTATTGAAAGCGGTCTTGCCGATGTGCTGGAGGCGACCGGCGGCACGCTCCATGCGCTGTTCAACAATGGCGCCTACGCCGTGCCCGGTGCGGTCGAGGATCTGCCAACGGACGCGCTGCGCGCGATATTCGAGGCAAATTTCTTTGGCTGGCACGAACTGACCCGCCGCGTTCTGCCGGTGATGCGCGCGCAGAGGCACGGGCGGATCGTGCAGAACAGCTCGGTTCTGGGATTTGCCGCCTTGCCATGGCGCGGGGCCTATAACAGCACCAAGTTTGCGCTGGAGGGCCTGACCGACACGCTGCGGCTGGAACTGCGCGACAGTCCGATCCACGTGGTGTTGATCGAACCCGGGCCGGTGACCAGCCGCATCCGCGTCAATTCCATTCCGCATTTCGAAAAGTGGATCGATTGGGAAGGCTCGGCGCTGAAAACGCTGTACGAAAAACGACTGCGCGCGCGGCTTTATGATGACAATGGCCCGGACACGTTCGAATTGCCGCCCGAGGCCGTGGTCAAGAAGCTGGCCCACGCGCTTGAACACCCGAAGCCGCGCCCGCGATACTATGTGACCACGCCGACCTATATCATGGGAACGCTGAAACGAATGCTGCCGACCCGCGGGCTCGACAATGTCGCAGCCAAGGGCGGCTAAACTTCCTTCGCTTTTTGGCAGCGGCCCTCTACATCAGCGGTCAGACAAGAACAAAGGAACCGGATCATGGGGTTTGACCCGCTGTTTGTACTGATCATGCTGGCCTGCCTTGGCGTGGTTGTCGTTTTGATGCTGGGCCTCGGTGGTTTTGCCAAGGGGTCGGGCTGGGCTGCGGCGAATTCGAACAAGCTGATGCGCATGCGCATTGCGGCGCAGTTCATCGCAGTGTTGCTCATCCTCGCCTTTGTCGCACTGCGCGGGAACGGAGGCTGACACCATGGTTGTGCTGAACAAGATCTATACGAAAACCGGCGACGCCGGCGAAACCGCCCTGGGCAACGGCGCGCGCGTGGCCAAGCACGCCGCACGCGTCACGGCCTATGGCACGGCAGATGAGCTGAACGCCTTTGTCGGCGTGGCACGACTGGTCGCCGAGGGCGACGTGGACGAAGGTTTGAGCCGTATCCAGAACGACCTTTTTGATCTGGGCGCAGACCTGTGCCGCCCTGACATGGAGAAAGACGCCGAAGCCGAATACCCGCCCCTGCGCATGGCGGATGCGCAGGTATCGCGGCTGGAATCCGAGATTGACGCAATGAACGCAGCACTTGACCCCCTGCGCAGCTTTATCCTGCCCGGTGGGTCCGCGTTGTCGGCGCATTTGCACGTGTGCCGCACCGTGGCGCGTCGTGCCGAACGGCTGTCGGTCGAACTGGCGACGATGGAGGCGGTGAACCCCGCCGCCGTCAAATACCTCAACCGGTTGAGCGACTGGTTCTTTGTGGCGGCACGCATTGCCAATAACGGTGGCAAGGACGATGTCCTGTGGGTTCCCGGGGCAAACCGCGACTAACCGTCAGGCTTCGGGTTGCCAAAGCTCGATCGGGGTGCCTTCGGGGTCGTGCAGATGCGCAAAGCGGCCGATCCCAGGCATCGGGTCTAGTTCCGTGACGTCGATCCCAGCCGTGCGCAGCTGCGCCACCATGGCCTGCAGGTCATCAACCTTGAAATTCAGCATGAACGCTTTGTCCGCGCTGAAATAACTCGTGTCGGCGGCAAACGGCGCAAAGACCACCGGCCCGCCCACCGCCTGCCACGGCTGCTGATCCGCTGACGTGGGCACCAGATCAATGCCCAGATGGTCGCGGTACCACGCGGCCAACGCTTCGGGCGCCTTGGCGCGAAAGAAAAACCCACCGATCCCTGTGACGCGTTGCATCGCCGCACCTCCTGGCGAAAAACTACCATAAATCCGCGCGAAATGCGCCCCGTGGCGATAACGCGGCGTCGCAGGGCCATGACGTGACGATTTTGCTCTGTTTCCGTAGGCGCAGGTTAGGTAAACCACGCTGGACTGCTCGCCAATTTGCGCAAGCCACGAGTCGGATTTTGAGGAGAGGAACGCTCATGAAGGTCCTGGTACCTGTCAAACGCGTGATTGATTACAACGTGAAAGTTCGCGTCAAGGCGGACGGGTCCGGTGTCGATCTCGCCAATGTGAAAATGTCGATGAACCCGTTTGACGAGATTGCTGTCGAACAGGCCATTCGCCTGAAAGAGGCCGGTCAAGCCGAGGAAATCGTGGCTGTTTCCATCGGTGTGAAGCAGGCGCAGGAAACCCTGCGCACCGCGCTGGCGATGGGTGCAGACCGCGCGATCCTTGTGGTTGCTGCCGACGACGTGCACACCGATATCGAACCGCTGACCGTCGCCAAGATCCTGGCCAAAGTCGTCGAGGAAGAGCAGCCGGGCCTCGTGCTGTGTGGCAAGCAAGCGATCGACAATGACATGAACGCCACTGGCCAAATGATGTCAGCACTGCTGGGCTGGAGCCAGGCCACGTTCGCCTCCGAAGTCGAGATTGCCGGTGACAAGGCCAAGGTGACCCGCGAGGTCGACGGCGGCCTGCAGACCATCGAGGTCAACATGCCGACCGTGATCTCTGTGGACCTGCGCCTGAACGAGCCGCGCTATGCGTCGCTGCCCAACATCATGAAGGCCAAGAAGAAGCCGCTGGATGAGAAAACGGCAGCAGATTACGGCGTCGACGTGACCCCGCGCCTCGAGATCGTGAACACGGCCGAGCCGGCAGAACGCGCCGCAGGCATCAAGGTGGGGTCGGTCGACGAACTGGTGGAAAAACTCAAAGAAGCGGGGGCGGTATAATGGCTGTACTTCTTGTTGCAGAGATCAATGACGGTGAACTGAGCATGGACGCCACGGCCAAGGCCGTGACGGCAGCCAAGGCTTTGGGCGACGTGACAGTGCTGGCGACGGGCGCGACCTGTGCCGACGCCGCTGCCGCCGCTGCGACCATCAACGGTGTCGCAAAGGTGCTGTGCGCCGAGGATGCGCTCTATGGCAAGCGCCTGGCGGAGCCGGTGGCTGATCTGATCGTATCGCTGGCTGGCGATTACGAACACATCGTTGCCCCCGCCACCACCGATGCCAAGAACATCATGCCGCGCGTGGCGGCCCTGCTGGACGCGATGGTGATCTCGGATGCAACCGCCGTTATCGACGGCAACACGTTCGAGCGCCCGATCTATGCGGGTAACGCAATCCAGACCGTGAAAACGGGCGACGGCAAAAAGGTCATCACCTTCCGCACATCGACCTTTGACGCGGCTGGTACCGGCGGTGCGGCTCCGGTCGAAACTATTGGGGCAGCCGCCAACCCCGGCCTCAGCGCATGGGTCGAAGACAAAGTCGCCGAAAGTGACCGACCCGAGCTGACATCGGCTGGCGTTGTTGTCTCCGGTGGTCGTGGTGTCGGGTCCGAGGATGACTTTGCCCTGATCGAAAAGCTGGCGGACAAGCTGGGCGCTGCAGTTGGCGCGTCGCGCGCCGCGGTGGACTCGGGCTATGCCCCGAACGACTGGCAGGTCGGCCAAACCGGCAAGGTCGTGGCCCCCGATCTGTATGTCGCTGTCGGCATCTCGGGCGCGATCCAGCACCTCGCAGGTATGAAGGACAGCAAAGTTATCGTCGCGATCAACAAGGACGAAGAGGCGCCGATTTTCCAGGTTGCCGATTACGGTCTTGTTGCTGACTTGTTCGATGCGGTGCCGGAGCTGGTCGAAAAACTCTAAGCCAAGCAACGGTTTAGTGCCAAAAACGTAGGGTGCGCGTTCATCGCGCACCTTTTTTTGTTTCAAATCATCTCGCGCAACACCGGCACCAGCCCATCGGCAATTTCGCGGTGCACCTGCGGGCCCAGCATCACTTGGGCGGCAGGCGTGTCCATGTCAGCGAAAATCATGCCGTCGGTCCCTTTGGCAGCAGCCTCCTGAGACGCTACAATGCGCACAAATCGGGTGACCAGCGGCTCGATCTCCTTGAGCATCTGAGTCGAGACAAAGGCCGGATCCTTGTCGATTTCGGTCGGTTTTTCCTCAGGTGACAGATCGCTTGCCCACAGCAAAACGGTCTTGCCCGGGATCTGGCTGAGGACCAGCCGCATCCGCGCCACCCAAGCCGCCTGCAACTCATCGATCACGCTCGCAAAGCGATCGGGCGAGACCAATTTCAAACGCTTGAGCATGTGGTTGGTAAAGTTGAACTCGGCAAAGTCCACTTCGCGATAGATCGTCCGCAAAAGTGCCGACGCCTCGACAAAGCGGTCGTTGCGGCGCGGATGCACCTTGTAAAACCGGTTCGACATGTTGCGCGGGCTGGTGACCTGGATCACCGTGACTGCCGCGTTTACCGCGGCCTCACGCAGCACCGGATCGGCGGCATAAACGTCGATCCCGCCGTTCACGCAGCCAAAGTTGACGCAGGTGTGGCCTAACTCGGCCTCCACCAGTTCCGGAAACGGGGTCTCGATGAACTTGCCATAGGTCAGTGTGCCGCCGAAGAAGGCGACATAGGGTTTTCCCAGAGGCCGCTTGGGCCCTCGAAACAGGATTTTCGAGTTGCCGTACCGACACGGCAAGTAATCCAGGCCACCCGGCCCTCTTGTATCAAAGCTCATGATACCCACTCATCCTTTCTCACCCGGGTGGAAACTGGCACGATTCACCTTTCCCAATCGCTAACACCGTATGGCTTTTTCGGGGCGTTGCGCCCTTGCCCTGTCTCGGGCCAACACATTATGCTGCACATGCAAAAAGAGGGGCGCGTGATGGAGATCAAATCGGTGGGCATTGTCGGTGCCGGGCAGATGGGCAACGGCATTGCCCATGTGATGGCGCTGGCGGGGTTTGACGTCCTGCTCAACGACATTTCCGGCGATGCCCTGCAGGGCGCGCTATCGACCATCGACCGCAACCTTGTTCGGCAGGTCACCCGCGGCAAGATCGGCGAGCAGGACAAAGACGCGGCCCTTGCGCGGATCAAGACGACGCTGACGCTGACCGATCTGGGGCAAAGCGATCTGGTGATCGAAGCCGCAACAGAGCGGGAAACCGTCAAGCAGGCCATTTTCGAAGACCTGGTGCCGCATTTGCTGCCGCATACGATCCTTACCTCGAACACTTCATCTATCTCGATCACGCGCCTGGCGAGCCGTACGGACCGGCCTGAAAAATTCATGGGTTTCCATTTCATGAACCCGGTGCCCGTCATGCAGTTGGTCGAGCTCATCCGCGGCATCGCCACGGATGCAGAGACTTTTGACGCCTGCAAGGACGTGGTCGCCAAGCTGGGCAAAACCGCAGCCACAGCCGAAGATTTCCCCGCCTTCATCGTCAATCGGATCCTGATGCCCATGATCAACGAGGCGGTATATACGCTTTACGAAGGTGTCGGATCGGTGCAGTCCATCGACAGTTCGATGAAATTGGGGGCCAATCATCCAATGGGGCCGCTGGAACTGGCAGATTTCATCGGGTTGGACACCTGTCTCGCGATCATGAACGTGCTCCATGACGGGCTGGCCGACACCAAATACCGGCCCTGCCCACTGCTCACAAAATACGTGGAGGCCGGGTGGCTGGGGCGCAAGACGCAGCGCGGGTTCTACGATTACCGTGGCGAGGTACCCGTGCCGACGCGGTAACGGTCTCCGTGTCGGAGACCGGTCGGAAATCGACGCGATGTCCGGCGCCTAGTCTTTCAAAGACATTGTGTGATCGCGCAGCCAGGCCATGAACCCGCGCGGATCGTCCTTCCAGCTTGTCACGAAATCCGCCTCGAGCGGATTGCCCACCACGGGACCCTGCGGCTTGTTCAATGAATGCACGATTTCGTGCAGCAGCAGCCCCTGCCGCAGCATTGGCGACACGCGGTTGGCGATCTGGTAGGCGCGGCTGTTCTGGCCCGGAAACCGCATTGGCAGCACCGTCGCACCAGAGCGCCGGATCAGCTGTGCGGTGAACACGTTCCATTCGCCCTCGATTGCCGGGCCCCACCACGTCTCGGACGCGGCAACGCCGCCGGACGGAAACAGTGCAACAACACCACCCTCCTTGAGATGCGCCATCGCTTTGGCGCGCATCTCGACCCCTTTGCGCTGTGCATCCGGATCATGCGGAAACGGCACCGGGATCATGTAGCTGCCCGCAACCTCGTCTATCGCGGTCAAAAGCGACCGGGTCAGGATGCGGTAATCGGGACGTACGCGGCCGATCAGGTCGGCAAAGATCATGCCGTCGACCATGCCATGCGGGTGGTTGGCCACCACGATCAGCGGCCCCTCGCGCGGGATGCGGTCAAGCTGATATTGCGGCGTGGTCAGTTCGATGCCCATGACATCCAGACACGCCCGCCAGAACGCCTGACCCGAAGGTGCGCCGCGCTGTTCGAATTTGCGGATCAGACGCAGGATCGTCAGCTTGCCGGTCAACGCTTCCATCACGCGGATAAAGCTTGCCTTCCACGGATCCTCGAACGTCGACGCATAGGACAGGCTGCGCCTGTCATATTTCGTGAACGTTACGTTCTCGGGCTTGGCCAGATTGCCTGCGTTATGCGTGCTTTCTACCAAAGCGCTCCCATCCCCTTGAAAGCCTGATCAGGCCTCTTCACCGAACCTGTCTGCTACCAGAGCTTCCAGCGCATCGGCAAGGGCCTCAGCATCAGGCCCCGACGTTTCAACGTCAATAAGACTTCCCCGCGGCGCTGCCAACATCAAAAGGCCCATAATGCTGTCTCCGGGTGCGGACAGGCCATCCTTGGTCACTGTGGCGCGGGCGTCAAACCCTTCGACGACCTCAACCAGTTTGGCAGAGGCGCGGGCATGCAGTCCCTTGATGTTCACGATCTCGAGGGTGCGGGTCACCATAACTCAGTTCTCGGCGCTCAGGTTTTGCGTATTGATGTACTTCTTGCCCGAATCCAGCGCGCCGCGCACGGCGTCCTCGACATCGAGGTGGCGGGATTTGGCCAGTTTGATCAGCATGGGCAGGTTTGCGCCGTAGAGGATGCGCCGGTTGCGCGGCTTGCAGGCGCGCAGACTGAGGTTGGATGGCGACCCCCCAAAAAGGTCGGTGACCACCACCACACCATCGCCAGTATCGACCTCGTCGGCTGCGGCGCAGATTTCGTGTTCCTTGGCCTTGCGGTCGTGATCAGCCTCGATGGAGATCGCCTGAATACCCGGTTGCGCGCCCACGACATGTTCGATGGCGCGCAGGTATTCCGCGGCAAGCCCCCCATGTGCAACAATCACGACGCCTATCACCTATTGGCCTCTTCGCGTTTCAAGCGGTCCATGTCCCGGTGCCGGACCGAGGCGTGCCAACCGGCGTTTTGCAACGACGCGGCCAATTGCTCTGCCATGGCAACCGACCGGTGTTGTCCGCCAGTGCAGCCAAAGGCCACCAGAACATGCGATTTACCTTCTTCCAGATAGGCGGGCAAGAGCCAGAGCACCATCTGGGACACACGATCGATAAACCCTGCGGCACGCGCATCCGTGGCGATATAGGCCTGAACCTCGGCAGACGTGCCATTGGCGGCGCGCAAGGAAGGATCCCAGTAGGGATTTTTCAAGAACCGGCAGTCGAACACCATGTCGGCTGCACGTGGCAGGCCGCGCCGAAAGCTGAAGCTTTGAACGGCGACGGCCATCTGTTCGGTCCCGCCGGGGGCAAACCAGCTGTCAATTTCGGCGCGCAATTGATGAACGTTGAGATCGCTGGTGTCGATCAGCATATCCGCCCGCGCCTTGAGCGGTTCTAGCAGGGCCAATTCACGTTCGATCCCCGCCTCGACCCGGTCTTCTTCTGCCATTGGATGGCGACGACGCGTTTCCGAAAACCGGTTCAAGAGGACCTGTGTGCGGCAATCAAGATAGAGCAGATCGACGATGACCTCGGGCGTCGAAGACAACCGCCCAAGCGTGTCGAGTACGCCCTTTACCGAAAAGTCCCGCGTGCGAGGATCGATACCCAATGCCAGCGATCGGGTTGCCTCGGGATCATCCAGCAAGGCGCGCAACAGGCGCAAAGGCATGTTGTCGATCGCCTCGTAACCCAGATCCTCAAGTGACCGAAGCGCACTTGACCGGCCCGCGCCGGCAGGCCCGGTGACCATAACCACGCGGCGTGGCTGTGGTTGGGGGTCGTTCATGCAATATCGCTCCTTCCAAAGCGAAGATATTGCACAAGTGCGGCAGGCCAAGCGCGATGGTCAACCCGTAGAAACAACGGCAGGTGCGCGTCCAGAATGTCAAAGCTGCGTTTTGGCGGCAGCCTGTCGGTTTCATCGCGGTCCAGATCAACCACGGCGACGATGGGCGCGGGACGCGCCTCTGCCTGCAAAAGGCCCAGGCCGCGCGCCTCGATCGTACCGGATATGGAACCGGGTGCCCGCGCCCAAAGCGCGCCTGCGCGCATGAACAGCTCGGTCTGGTCGTCGGAAATCAGGATGGCACCGTGGCTCATCAATTCGAGGGCGAGGCTGGATTTACCGCTTCCCGAAGCGCCAACAATCAATAGCCCGCGTGACCCAAAGGCGACCGCGCTCGCGTGCATCCGTTCCATGAAGGCGCGTCAGACAGGCAGACCCACGACGAAACGCGCACCAAGCGGTTCCGAGGTGATGTCTGCATCGGTGGGACGGATATTTTCGGCCCAGATCACACCGCCATGCGCCTCGACAATCTGTTTCGAGATGGCCAGTCCGAGACCCGAGTTGTTGCCAAAATGCTCTTCGGGGCGTTGCGAATAAAAGCGTTTGAAAATCTTGGTCAGCGCCTGATCGGGGATGCCGGGGCCCGTGTCTTCGACCACGACCAGCACGCGGTTTTCCCGCTTGCGTGCCCAGACGCGGATGGCGTCGCCATCCTCGCAAAAGGAAATCGCATTGGTGATCAGGTTGACAAACACCTGCGCCAGGCGTGCCTCAAGCCCGTGCACCTCGATGGGTGTTTTGGGCAAGTCGGAGATGAATTCGATCCCCTTGCCGCGCGCGTCCTCACCCAGATACTGGCTGAGGTTGTCGATCATCTGCAGCAGGTCGAACGGTTCTTCCTCTTCCTTGACCAGTTCGGAATCGAGACGCGATGCATTGGAAATGTCGCTGACCAGCCGGTCGAGGCGCCGCACATCGTGTTCGATGACATCAAGCAATTTTTCGCGCTGGTCTTCGCGCTTGACCAATCGCAACGTACCCACGGCCGACCGAAGCGAGGCCAGCGGGTTCTTGATCTCATGCGCGACGTCAGCAGCGAACTGTTCATTGCCGTCAATGCGATTGTACAGCGCCGATATCATGCCACGCAGCGCACCAGACAGTCGTCCAATCTCGTCCGGGCGCGCCGTCAGATCAGGGATCCGAATGCGGCCAGGGTTCATCTTGCGTGCAGAACGGTCTTGGCCAAGTTCCGCCGCAGCAGCGAGATCGGCCAGCGGATTGGCGATGGTCGAGGCCAACACGAGGCTGAGACCGATGGACACAAGCACGGCGATCACGAACATCTGCAATACGCGTTCGCGTTCACTGCGCACCAGCGCGTCAATCTCGCCCGATGGGCTGGTCATGGCCACGGCACCGACGGCGGTGCCGTCCAGCACGACCGGCGTGACAATGGCAAAAAACTGGGTGCCGCCCCGTCCGATCACATTGCCGACCTGATGCTCACCACCAAGGCTCGCGGGGACAAGCGTGCTGAGCTGTTCGCCAAGCGGGGCAATGTCGCGGGTGTCTGCGCTGGAAAACGGGCCCGACACGACGTCCCAAAGCCAGCTCAACCCATTGGTCAGGATTGTCTTGCCTTCATTGCCCTGCTGCACACTGTCAATTTCGGTGCTGCCATCGATGCTGCCGATAACAGCACCTTCGGGATCAAAGACATAGACCTGTTTGCCCTTGCGCAAATCCAGACCGGCGAGGGTCGCATCCACGTCAATCGCGGCAGCAATTTCGGTGGCGCCGGTCGCGGGCAACTGCGCCTCAAGAACGTCGGCGACCAGTTCAGCTTGGGAAATGACGCCTGAAATACGCTGCACTGCGAGGCTGTCGCGGGTCGAGTTGAGGTAAAGGATCCCCGCAACCAGAACGTTCAACGCGATCAGATTGAAGGTGATGATCTTCCGTGCGAGCGGTGAACTGCGCAGCGACACCAATCCGCGCCGTGCGCGTGTGTCGCGCATCTCGGTCGATGCGACGCTGTCGGGCGACACCCAGTCTTCGCCCAGAACGACGTCGCCGTCTCTCACCTGTGTCGTGGCGGTGTCACGCACGTGCCCAGCCCTCGCTCAAACCGCCCCAATGGCGGCACCCACAGCCGACTATGCGGCCAACCGGATCACTCTTCGTTGTAGCGATACCCAATGCCATACAGCGTCTCAATCGCCGAAAATTCTGAATCCGCCGTGCGCATCTTCTTGCGCAGGCGCTTGATATGGCTGTCGATCGTCCGGTCGTCGACATAGACCTGATCGTCATAGGCCACGTCCATCAGCTGGTCGCGCGATTTGACGAAACCCGGGCGCTGCGCCAGCGCCTGAAGCAACAGGAATTCGGTCACTGTCAGTGACACATCCTGCCCTTTCCAGCTGACCGCATGACGCAGAGGGTCCATGCGCAGGTCGCCGCGTTCCATCACCTTGGTCTCTTCGGTGGTGCCCACCTCATCGCTGATCACCGCGTCCTGACGGCGCAGCAGCGCGCGGATGCGTTCCACCAACAGGCGCTGCGAGAACGGCTTTTTGACGTAATCGTCGGCGCCCATGCGCAGGCCCAGCACCTCGTCGATCTCATCATCCTTGGAGGTGAGAAAGATCACCGGCATCGTCGTCTTCTGGCGCAGCCGCTGCAGCAGGTCCATGCCGTCCATGCGCGGCATCTTGATATCCAGAACCGCCATATCGGGAAGTCGTTTGTTAAATGCATCGAGCGCGGCCTGACCGTCGTTATATGTCTCGACCTCGAACCCCTCAGCCTCAAGCGTCATGGATACAGACGTCAGGATGTTCCTGTCGTCGTCTACCAATGCAATCTTGTTCATTGCCTGTTTCCTTATACTGCTCGAACTTTTTGTTGTTTTTCCGGCATATTCCCGATTTTGCCATGCCGAATCAATCAAGAAGTGCGAATCAAGCCACCTTATCCGCCTCACAGTCGCCACAATTTGGTTAGGAATGGCTAAATTGCCGCACTTTATTCGCGCCACTGCGTGCATCGGAAACCTGTTTGCGCAATCTGTTGCGGTGGTGGCGCTAACTGCGGTTCCGCTTTTGGTTCAGCCTGTTTAAGCCAGAGGTGTCAGCCAGAACCGACCGCAGTGTCGGGGTATCAGAGCATTCAGCGCGTCAGGAGAAATCAGATGACATTTGGACGGGTCAACCCGCAGTTCCGCCTCGAAGATCAAGGGATCACTGGGCTGGGCGATGTCTATTACAACCTGATCGAACCGGCGCTCATTGAACGTGCGCTGGCGCGCAACGAGGGTGAGCTGGGCAAGGGCGGCACGTTCCTTGTGTCCACCGGCAAGTTCACGGGCCGCTCGCCCAAGGACAAGCACGTGGTCAAAACCGACAGCGTCGCCGACAACATCTGGTGGGACAACAACGCCGAGATGTCGCCCGAGGGGTTCGACGCGCTTTACGATGACATGATCGCGCACATGCAGGGGCGCGAATACTACGTGCAGGACCTGACCGGCGGGGCCGATCCGTCCTATTCCATCAACATGCGCATGGTGACCGAACTTGCCTGGCACGGCCTGTTCATTCGTCACATGCTGCGCCGTCCGGATGCCGAGGATCTGGCGTCCTTCGTCGCCGATTTCACGGTGATCAACTGCCCCACATTCCTCGCCGACCCGGCCAAGCACGATTGTCGGTCCGAAACCGTGATCGCGATGAATTTTGACCGCAAGCTGATCCTGATCGGCGGTACGGAATACGCGGGCGAGAACAAAAAATCGGTGTTCACGCTCCTCAACTACCTGTTGCCCGAAAAAGGCGTGATGCCGATGCATTGCTCGGCCAACCACGCGCAGGGCAACCCTGTCGACACGGCCATCTTCTTTGGCCTTTCGGGCACCGGCAAGACAACACTTTCGGCTGATCCGGGCCGCGTGCTGATCGGCGACGACGAACACGGCTGGTCGGATCGCGGCACCTTCAACTTTGAAGGCGGCTGCTATGCCAAGACGATCAACCTGAGCGCCGAGGCCGAGCCGGAAATCTATGCCACGACCGAGAAATTCGGCACGGTGATCGAGAACATGGTTTACGATCCCGACACCAAGGACCTGGATTTCGAGGATGACAGCCTGACGGCGAATATGCGCTGCGCCTACCCGCTGCACTACATTTCCAATGCCAGCGCTACCGCGCTGGGAGGACACCCCAAGAACATCATCATGCTCACCTGCGACGCCTTCGGCGTGTTGCCCCCCATCGCACGCCTGACGCCGGCACAGGCGATGTATCACTTCCTGTCGGGCTTTACGTCCAAGGTGGCAGGGACCGAGCGTGGCGTGACTGAGCCTGAGCCGACGTTCTCCACCTGTTTCGGTGCGCCGTTCATGCCGCGGCGGCCCGAGGTTTACGGTAAACTGTTGCAGGAAAAAATCGCCAAACACGGCGCGACCTGTTGGCTGGTCAATACGGGCTGGACCGGCGGCGCCTACGGCACCGGTTCGCGCATGCCTATCCGCGCAACCCGCGCGCTGCTAACTGCGGCATTGGACGGCACATTGGCCCAAGGCGAGTTTCGCAAGGACGCCAATTTCGGCTTTGATGTGCCAGTATCTGTTCCGGGTGTCGCGGACATCCTGTTGGATCCGCGCCGGACCTGGGACGATGGCGCAGCTTACGACGCACAGGCGTCGAAACTGGTCGAGATGTTCTCGTCCAATTTCGAGCAGTACCTGCCGTATATCGATGAGGATGTGCGCGCGGCCGCGATCGGCTAGGCCGCCATCGCCATCACATCGTCGAGTGGAATATCGAGCAGGTATTCCAGGTCTTCACGGCTGTTGTAGGCGAGGAACGTGTCGATGGGGGCATCGCGCCCTTCGACCACCCATTTCAGCACGCTGGGCTCAAGGTGCAAGTAGCCTATGCGTGCGCCAAATCCCTTGAACGCTACGCGATTGAGGATAAACCCGAAAACCCAGTCGGGGTCCCAACGGCGGATCATCTCGAGCATGCAAGTGCGGCCAAATACCGGCGCCAGCCCCGCCCCGCGGTAAGACCCGCGATCCGGCGCGATCCAGAATTCGCCGTGATAGCCCGCGCAGCCCTGAATACGGTGCGAGCCAGGCGTCGCACGAAACCGTGACAGAGACTCGTTCACCCCGGGCAGGGGCGGCGGAAAAGCGCGAAATCCACGCATCAGAAACCCCGCAAGCGAGCGCTGCCCCAAGTTGATGTACCGAGCCGCCTGCGTGTGGATCAGGTCACCTTCGGCGTTGCGCGCAATCATCCAAAACGCCGTGCGTTCGTTCAGGTCATTCACGTCCGGATCAAAGGGACGACCAAGCTTTTGGATGCTCCTCTCGGTTTCCACGATTTCGCGATATTCAGCAAAATCGCTACCGGTGGACATGACAATGCCCTCGTCCAGCAGGATATCCTGACTTGTTGCAATAAACGGTGCCGCATCTGCGGGGAATTGAACCGTCATTATCCACTCCTTCGCCACTTCTACGGGAAGGTTAATGGATTCTCTTGCGAAACACCCGAAAATTACTCGCGCTGCAGTGGAACCATACGCGGGCGAGTAGATTTAGCGCGACTCAGTCGTCGCTCTGCTCGGGGGTCGCTGCGATTTTTTCGAACGTGGCTTTCGCTGCGTCAAAGTCGGGGGAGTGTATCTGGGTCAGTGCGGTGCGTTTCTCCTCGGGTAGGTCTCGAATGTTTACATTGGCGGTTGGCACCACCAGTGTCAGTACGGCTGGCGATCCGTCAGGGAACAGGCCCGCCATCATAAGTCGTTGATATACCATGGTAACTTGGGCCACACCCTCACGTTTGGGCATGCGGGTGAACACATGGTCCAACCGGGCGGCCTGGGTTGTCTCGATGTCCTGAAAGCTCTGATAAAGCAATCGGCCGAACTCTTCGCCCGCGGGCATCTGCGCAATGGGACGCCCGATATTCGACCGCGCATAGTCGATACCAAACCACTGGACGTAGGCGGATTTGGCGCCGAACTCGACACAGATCCAACCTGTTTCACTTTGCCGGTAGACCATCAAATGCGGGCGTACATGGGCTAGGTGCGGGCTCTCGATCTCGGATCCTGCCATGGTCCAGGCCCGGAAAGTCTCTCGCAGAAGGACCGAATCATTGGACCAGATTCGCCCCAGCGGTTGTTGCTGCTGGTAGAACTGCCACTCGTCCTCATGCGCCTTGAGATATTGCAACGCGCCGAACGATCCGGTTTGCCCGCGGGACCACACGCGGGCCCGGGCCATCAGGTCCAGCGCCTCCGGAAGCGCCGCCTGCCCTTCTTCAGTCAGCTCGTAACGTCGGTCCCTGACTTCAAAAAGTCGCGCCCCACGCCGTTCTTCCAGCTGCGCGATATGGCGTCGGACCGTCTGCCGCGTGCTCTGAAGTTCGTCCACCGCATGGGACAAATTCAACGTCCGCGCCAAGGTCACAAATGAGCGGATCATCTCGAAAAGAAGCGGCTGATTGTTATCAGGCAAGTTTTTGACCGGGGCGTTCACTCTGTACTCCAACGTATTATAGATCACACATTAAAGTTAAAAATATCATACATCAATGCAACATTTACGTGCATTAACGTAACAGGTTTATTCAATTGAAACGTGTACTCCGATCCGCGACACCTTTTTACAAGACAACAAAAAGAGGTGCGAAACGATGTCTCATCCCGTCGACATCCACGTGGGCAAACGGCTCAAACAAATTCGGACACTGCGGCGTATGTCGCAGACAGACGTTGCCAAACGCCTAAGTCTGTCGTTTCAGCAGATCCAGAAGTACGAAATTGGCTCAAACCGGATTGCCGCCAGCCGGCTGTTCGAACTGTCGCGCATTCTTGACGTGCCGACGTCCTATTTCTTCGAAGGCCTGAGCGAAACCGACGCCATGGGCAACCGCGACAATGGCCTCGACATCGTCAACGCGTTGGCCGCAATCGAAGACGAGCGGATCAAATCCCGCATCGTGACATTTATCGAAGATGTATCGGGTCTGACTGTTCAGCGGCGCGCGTCCTAAACGAACACGGCCCGCCGGATCAGGTTCAGGCCGGCTACCAGCAGTACAATCAGTGTTGCACGGCGGAACGCGGCCTGGTCGATCCGATCCAAAACCTGCCCCCCAAGCCATTGGCCGATCAAAGCGGGCAGGATTAAGACCGCGCTGAAAAGCGCGGTTTCTGCACGCAAAACCCCCGATGAGATATGCGCGCCCACCATCGCCGTGGCGCCCAATCCGTAGATGACGCCCTGCACGCGCATTTGCTCGGCCTTGTCGGTGCCAAGCGCGGTCAGATACATCACCGTGGGTGGCCCCCAGATGCCGGACATTCCCCCCAGAAAACCGGCAAAAGCGCCCACGCCCGCCTCGACGCCAGCCCGCTGCCGCGACAGATGAAACCGCAGCCCGATCAGCTGTAAAATGGCAAAGCCGACCACCGGCACGCCAATCATGCCCAGCAACACCTGAATGGGCAGAACACGCACCAACTGTGCGCTGAACAGCAACACCAGTCCGCCGACAATAAGGTAGATCCGAAACCGCCGCATTGACGCGAGCGCCGCGCGCGCGCCCTGCCGCGTCGCCTGTGCACCATTCGTGATCAGCGTGGGCAGAATCAGACCTGCCAGTGCCAGCTCTGGCGTCGTCACACTCGACAAAAGCGAGATCATCACCATCGGCATCGCAAAACCGACGATTCCCTTGACCAGCCCCGCCAGCATGGCAATCGCGGCGCAAATCGCCCATATAAAACCGGGAAAAAGGGGAAAGATCGTATCCACGTCGCGGCTCATACATCGGCTAGCGCCGCACTGCAAAAATTCAATGCGCAATAAACGATCAAAACGCCGCATCGAAACGAATAATTGTTGCGCTGCACCTGCAACATAGTTAGACGAGACCAATGCTATTCTGCGCGCTGATATAAGAGGAAGACCAATGGCACATGATGGACAGGATCTGGGCGGCATGTCCCCCGTTTTGCTCGACGACCTTTTGGACCTGACCAAGGCCGCTATCGCGCCGTCCGAGGCCATACTCGATATCGCGCGCACCCGCGTGAAGGACCTCGTGACCGCTGACGGGCGTGTCTCCTCGGCTCTTATTGAACAGCACCAGACCGCCGCCCACGGGCTGGCGTGGCTCGCCACATATGTCGAGTCGCTGCGTCAGATGCAAAAATGGGCCGAAGCGCTGGATGCCCAATCCAAGTTTGGCGAAGTCGAAGCGTTGATCCACCAGATCGCCTTTGGGGAATACCTTTGGCAGATTTACGGCGGCCTGCAAATGAACCAGGGCGAGATGCTGCGCCTGCAAGACATGGGTCTCGATCAGGACGACATGCGCGTGCTGATGGACCCGGCGGTGATGACGCTGACACAGGCGGGCAACACCCAGAGCGCACGCATGCGGCTTGTCGCCCTGATGCAGGAACGCAGCGCCGAGATCACCGTTGGGGCATCCGGCCTTGATGATGAGCTCGAGATGATCCGCGAACAATTCCGCCGCTATGCCATCGAAAAGGTCGAACCTTACGCCCATGATTGGCACCTCAAGGACGAACTCATCCCGATGGAGGTGATCGAAGAACTGGCTGAAATGGGTGTCTTCGGCCTGACCATTCCCGAGGAATACGGCGGGTTCGGCCTGTCCAAGGCGTCCATGTGCGTGGTCTCCGAAGAACTGAGCCGCGGTTACATCGGCGTCGGCTCCCTTGGCACCCGGTCCGAGATTGCGGCCGAACTGATCATCGCGGGCGGCACCGAGGAGCAAAAGCAAAAGTGGCTGCCGCAACTGGCAAGCGCCGAAACCCTGCCCACGGCAGTATTCACCGAACCGAACACCGGCTCCGACCTCGGCTCGCTGCGGACCCGCGCGGTCAAGGACGAGAACGGCGATTACAAAATCACGGGCAACAAGACCTGGATCACCCACGCAACGCGTACCCAAGTCATGACGCTGCTGGCGCGCACCGATCCGAACACCAGTGATTACAAGGGTCTGTCGATGTTCCTCGCGGAAAAGACGCCGGGCACCGACGACAATCCCTTCCCGACAGACGGCATAACCGGTGGCGAGATCGAGGTGCTGGGCTACCGCGGCATGAAGGAATACGAGCTCGGCTTCGACAACTTCCACGTCAAGGGCGAGAACCTGCTGGGCGGCGAAGAAGGCAAAGGTTTCAAACAGCTGATGGAGACGTTCGAGAGCGCTCGCATCCAAACCGCGGCCCGCGCGGTCGGCGTGGCGCAATCGGCGCTCGATATTTCGATGCAATACGCCCAAGACCGCAAGCAGTTCGGAAAATCGCTCATCGCGTTCCCCCGGGTCGCCTCCAAGCTTGCAATGATGGCGGTGGAAATCATGGTGGCGCGTCAGCTCACCTACTTCTCGGCTTTCGAAAAGGACGAAGGCCGCCGTTGCGATGTCGAAGCTGGCATGGCCAAGCTGCTCGGGGCCCGCGTGGCCTGGGCTGCTGCGGACAATGGCCTGCAAATCCACGGCGGCAATGGCTTTGCGCTGGAATACAAGATTTCGCGCGTTCTCTGCGACGCACGTATCCTCAACATCTTTGAAGGTGCGGCAGAAATTCAGGCACAGGTCATCGCGCGCCGCCTGTTGGGCTAGGCTGCGATCCCTCACGGCAGCGTCCAGGGGCGCTGCCAACATTCCCACATCAGCGCGCTTGCCAAAAATTGCAGCGTTTGAATGTGCGGGAATACGCGCATTTTGCCCTGCCAGCGCGGTTCTCCTTGAATCAAGAGATACGTGGTCGTATCCGGCAAGGTATGGCACGTGCTCAACTCTCCCCCGCAGCCTGGATCGATGCAGGCCTCGAAAGGCTCGCCGCCGAGGGGCCCGTTGCCCTGCGCGCAGAACCTTTGTCCCGCCACCTCAAGACCTCCAAGGGCTCGTTTTACTGGCATTTCAAGGATGTGCCGGCATTCCAGATGGCCGTTCTTGACCGTTGGCAAAGCGCCGCAATGGACGCGCTGGCCGCCGATGCCGACACCGAAGGCTCGTCCACCGACCAGTTGATCCGTTTTGCCCAGACGGTACAGTCCGACGCCACAGGCCCTGCCTTGCGCGCGTGGGCGCAAACTGATGCAGCCGTGGCCAAGGCGTTGGCCAAAGTCGACAAGGCCCGCATCGACCGCCTAACGGACCTGCTGCGCGCCATTGGCCTGCGCAATGAGGATTTCGCAAAAGCCGCCTTTGGCACGCTGATCGGCCTGCAACAGACCCATGTCGATAATGGCGATGCGCTGGTGGCCTACGGCGCGTTGATCGACGTGGTGCTGGCCAGCACATGAAACCGCTCAGCATCGCCCTGCTGCTCACCGCATGCGCGGCGACTTCCTCGGCCGACCCAACCGACATCGCTGGTAACTGGTCCCTGACCGAAGCCTCCGGCGAAACGATCACGCTTGAAATCAAGGAGGATCTGGAGGGCCTCAGCGGCCTGGCCCCGTGCAACCGCTATTTCGCCATGGTCATGGGGAAAGCCCCCGATTTCCGCCCCGGCCCGATCGGCGCCAGCAAACGCGCTTGCCCCTCACTTGATGCCGAACAGCGCTACTTTGCCAAACTGGCCGCTGTCACACGGGCCAGCCGCAGCGGCGATATCCTGACGCTGTCTGGCAATTCCGGCCCGATTCTGACCTTCACGCGCGCCGACTGACCAGACCGACCAACCGCGCGCGCGCATCAGGGAGCGGCGCGTTTCCCATCTGCGGCGCAAGGTGCTGTTCCAGAAAATACCCGGTCACGCCCAACGCCTGCGCAATCTCTGAATCCGCGGCATCGCCCTGCCCCAGCATCACGGGCGGCAAATCCAGAAGCCGATTGGCCCATGCCCCAGCCCCCGCCGCACTAACAGCACGTCCCGTCTTGGGCGACACATACACCAAACCGTCGAGCGCTCCGGTGACCGCGCAAGCGCTCAGATCCAGCCCAAACCCCATCTCTTCCAGCAGCGCCATTTCCCAACGCAGATAGGCCAAAGGCCACAGCTCATCCTGCCCCAAAAGGTCCAGCAACTGCTCGCTGCGCGCATAAAGCGCGGGATAGCCCGCCCGCTCGGGCAGACAAAACACCAAAAGCCCCAGCACCGCGTTCAGCCCCGCCAGCGCCAGCCGCGACCCCATGACCAGCGCCGCGCGACTGCGCTCGGGCTCGACGGTAAAGCTGCCGATATGCTCTTCGAGCCGCGCGCGCCAGCGCAGGTCCAGTTGTGCCCCGGGCTGCAGAATAGGCGCCAACTTGCGGCTGGTGCCGCCGCGCACCACCCCGGCGCAGCGCCCCCGCTCGGGTGTGAAGGCGTCGATGATCACGCTGGTCTCACCATGGCGCCGCGTGCGCAGCAGGATGCCGGTGCTGCGCCACTCCACCTCAGTCCAGCCCTTCTTGATCCAACAGATGCCGTCCCGCGCGGTCCTCGACCTCGATCACCCACAGATCCGGATCAAACCCGCGCTGTCGCGCCACGGCGGCATCCACATCCGCCTCGGCACCTGCGCTCAGCTCTGCCCAAACACGCGTATCCGACATCAGATCGAAACTTCGCTGATACAGCACCGCCGCCCCATCCAGCGTGTTCAGCTTTACCAAAACCGCGCCACCGGTGTCATCGCCATGCGCGACCACAAAGGCCGGGATATCCGCGAACCGCAGCCGCGCCAGATAGGCATCCACCCAGAACCGCGCTGTCAGCCGAGGCGCCACGCCGGTCCCTTCTCTGTTTCAAAAAAATCCCCCCCGGAGGGTCGGAAAGCCGATGTCTCAGGCGTTGCCATCTTTGAAATCCAGACCCATCTGGTCATAGCGTTCCGCTTCTTCCAGCCATTTCTCGCGCACCTTCACCTGCAGGAACAGGTGCACCTTGCGCCCCAGAAACTCCGCCAGCTCCTCGCGCGACGCCTTGCTCACGGCCTTGATCGTCTCGCCCTTGTGGCCCAGCACGATACCCTTGTGCCCGTCACGGCTGACATAGACGATCTGTTCGATCCGCGCCGAGCCGTCCTTGCGCTCCTCCCACGCCTCGGTTTCGACCGTCAACTGGTAGGGCAGTTCCTGATGCAGCCGCAGGGTCAGCTTCTCGCGGGTCATTTCGGCGGCGATCATGCGCAGCGGCAGGTCGGCGATCTGATCCTCCGGGTAAAGCCACGGGCCTTCCGGTACCTGTCCGGCCAGCCACGCGCGCAGATCGTCGACCCCGTGGCCTTTCTCGGCGGAGATCATGAAGGTTTCGGCAAATTCGAACCGTTCATTCAGGTCCTTGGTCAGCCCCAGAAGAACGGGCGCCTCGACCCGGTCGATCTTGTTGATGGCCAGGGCCACCGTGCGGCCCTGCCCCATCTCCTGCAACCCGTCTAGAATGCGGGACACGCCGTCTGTCACGCCGCGATGCGCCTCGATCATCAGCACCACCACATCGGCATCCGCGGCCCCGCCCCAAGCCGCCGCGACCATCGCCCGATCCAGACGCCGGCGCGGTTGAAACAGGCCCGGCGTGTCGACAAACACGATCTGGCTGTCGCCCTCCATCGCCACGCCCCGAATGCGCGCGCGGGTGGTCTGAACCTTGTGTGTGACAATGCTGACCTTGGCGCCAACCATCCGGTTGAGCAGCGTGGACTTGCCCGCGTTCGGCTCGCCAATCAGCGCGACAAATCCGGCGCGGGTGGTTGCAGTTTCGCTCATTCCTGATCCTCCACGGCGGCCAGCAGCGCCTTGGCCGCCGCCTGCTGTGCTTCGCGCTTGGACCCGGCGCTGGCATCGGCGTCGGCCCCGTTTTCAAGGCTGGCGCGGATGCTGAAGACCGGCGCATGGTCCGGGCCGGACCGGTCCAGTTCGGTGTAACGCGGCGGGCGCATCCCGCGCGCCTGTGCCCATTCTTGCAGCGCCGTCTTGGCATCGCGCGCGTCGCCTTCGACCGTGTCGATGCGCGCCCCCCACAGCCGCAGGATCAAATCGCGCGCCGCGTCAAAACCGGCATCCAGGTACACCGCGGCGATCACCGCCTCTGTGGCATCCCCCAGCAGTGCCTGTTTGCGCCGCCCGCCCGACACCATCTCGGACCGGCCAAGGCGCAGCACGTCGCCCAACCCGATATCGCGGGCGACATCGGCACAGACTTCCTTGCGCACCAATGCGTTGAACCGCGGCGCCAGCACGCCTTCGGCGGCGCGCGTATCGGCACCCAGCAACGCTTCGGCCATCACAAGGCCCAGCACGCGGTCGCCCAGAAATTCCAGCCGCTGGTTGTCGCCCCGCGTCGGCGTCGACATCGACGCGTGCGTGACCGCCTGCACCAGCAGGTCGGGGCGGGCAAACTGGTGTCCGATCCGTTTCTGGAAGGCCTGCAAATCTGCGCTCAGCTTCATGGGACCGCCTTCATCAGCCGCGACATGTCCCCGGTAAGCGAGAACGCAACCCACGTCACGCGGCCATGCAGATTGTCCAGCGGCACAAAGCCGATCCCACCCACGGTCTGTGCCATACGGCTGTCGAGAGAGTTGTCACGATTGTCGCCCAAAACGAACATGTGCCCCTCCGGCACGGTAAACGGGCCAGAATTGTCCGCGGGCATCTCGCCAAGATCAAGGACCGGGTAGCTGCGCCCGTTTGGCAGTGTTTCGATCACCGCAGGCTTGACGCACGCCGCCCCTGGCGGCACGGGCGCATTGGCGCACCGCGGATAGCCGACGCTGGGCCAGGACCGCAGGTTCGGTTCAACAAAATCCGGTGCCGCTTCTTGCGTCAGTGCGTCGCCGTTCAGGATGACTGAACCGTCCCGGATGTCGACCGTGTCACCCTCAAGCGCGATCACCCGCTTGATGAAATCCGTGCCGTTCACCGGGTGGCGGAACACCACGACATCGCCACGCGTCGGTGTGATATGGCGCGGTCCGGTAAACACAACGTCCCCCGGCATCAGCGCCGGTTTCATGCTGCCAGCCGGTATCCAGAACGGCGCAAACAGGAACCCCCGCGCCACAAACAGCAGCGCAAGGCCCACTGCCAGCGCAAAACCCAGCCGCCGCAACAGCGGCGGTTCAGCGGTGCGCACCTGCGCGGCACCGGCGCGCAACAGCAACACGATCTGCACAAGGATCCCCAACAGCGGCACCTGCGTGGCCCAGACCCAGCCGCCACGCCAGCCCACATCCCGTACCCGCCGCCGCAATTGCCCAAGATTGATCAGCAACAGCGCGCCCACCAACGGAAAGACGACTTCAGCAGGCAAACGCGCCGCCGAAAGCACCGCGCCATACAGCGCCACACTGCTCAACAGCAGCGCCGCCCGGCCCGACCGCCCGGTCCAATCCAGCGATCCGACCAGGGCTTGTGCGGTGGACGGCGTCCCGCTCACTCGATCCCCTTAAAGAACCGGTCGCCGCGCCAGGTCCAGAAAAACAGCATCGACCGCCCGGCCGAGGAAAAGATCACCCGGTCCGCGCGCCCGATCAGGTTCTCGTAGGGCACAAAGCCCACGCCGCGCGACACCTGGCTCAACCGGCTGTCGGCCGAGTTGTCGCGGTTGTCCCCGATAAAAAAGAAATGCCCCTCAGGCACCCGGAACACGGCGGTGTTGTCGGCACTTGGCGTGCCCTGATCGTCGATGTTGAGCACCGCATAAGTGCGGCCCTCGGGCAGCGTCTCGATCGAACGTTCCTTGAGGCAGTCGGCACCAAAGCCGACCGCACCACCGGTGCACCGCGGACGTTGACCTTGCGGGCCCTGGATCGCGAACTCTTCGACAAAGGCGCCGTCGGGCTCCTGCGGCACCGGCGTATCATTCAGGATGATCTGCCCATCACGCATCTGAACCGTGTCACCGGGCAAACCGATCAGACGCTTGATATAGTCATTGCCGGTCACCGGATGTCGAAATACCACGACATCGCCACGCTCGGGCTGGCTGCCTAGAATGCGGTCATTGTCGCGCGGCAGAAATCCACAGACGATATCGGCATCCAGTCCGATGATCCGCAGCGACGGACACGAGGCATAGGAATAGCCGTAGGCCATCTTGTTGACGAACAGGAAATCCCCGATCAGCAACGTTTCCTTCATCGACCCGGACGGAATCCAGAACGGCTGAAAGAAAAAGGTGCGAAAGACGCCCGCAATCAGCAGCGCATAGACGATGGTCTTGATCGTCTCGACAACGCCGTTCTGCGACTTTTCCTTGGCGGCCATGGCCTGCTCCTTACCTGCACCTTCGGGGGTACATGCGGGGGCGATGGGGTGGTGTCAAGTCGCGGGTCCCGCGGGCCGCGCCTCGATCACGACAAAGGCCTGCGCCCACGGGTGATCGTCGGTCAACGTTACGTGAATGATGGCCTCAAAGCCTTCGGGCGTCATCTCGGCCAGACGTTCGGCGGCCCAGCCGGTGACGTGCATCACGGGCTGCCCGGTCTCAAGGTTGCTGACCGCCATATCCTTCCACGCGATCCCCATGCGCAGGCCGGTCCCCAGCGCTTTTGAGCACGCCTCCTTGGCCGCCCAGCGCTTGGCATAGGTGCCCGGCGTGTCGGCGCGCCGCTCGGCCTTGCGCTGCTCGACATCGGTGAACACGCGGTTGCGAAACCGGTCTCCGAACCGCTCAAGCGTGCCTGCGATCCGGTCGATATTCGCCAGATCGGTCCCGATGCCGAGGATCATGGCCGTTCCACTCCGGTCCCGCGGGTCAGATCAATGCGCCAGCGCGTGGGCATTGTAGGACAGCACCGCGCATCGTTTGGCCCCTGCATCAGGGTCGTGATCTCGGCCCAGCCGGGGCCAAACTGCGCATCACGCGGCTGCTGGCCGAACACGCCCTCAATGGGCCGCACAAATTGCCAGATATTGCCGGTCCGCACGTAATGACCCAGTGCGATACCGGCACTGCCCGCCGATCCGGGGATGTGCTCGTAGGCGATCCCGATGGCCTGTGTCGCCCGCGCAGCATCGATGTCATCGGGCAACCAATAGGTCGCAACTGCCGTGCCCGATTGCGTCAGCGTCGCAAAAAGCAGCGGATCGAGGTTGGGCCAATTCTGTGCCGCCGCACCGTCGGCCATCCAGACCGCCGTGAGCGCCGCCACCAGCTTTTGTTTCCACGACCCCATGTCAAACACCCTTTCCACGCAGCGCACACTAGCCCGCAAACAGCGGAAAGGACACGCCCAAGGCCCACGCCAGCACGAGCCCAAGCGCCAGCCCCGAACTGGCCGGTCCCGTCCGCTTGGCAAAACCGCGCCCCATGGTGCCGAAAATGATCAGGAACAGCAGGATCACCGGCGCAATCATGATCAGAAAGAACAGGCCCTCGAAATCCAAAGCGACGGCACCGGCCAGCGACACAAGGAACAGAACCCGCCCCGCGATCCGCTGCCACAGCGGCGCACCCCACGCGGTCCACCCATCGGCCAGCATGAACGGCACTGCTCCGATGGCCAGTGCTGCGATGATCACCGCGCGGTCATCGCTGGGCCAAAAGTTCGCGCCGTACCGGTGCAATGCCGCGCCAAACGCACCAAGGCCCCAGACCAGCAACACCGCACTGGCCAACACATTCGGCTTTGGCAATCGGCGACCCAGCCACATCAAAAGGGCAAGCTGAAGCGCGCCAAAGATGAATAGATGCAGCGCAAGGTAATCGGCCACGAGCACCGGCAGGATTTCCAGCGGGATGTTCACGGCCACCAGCGGCGCAACAACCGCGGGCAGGATCGCCACCAGCGCCCAGTGTCGCATGGGCAGCCTGACCCGAACCATGTCCCGCGCGGGCAGCAAATGGCTCAGGGGCCGCGCCACCAACGTGATCGCGAAGAGCAACGCGATAAGCGCCCACCCGGTTTGCGGCACCGGGGGTGTCTGGTCGCGATCATAAAAGGCGTTGAGCCAGTCCAGCGCCTCGGTCCGCGCGGCGCGCGACTGCAGGATGGCCACGTGTTCCACCAGCGGCGCTTCGACCGCGCGCCGCACGACCTCGCCCGCTCGAACCGTGTCGCCTGCACGCGCGTCGGCCTCGACCATCTGCGCCGCCTCGACGGCGAAGGCGGCCAAACCCGGCTCCCACGCGCCTGCCACGAACAGTGCCGCCTGCGGATGGGTCGCCGTCACCGCGCGCGAAAAGGCCGAAATCAGAACCTGCGGACCTTGCCGCGCTTCTTCTTCGGCCACCCGAACAAGGATGTCAGTGGCCATCGAATGGCCCACCAACGCGATGGGCGCCTCGGTCTTACCCACGGCCTCCATGACCGCGCGCGTCTGGTCAACCAGCCGTTGCGTCGTGCCATCCAGCGCATTCACATCGCCGCGCATCGGTTCGGGGTGCCGCCCGTGCCCCTCGAAATCAAAGGCGTGCACGACATACCCGGCCCGCGCCAGCACCAGCGCATATCCCTGCATCATTTCGCGCGACCCGGCAAAGCCGTGTGCCATGATCACGTGCGGCCCGTCGGTGGTGGAATACCGCGTGACCGGTGTCTCGCCATAGCGTGTATGGGTGATGTCCACCCCGCTGCGCGCCCCTTCGAGCACCACCAGCGCCACGGCCGCAAGCACGAGGGCCACCACAACCTGGGCAATCAAACGGACCTGCGCGGTCATTGCGCCCCGGTCTCGATGTCAAACACCATGATCCCGTCCGCCCCGCCGGCACAAAGCGCGACAAGACGTGTGCCCAGTGCCACATGTGTCGGATGCTCGGCATAGGTCTGCAACGCTGTCCGGTCCGTCGCATCAAAGACAAAGCCGTAGGCAAAGTCCCGCGACTTGCCTTCAAAGTCGCGGTTCGGTCCGTACTGAAAACCGCTGCAGCCATCCAGTTTCGTGACCAAGCCGCTCAGTTCGGTCATGACCTGCGTCAATGCATCCGACGCCTCGCCTGCGGCAAGGTTCAGGAACACGCAGTGCCGGATCATGCGCGGGCGTCGTCCATCAGACTGCGCATTTCGCGAATGGCGGGATCGAGCCCACGGAAAATCGCCTCACCGATCAGGAAGTGCCCGATGTTCAACTCCATGACCTCGGGAAAGGCTGCGACCGGCGCGACGGTCTCATAGGTCAGGCCGTGGCCCACATGAACCTCAAGGCCCAGCCCGTGGGCGTAGGCCGACATTTCGCGCATCGCCTCAAGCTCGCGGTCACGCGTGGGAAAATTTCCCTCGTGGTGTGCGTCGCAATAGGCGCCCGAATGCAGTTCGATCACCTGCGCACCGATGCGATGGGCGGCGTCGATCTGGCGTTTGTCCGCGGCGATAAAGATGGACACCCGGCATCCTGCTTCGCGCAGCGGCGCGATGAAGTGCGCCAGCCGGTTTTCCTCGCGCGCCACTTCAAGCCCGCCTTCGGTCGTGCGCTCCTCGCGCTTTTCCGGAACGATGCACACCGCGTGCGGTTTATGACGCAGCGCGATGCCCTGCATCTCTTCTGTCGCGGCCATCTCGAAGTTCAGCGGCACTTCGAGGATATCCATCAACCCTTCGATATCCGCATCCGAGATGTGGCGGCGGTCCTCGCGCAGATGCGCAGTGATGCCGTCCGCACCGGCGGCTTCGGCCATCTTGGCCGCCCGCAGGGGGTCCGGCGTGTCACCGCCGCGCGCGTTGCGCACCGTGGCCACGTGGTCGATGTTCACACCAAGGCGCAAGCGTCCAAGCGGGTCCATGCGCGCACTCCTTCCGTCGTCGTCGTCGTGGCGGAGCATGTAGCGCGCGGGTCAGATCAGGGAAATGCCGACATTGGCGGCAAATTGTACCAAACGGGCCCCGTTTTCATCAAAACAGTCGGGTCAGTCGGACTTGCTGGCCAAATCGGCGGCCTTGGCCTTGAGCGCGTCGATCTTGGCCTTGATCGCGCCCTTGCGCCGCTTTTGGTAGGCCCGGATCAACGGGACGGAGAGGTAGTAACAAATCGTCCCCGCGATGATCCCGGGCAGAATCCCCCCTATGATAAAGGGAAAGAACACCTCGTCATAAAACAGCCGCAGATCGGACCAATCGGCGGTTTCGGGCGTGAACAGCTTTTTGAAGTTTTGCCACAAGGACGCCGCCGCATCCCCAAAGCGTTCGCCGACCGTGGGTGCATCCATCCCATCCTGCGCACGAAAGCGCAGACGCGACGGATCAAGGCCGAGCATCCAGTAGCCCGTGAACATCGATGTGGCGATGATCGGGATATAGGTGAGAGGATTGCCGAAAAAGGTCGACAACATCGCGGCAAAGACATTGCCGCGCATGATCACGGCCAGCATCGCCGCCACGATAAAGTGAAGACCGTAAAACGGCGTGAAGGTCGTGAACACACCCGCCCAGATGCCGCGGGCAATGCGTTCGGGCGTGTCAGGCAGCCGCCGCACCCGGTGGCGCACATAGGCAAAGGCACGTGCCCAGCCGCCCTTCGGCCAGACGAACTCGCGGATCGCCTGCAAGATCGGTCTCGTATCGCGCCGTTTGAAAACCAAGTGTTCTGCTCCCGCGCCGCGCTATTCCGCCGCCTGCGCGGCGTCGGGTGTGCCGGATTGGCGGTGGCGGGTGATGGCGGCCACGTCGCCTTCGGCCTCTAGCGCGGCCAGAAGCGAGTGCAGATGTTCCGCATCGCGCAGTTCGACATGCAGCATCAGGCGAAAGAAATCCGGCTTGCGGTCCACGAAGGCCAGGTTCGAAATGTTGGCCCCGCTTTCGCCGACCAAGGTGCAGACACGTCCCAGCACACCCGCGTCGTTGCCAATAGTCAGATCGAGCGTGGCACCGTAGATCGGCGGGTGCGCCCCGTCTTGCCAGTGCAGGTCGAGCCAACGGTCAAGCTGATCCTCGTATTGCGCCAGCCGGTCGCAATCGATGGCGTGCACCACCACGCCTTGCCCGCGATAGGTAATCCCGACGATCCGTTCGCCGGGCAGCGGTTCACAGCAGCTTGCCCGCTGAAAGCTCTGGTTGGCGCTCAGGCCGATAACCGCGCTGGCCTGATCCACCACCTTGCCGGGCTTGGGCGTCAGATCGGGATAGATCGCCTGCACCACGTCACGGCCCGTTAACTCTGCCGACCCGAGCCGCGCCAGCACCTCGTCGGCGTCCTTGAGACGCAAATGCCGCGCAGCCGTTTCCAGCGCCTTGTCCGTCGCCTTCTTGCGCACATGGGCAAAGGCCGAGCGCGCCAATTCGCGCCCCAGCGTGATGAACCGATCCCGATCCGCCTCGCGCAGTGAGCGGCGGATGGCGGACTTGGCCTTGCCCGTGGTTGCAATCTCAAGCCAGGTGGTCTGCGGCGCTTGCGCTTCGGCGGTGATGATCTCGACCGACTGGCCGTTCTTGACCCGGGTCCACAGCGGCACGCGCATCCCGTCCACCTTGGCGCCGACGCAGGAATTGCCGATCCGGGTGTGGATGGCATAGGCAAAGTCGATGGGTGTCGCGCCGCGCGGCAGCTTGACCACTTCGCCCTTGGGCGTAAAGCAGAACACCTGGTCGGAATACATCTCGAGCTTGACCGCTTCGAGGAATTCATCGTGATCGTCGTCACCGTCGAACTGTTCGGTCAGTTGCGCGATCCACTTGGCCGGATCGACAGCAAAGGGGTTTTCGCCCCGCACGCCATCGCGATAGGCCCAATGCGCCGCCACCCCGGTTTCGGCCACGTCGTGCATCTGGCGGGTGCGGATCTGCACTTCGACCCGCTTGCCATCGCGGCCCGATACGGTGGTGTGGATCGACCGGTACCCGTTCGACTTGGGCTGGCTGATGTAATCCTTGAACCGGCCCGGCACCGCGCGCCAGCGCTGATGGATCGCGCCCAGCGCACCATAGCATTCCTGTTCGTCGGTCGTGATCACGCGGAACCCGTAAATGTCGGACAGCCGGGAAAAGCTCTGATCCTTTTGCTGCATCTTGCGCCAGATCGAATAAGGCTTTTTGGCTCGCCCGAAGACGTCCGCGTCGATCCCCACGGCCTCAAGCTCATTGCGCATGTCCGTTGTGATCGACTGGATCACATCCCCGCTTTCGCGTTGCATGGTGATGAACCGGCGGATGATCGAGGCGCGCGCGTCGGGGTTGAGAACCTTGAAGGCGAGATCCTCAAGTTCCTCGCGCATCCACTGCATCCCCATGCGCCCGGCCAGCGGAGCAAAAATGTCCATCGTCTCGCGCGCCTTTTGCGCCTGCTTGTGCGGCTTCATCGCGCGGATGGTGCGCATGTTGTGCAGACGGTCGCCCAGTTTGACGAGGATCACGCGCATGTCCTTGGACATGGCCATGAAAAGCTTGCGAAAGTTCTCGGCCTGTTTCGTTTCGACCGAACTCAGCTGCAGGTTTGTCAGTTTCGTGACGCCGTCGACCAGCTTGGCAATCTCGTCGCCGAAACGGTCGGCCACGATTGAATAGCTGGCCTTGGTGTCTTCGATCGTGTCGTGCAGCAAGGCGGTGACGATGGTGGCATCGTCCAGCCGCTGTTCGGTCATGATCGCGGCCACCGCGACCGGGTGCGTGAAATACGGCTCACCCGAATGGCGCGTTTGCCCCTCGTGCATCTCGCGGCCAAACACGTAGGCGTCGCGGATCAGCGCTTCGTTCGTTTTCGGGTTGTAGTTGCGGACAAGGGCAACAAGATCGTCGGCTGAAATCATGCCGTCTCGTCCTTGGGTTTGCGGTTCAGCCCTGCCCCTGTGCGGCCATCAGTTGGCGCAGAAGCATCTCTTCGGACATGCTGTCCTCTTCGGGCTTGTCCTGTTCGGCGCCCATGAGCAGTGCCATGGCGTCCTCTTCGGCCTCGTCCACTTCGATCTGGGTCTGGTTCGACTCGATCAGACGCTCGCGCAATTCTTCCGCGCTTTGCGTTTCGTCGGCGATCTCGCGCAACGACACGACGGGGTTCTTGTCGTTGTCACGATCAACGGTGATCGGCGCGCCTGCAGACACCTCACGCGCCCGATGCGCGGCCAGCATCACCAGCTCGAACCGGTTCGGAACCTTGTCAACACAATCTTCGACGGTCACACGGGCCATGGGACACTCCTTGAGGCAGCATAAACGGGCTGAGAGCCTGCATTTAGGCGCGATTCACCCGAATAGCAAGGAAAGAGTAGGCCTAAGACCAGCCATCCTTGATGGGCACCACACCGCTCAGCGTTTGCGCGGGCAGCGCGTCCCGCAGTTGCGCCGCAGGCTTGCGCAGCACCGGATGCACCCAGTCGGGCGCGATCTCGGCCAGCGGCACCAGAACAAAGGCGCGCTCGTGCAAGCGGGGATGCGGCAAGATCAGGTCGCCGGGGGCAGTTTCCTGTTGCAACGCCGGGTCGAGATCCATCCATTTGCGCAGCGTGGGCAGGTCGGGCCGGATTTCGTCACCAATCGCTAGGAGATCAAGATCGATGTGGCGTTGCTCCCATCGCTTTTGCCGCCGCCGTCCCATCTCGGCTTCGATGGCATGCAGCGTGGCAATCGCAGCGCGCGCGGGCCAACCACCCTCGATCTCGATCACCGCATTTGCATAGTCCGGGCCAGAGCCCGCCGGGAAGGCCGGTGTGTTGTAGATAGTGCTCTTGGACCGAATCACCCCACCGGCCATTTCGATCTTTTTGACCGCTTTTTTTAACGCGTCAGTCGGCAAGTTACCCGCGTTAGAGCAATTTGACCCTAGGGCAACCAGCAGATTTGACCGGAATTGATGCACCATTAACCATTTTCTCCCACTCTTTCGTCTTGCGGCATGTTACAAAAGACATATTTTCCGGACGACCTCGCCCAACAACGAGCGTTGCCGCTCACTAACGGACATGTTGGGTCAGCCACCGAATTTTCGGAAGGACAATTTAGATGTTTTACAAGGATGAGCGTCTTGCGCTCTTCATCGACGGTTCGAACCTTTACGCTGCAGCCAAAGCGCTTGGATTCGACATCGACTACAAACTGCTGCGGCAGGAGTTCATGCGGCGAGGCAAGCTGCTGCGGGCGTTCTACTATACTGCTCTGCTCGAAAATGACGAGTATTCTCCGATCCGCCCGCTGGTCGATTGGCTGAATTACAACGGCTTTACCATGGTCACCAAACCGGCCAAGGAATACACCGACAGCATGGGACGTCGTAAGGTGAAGGGCAATATGGACATCGAATTGGCCGTCGATGCCATGGAATTGGCACCACGTGTCGATCACATTGTGCTCTTTTCCGGCGACGGCGATTTCCGTCCGCTGGTTGAAAGCCTGCAACGCCAAGGCGTGCGTGTGTCGGTCGTGTCGACCATTCGCAGCCAGCCGCCGATGATCTCGGACGATCTGCGGCGTCAGGCGGACAATTTCATCGAACTGGATGAATTGAAGGACGTGATCGGACGTCCTCCACGCGAAAACACGCAAGAGCGTGAAATGCGGACTGCGGTCGAAGGCTGACCGCGCACTGGTTCAACCCGAAGTTTTGTGCAAAGCTGACCCTGTTTTGTACAAAACTCCACGTTGGACCAGCTTATGATTTCTCTGCAATTCCTGTTGACCGCGCTCGTGGTCGTCCTCGCTCCTGGCACCGGTGTCATCTACACGCTTGCCCTCGGGCTTGGGCGCGGGTGGCGCGCGGCGACTTGGGCGGCGCTGGGCTGCACCTTTGGAATTGTTCCGCACCTGCTTGCCGCGGCCCTCGGTCTGGCCGCGATCCTGCACACCTCGGCAGTGCTGTTTAACATCGTGAAGTTCGCGGGCGTGGCCTACCTGCTTTATCTCGCGTGGGGCAGCCTGCGCGAAGGTGGCCCGCTGCAGGTCAGCGCCGAAACCACACGCGAGGCCGGATGGCGCATTGCGCGGCGTGGCGCGCTGATCAACATCCTGAACCCCAAGCTGTCGATCTTCTTTCTGGCCCTGCTGCCGCCGTTTCTATCCGGCAACCCCGCCACTGCCACCACCGAAATGGTCGCCATGGGCCTGATTTTCATGCTCATGACCTTTATCGTCTTTGTCATCTACGGGTGTTTCGCAGCGCAAGCACGTCGCCTGATCCTTGGGTCGGAACGCGCCATGCGCTGGCTGTCGCGCAGCTTTGCCGGCATCTTTGCCGCCCTCGCTGCCCGCCTCGCGTTGGAGCGTGCTTGACCGACGACTGGCACGACTTCGAAGGTCGGATCGTCCCCATGCCTTGGGGCGATCAGACCTTTACCATCCTGCGCATCCCCGATGAGGTGATCGCAGCGATGCCCGCAGGCACAAAGCGGATCGAGGGCGAATTTGCCGACTACCCCGTCAACCTCGCGCTGACCAAGGCGCCTGTGATCGACGGCGTCTTTGTCTACACCGGCAAGAGCTTTCTCAAAGACAGCGGTATCGCGCCGGGTGAGGTGTTCGACGCGCGGATCCGGCCCGCGGACCCGAACGTGGTCGACACGCCCGACGACGTGGCCCACGCCCTGCGCACTGCGGAAAAAACAGGCGCGTGGGACGCCCTGACCCCGGGGCGCAAGCGCGGGCTTTTGCATCTTGTCAACAGCGCCAAAAGGGCCGAAACCCGGTCAAAACGCATTGCAAAGCTGGTGGCCGAGTTATGACATCCATCCCCCGCGCGCCCCTGTTGTTGGGGCTGGCCGGGCTGCTGCCTTTCCTGTGGGGCGCGGCCACGCTGTTCAGCCCGACGCTGGCCAATTTCGGTGCCCAAGCCGTCGGACCGCGGTTCGTCGGCCCTTATGTGCAGCTGTTTTACGGCTCGGTGATCCTCAGCTTCATGTCCGGCGTGCTGTGGGGGTTTGCGACCAAGGCCGACGGCGCACAAGCGGCCACCGGTTACGCTTTGTCGGTGCTGCCAGCGCTATGGGCGTTTTTCATGACCGGCGGTGGCCCGGTCAGTGCAGCGACAAACCTGATCTTTGGTTTTGTCGGGCTGTTGATGCTCGATTTTGCGTTTTATCGCTGGGGCCTGACACCATCCTGGTGGATGCCGCTGCGGGTTCTTTTGACGGGGATCGTCGTGATCTGCCTTGGCCTTACGGTGATCTGAGATGAACGATCGGGAAACACTGGACGTCTACGCCGCCAAAGCCGAGGAATACGATGCACTGGTGGGCCGGGATGCCCCGGACGCGGACCTGCAACGATTTCTCGACGCGTTGCCGCGCGGCGCGCGCGTACTCGACATCGGCTGCGGTCCGGGCATGGCGGCAGGCTTTATGGCCGCCGCGGGGCATCAGGCAGAGGCATGGGATCCGGTGCCCGAAATGCGTGCCTTGGCCGCCGCACGGCCCGGGGTCACGACGCGGGCCGCGGGTTATGACGATTTGACGGCGCAGGGCGTTTACGATGGCATCTGGGCCAACTTTTCGATGCTGCACACGCCGCTCGACCGTTGGGAGGCACAGTTTCGCGCGATCCATGACGCCCTTGTTGCGGGCGGGGTGTTCCACTTCGGCACCAAGCTTGGCTCCGGCGAGGTCCGCGACAGTATCGGCCGCATGTATTCCTACATGGAGGAGGCCCCGCTGCGCGATCTTTTTGCCCGCGCGGGCTTTGCCATCGCATTCACCCGCACCGGCGAAGAGGCCGGGCTATCAGGCGAAATCGCGCCCTTTATCGTGATCCTTGCGCGCAAGACGGCCAATGTCTGATCTCTTTGCCTATACCGATGGTGCCTGTTCAGGCAATCCCGGCCCCGGCGGATGGGGCGTGCTGCTGCAGGCGATGCGCGGCGATGAGGTCGTTAAACAGCGCGAACTCAGCGGCGGCGCGGCGCAGACGACCAACAACCAGATGGAACTGATGGCGGCGATCATGGCGCTTGAAACGCTCGACCGGCCTGCCGAGCTAACTATCGTGACCGACAGCAACTATGTCAAAAACGGGATCACGGCGTGGATCCACGGCTGGAAGCGTAACGGCTGGAAGAACGCGGCAAAAAAGCCGGTGGCAAACGCTGATCTATGGCAACGTCTCGACGCCGCGCAGGCCCGTCACAGCGTCACGTGGAAATGGGTCAAGGGCCACGCGGGCCACGCCGAGAACGAGCGCGCGGACGCATTGGCGCGGGCGGGCATGGCGCCTTTCAAGAGCACATGAGGCAGGTCGTCTGCCCCGTGGCGCTGCACCCCGATGGCGCGCCGATGCGGATCGCTGCGTTCGCGCACCCGCAAGCTGGTCTGCAGATCGTCAAAGGCGGACTGCGCACAGGCGAACGTCCGGAACAAGGTGCGGCGCGCGAGTTGTTCGAAGAATCCGGTCTCGAGACACGGTCGGCCATCCTGTTGGGCGTGTCAGACGACATCTACGCAGGCGAACGCTGGCATTTCGCGCTGTGCCGGATCAAACCGCCGGTGCGCGCGCAATGGCAGCACCTGTGCGCTGATGATGGCGGCCACGTCTTCCGCTTTTTCTGGCAGGACCTGGCCACAGACCCGCCTGCCGCGTTCGAGGCCCGATACCGACGCGCCCTACATTGGATTTCAAACACTTTATCGGCGTAGCACCCCGCCTGTCCGCGCAGCCAAAAGCGCACGGTCCACCCTTCTCTGTTTCAAAAAATCCCCCCCGGAGGGCCGATTTCAGCCGGGCCGAAGCGTGCCTACTTAGGCTTACGCCAATGGGTCGGCACGATCACCAGCGCGCCGATCGACGCCGCAATCGCGTTCAGTCCAGGGCTGCCAAACCCGATCCGGAACATCAGCGCGACAAAGTAAAACAGGAACGCCCCGCCAACGCAGATGATGATCGACTGCAGGATGCCGTTGCGGGTGTAGCCCGACTTTTCGGCGATGTAGCCGATGATGCCGGCAATCACGACCGTGCCAATCAGCGATGGGAACATGGGTTAGCCTCCGATCATACTGCCCGGCGGCAGGGGCGTGCCGCGCAGAAACTCTGCCGCGTCCTGTGCGCCTTTGCCAGCCTTTTGCAGGCGCGTGAGTGTCACAGCGCCGCTGCCGCAGGCGACGGTCAGGTGGTCGTCGAGGATCGCGCCGGGCGTCCCGGCGCCCTCCCCCAGCCTGGAGCCCAAAACCTTGATGCGCGTACCTGCGTGTTCGAACCAGGCGCCCGGAAACGGCGACAGGCCGCGGATCTGGCGGTCGACAACCTCGGCCGGTTGCGACCAGTCAAGTGCGGCCTCGGCCTTGTCGATTTTGCTCGCATAGGTCACCCCGGCGTCCGGTTGCGGCTGTGGCGTCAGATCGGGCAGGTCTGCGAGTGCGGTACAAATCAACCGGCCGCCCATCTCGGCCAACCGGTCATGCAGATCGGCGGTGGTGTCTTCGATACCAATGCGTGTTGCTTCGCGCAAAAGCACGGGGCCGGTATCGAGCCCTGCCTCCATCTGCATGATGCATACACCCGTCTCGGTATCGCCCGCCATGATCGCGCGGTGGATCGGTGCGGCGCCGCGCCAGCGCGGCAGCAGGCTGGCGTGAATGTTGAGGCAGCCATGCATCGGCGCGTCGAGAATGGGTTGCGGCAAGATCAGGCCGTAGGCGACGACCACAGCGATATCAGCCCCGATTGCGGCGAACTCTGCCTGCGCCTCGGGTGATTTGAGCGAGACCGGATGCCGGACGGGCAATCCCAGCGTCTCGGCGGCTTGGTGCACGGGGCTGGGCCGGTCTTTTTTACCGCGACCCGCGGGTCGCGGCGGCTGAGTGTAGACACAAGCAATCTCGTGACCCGCTGCGTGCAGCGCGCGCAGCGCCGGGACGGAGAAATCGGGCGTGCCCATGAAAATCAGTCGCATCACAGCTACCGTTTCTTGGCCTTGCGCAGCAGCATGTCGCGTTTGACCTTGCTGAGATTGTCGAAATACATCCGCCCGGCAAGGTGGTCGATCTGGTGCAGCACGGACCGCGCCTCAAGCCCCTGAAAGTCGCGACGGTCGACCATGCCCTGATCGTTGAGATAGCGGATGGTGACGCTGGCGGGGCGCTTGATCTTGGCCGACACGCCGGGCAGGCAGGGTGATGCCTCTTCGCTGCTTTGCAGCTCATCGGCCTGATCGATCACGGACGGGTTGGCCAGCAGGATGCGGCGCGAGCGATCGGGCGTGATGTCGACCACAGCAAGCGCCTGCAACACGCCGATCTGGTTGGCGGCAAGGCCCACGCCCTGCCCCGGCATCGCGTCCATGGTGGCCACCATGTCGTCCCAGATCGTGCGGATCTCATCGGTGATCGCCTCGACCGGCGTGGCTGCGGTGCGCAGCCGCTGGTCCGGCCATTGCAGGATCGGGCGCACCGGCATGTCAGGCTTTCTCGCCTGCGCTCTCCCGGGCGCGCTCTTTCTTCATCTTCACAGCCTTGCGGGTGATCAGCTGGCGTTTCATCGGGCCGAGATAATCGATGAACAACTTGCCATCGAGGTGGTCGATCTCGTGCTGCACGCAAGTGGCCCAGAGGCCGTCCATCTCTTCGGTCTGTTCGTTGCCGTCGCGGTCCATCCAGCGCACGGAGACCATCTTGGGACGGGTCACGTCGGCAAACTGTTCGGGGATCGAGAGGCAGCCTTCCTCGTAGACATTGGTTTCGTCCGAGGCGGCGATGATCTCTGGGTTGAACATCGCGAGGGGGCGCGGCGGCGCGCCCTCTTCCTTGACACAATCCAGCACGATCAGGCGGCTCAGAACGCCCACTTGCGGCGCTGCCAACCCAATGCCCGGTGCGTGATACATCGTAGCGATCATGTCGTCGGCCAGCGCGCGCAGCTCATCGCTGAGGTCGGCCACCGGGGTGGACACTTTCTTCAGTCGTGGATCGGGATGCAACAGGATCGGGCGTATCATGCGGTCGATGTAGGCGAAACAGGCACGCCCTGCAATGCGCACTTGCACCCGCTGGCGGGACAGTTAGCTTGCCCGGCAACCGCCAGCAGGAGACCCCCATGAGCTTTGACGACATCATCGACCGCCGCGGCAGCCATTGTGTAAAATGGGACATGATGGAGAGCCTCTATGGCGTTCCCGCAGACACGGGGCTGGCCATGTGGGTGGCCGACATGGACTTCCGGCCACCGCAGATCGTACTGGATGCCGTGCAGGCGCAGCTGGACCACGGGATCATCGGGTATTTTGGCGATGACAGCGCTTACAAGGCCGCGATCCAGTGGTGGATGGCCGAACGTCATGGCTGGCAGGTGGACGGGGACCACATCTTTACCACGCATGGGCTGGTGAACGGTACCGCGATGTGCGTGGAGACGTTCACCCAACCTGGCGACGGCGTGGTGCTGTTTACCCCGGTCTATCACGCCTTTGCCAAGGTCATCCGCGGCAACAACCGCCGCGTGGTGGAATGCGAGATGGTCCAGCGCGACGGGCGGTACGAAATGGATTTCGACGCCTATGACGCGCAGATGGACGGCAGCGAAAAGATGCTTATCCTGTGTTCGCCGCACAATCCCGGTGGCCGCGTCTGGAGCCGGGGCGAACTGGCCGCTGTCACCGCTTTTGCCAAGCGTCACGACCTGATCATCGTATCGGATGAAATTCACCACGATCTGGTGATGCCCGGCCACACCCACATCCCGATGACCCATATCGAAGGGATCGAGGACCGGCTGATCATGATGACGGCCACCACCAAAACGTTCAACATCGCGGGCAGCCATTCGGGCAACGTGATCATCGCCGATCCCGATCTGCGCGCGCGATTTGCGGCGCGGATGCTGGGGCTGGGGCTGTCGCCCAACTCGTTCGGGCTGTTCATGGCCACGGCCGCCTATAGCCCCGAGGGCGCGGCATGGGTGGACGATCTGGTGATGTATTTGGACGGCAACCGGCGGCTCTTTGATGAGGCGGTGAACGCCATCCCCGGCCTGCAATCCATGGCGCTGGAGGCAACATACCTGTCGTGGGTCGATTTTGCCGGCACCGGGATGACGCGTGAAGAATTTACCCGCCGCGTCGAACAGGACGCCTGCATCGCCGTGAACCACGGCCCCACCTTTGGTCAAGGGGGCGACAGCTGGCTGCGGTTCAACATCGCCACCCCACGCGCCCGCATTGAAGAAGCGGTCGAGCGTCTGGCCTGCGCTTTTGGCGATCTGCAATAGAGGCGCGGCATGTTCAGTATCGAGCACGAGTTTGACAGCACTGTGATCACGCTTGTCGATGAAGGCAGCGCGCCGCTGCAAGAGGACGTGATCGTCAACAGCTTTGCTGAATGCATCACGGTCGAACAATACGATCCCCGCCGCGACGAGGTGGTGCGCGTGACGCTGTCGCCCGAACAGGTGCGCGATCTGGCGGCGGCGCTGGATTTGCCCGAGGGGGTGTATCAGTTGAAATCCGGCGACTAGCGGCGATTGCGGAGGGGGCGCTGCCCCCGCCCTGCGGGCCCCCCGAGGTATTTTTGGCCAGAAGAAGTGGCTGGTGCTGTCATTGAGGAAGCAGAGCACCGGCGTTGGCTGGCTGCCTTCGCACCTTGCTTGGCCCCGTATCGACCGCCTAGTCTGGGACAGTGCAGTTGAAAGGAGCGCAAGATGTATACAGAAGCCCTTGCCCGTGGCGGTATTGCGGTCGTCACAGGGGCAGCGAGCGGTGTCGGTCGCGCCGCGGCCCTGCGCTTTGCCGAGGCGGGGCTGGGCGTCATCTTGGCTGATTTGCCGGGCGACGCGCTGGAGGCCGCGACCGCTGATGTTGCCGCTGTTGCCACCGGCGATGGTCCCGTGATCGCGCACCCGACCGACGTCGGATCAGATGCACAGGTCGCAGCACTCGCGGAACTGGCGTTTGCGACGGGCGAGGTTGCAGTGCTGATGAACAATGCAGGGATTGGCGGGCATTCCAATACGCCCTGGTCTGGCGCCGACGGTTGGGAACGCATCCTGAACGTCAATTTTCACGGCATCCTGCGCGGCCACATGGCCTTTGTTCCACGCATGATCGCGGCGGCGCGCCCTGCGGTGGTCATCAATACAGGGTCAAAACAGGGCATCACCACCCCACCCGGCAACCCGGCTTACAATGTCTCCAAGGCTGCTGTGAAAGTGTTGACGGAACAGCTGGCCCACGAGTTGCGCACGCAAGAGGCCCCGATCTCGGCCCATCTGTTTGTTCCCGGGTTCACCTATACCGGTATGATCCAGCGCGTTATGCCGGAAAAGCCCGCGGCGGCGGCCACGCCCGAGGACACCGTCGACTACATGCTCGACCGCGTACGCGCAGGCAGCTTTTACGTCCTTTGCCCCGATGGCGATGTCGACCGTGCGCTAGATGCCCGCCGCGTCGCTTGGGCCGCGGGCGACATCACCGAGGACCGCCCGGCTCTGTCGCGGTGGCACCCGGACTACGCTGACGCGTTCAAGGCCTTCGAAGCACAGCGCTGATGATAAAAAGGTCTGGCATTATGACCTAATCTTGCTAGGCTTACCGCGCGAAAGGGAGGAACCGCAATGGCCGTCGGCACCAATATCCGCACCTATTTCCAAGGGCGCTGGCACGAAGGCGACGTGCCGATCATGCGCGCGGCGGACCATGGCAGCTGGCTGGGCACCACTGTGTTCGACGGTGCGCGTTATTTCGATGGGCGCGCGCCTGATCTCGCCTTGCATTGCGATCGCATCAACCGCTCAGCCGAGGCGCTGATGCTGGTCCCCACCGTGTCGACCGAAGACATGGTCGGCATCATCCGCGACGGTCTCAAGGCCTATGCCGAGGACACGCCGGTCTATATCCGGCCCATGTACTGGGGCATTCACGGCGATGCGACCGGTATCGTGCCGCAGCCGGAGGAAACCGGCTTTGCCATCTGCCTCGAAGCGATCCCGATGGCGGCACCTGGTACCTCCACGACCCTGGCGCGCACGCGCTTCCGGCGGCCGGTTCTCGAAGACAACGTGGTTAATGCAAAGGCAGGCTGCCTTTATCCCAACAACGCCCGCATGCTGGTCGAGGCCCGGTCGCGCGGGTTTCAGAACGCGCTGGTCGCCGATGCGATGGGCAACGTCGCCGAAAGTGCGACGGCCAACGTGTTTATCGTCAAGGACGGCGCAGTGATGACGCCAATTCCCAATGGCACGTTCCTCGCCGGGATCACCCGCGCCCGCCACATGGCCAACCTGCGCGCCGACGGGATGGAGGTGATCGAAACCGTTCTCAGCTTTGAAGACGTCGCCGCCGCGGACGAGGTGTTCCTGTCCGGCAACATGATGAAGGTCACCCCGGTCACAGCGTTCGAAGACACGTCCTACCAGATGGGCCCCGTCACCCGCCGCGCCCGCGAGCTTTACTGGGACTGGGCTGCAAGCGCCTGACGCGTCCCTCTTCTCTGTTTCCAAAAATCCTCCCCGAAGGGCCGATCTGCCACCGGGCGCAGCCCTTGCCGCATGGGCGCGATTTTGCAATTGCCACTGCCTGACCGGCGCGTCATGATCTGGCGACGCCAAAACGGAGGACAACATGCGCAAGTTCCTGGTTGTCCTTGATGACAGTCGTGAATGCCTCAATGCGATGCGCTTTGCCGCGATGCGCGCGGCCAATACCGGTGGCGGTGTTGCCGTGTTGTCCATCATTCCGCCGGATGAGTTCAACCACTGGATCGGCGTCGGAAACGTGATGCGCGAGGAATCGCGCGAGCGGATCGAGGCGCATTTCGAGGTTTTCGCCAAATGGATGCGCGACAAGCAGGGCATTGATCCCGAATTGATCATACGCGAGGGGCAATCGGTCGATGAGATCATAGCCCAGGTACAGGAAGACCCCGACATCGGGGTGCTGGTTCTGGGTGCGGGCACCGGCAAGAAAGGCCCCGGCCCTTTGGTCACGCAACTCAGCCGCAATGCGGGCGCTCTGCCCATCCCGATCACCATCGTGCCCGGCGATCTGAGCAAGGAAAAGCTCGAAGCCATCACCTGAGCCGCACCGGCTTTCGCGAAGAGCCCCGCACGGGGCGATGAGCACTACCTTAGAATCGTTCCAAACCTTGACAGGCAATGCCCCGAGGCGCATATCGAGCATAGCCCTAAGGAGCGCGCCGATGTTCATCCAGACCGAATCCACCCCCAATCCCGCAACTCTGAAATTCCTGCCTGGCGTGACCGTTCTGGACGCAGGCACCGCGGATTTCCCGACCGCAGACGCGGCCAAGGCATCACCTCTGGCGGAGCGGCTCTATGGGGTCGACGGGGTCACCGGCATCTTCTTTGGCACAGACTTTGTCACCGTGACCAAGGCTGACGCGATCGAGTGGGACCACATCAAACCCGCGCTGCTGGGTGCCATCATGGAGCATTTCCAATCCGGCGCGCCGGTCATGGCCGCAGGTCAGACGCCGGTGTCGGGACACGCCGAACATGACGGCGAGGACGCCGTAGTGGTGGGACAGATCAAGGAATTGCTCGACAGCCGCGTGCGCCCCGCCGTGGCACAGGACGGCGGCGACATCACCTTTCACGGCTTTGACCGCGGTGTGGTCTACCTGCACATGCAGGGCGCGTGCGCCGGTTGCCCGTCCTCGACCCTCACCCTCAAGATGGGCATCGAAAACCTGCTGCGGCACTACATCCCGGAGGTGACCGAGGTACGCCCCGTCGCGGTGTAATCCCGTGCATCATGCGCGGTGCTACTGCGGCAAGACGTCTTTCGAGTTCGCGGACGAACCTTTGGCCATAGCTTATTGCCACTGCGTCGATTGTCGCCGTTGGACCGGCGCGGTGGTGTCCGGCTTTGCCGCTGTTGCGCCCCGAACACTCCCGAACCTTGGTCCGCCCACCACTGAAATAAACGGCGTGCGCCGATGGACCTGTGCCGACTGCGCGTCGCCACTGGCGGCAGCGTTCGATTACCTGCCGGACCAGATCTATGTCCCGCTGGGACTGTTTGACGATCTGGACCGATTGCAGCCTCAGGTGCATTGCCATGCCGATGCAGCGCCTCGGTGGCTGCACATCGACGACACTCTGCCGCGCCACACGGGATCGGCACGTGACATGCTGAACAGATCTGCCCCATGACGCAAACCCCCAAGGTTCTGGCCTTTGACACCTCCGGTCCGTTTGTCGCCATCGCCACCAAGCACGCGTCTTATTCAGGCGGTGTATGGCAAGACATGGCGCGCGGTCAGGCCGAGGCGTTGATGCCGCTCTTGGACGACACGCTGGCGGACGCAGGATGGGGCTGGCGCGATGTCGATGTGCTGGGCGTGGGGGTTGGGCCGGGGAATTTCACCGGCATTCGCATCGCGGTTGCCGCGGCGCGTGGATTGGGTTTGGCACTGAAAATCCCGGTGTTTGGCCTGACCGCGTTCGAGTTGGCCTCAAGGCATCTCAAACCGCAGTCAAATGCGCTGATTTCCCTGCGCGCACCGCGCGACATGGCCTATGTGCAGGGCTATGATCCAAACGGTGCGCCAGTGTTTGGTATGGGCCGGATTATTGATCCGGCACACCCCCCCTCAGATCTTCACATTGCCCGGAATATGACGGTCGAGGGATATCGCGCACGGGAAATTACTGAGCGTTTGGGATTGGAAACCGACCCCGAGGGGCAAGAACGTATCGCCGCAGTGCTTGGCGATGTTTCCGCAGCCAATACGCCAGAGAATGGCCCCCAACGCGCCGCGCGGATGGCAGAACTGACCGCGATCAAGTTCAGCGAGGCGACACAGCCACCGCCCCCACCGGCACCGAATTATATCAAGCCTGCGGATGCAGCGCCCGCACGCGATGCGCCACCGCAAATCCTGCCATGAGCCCGGAAGACCTTGCCCGCGTCCATGCCGCAGCGATGCTGCATGAGCGCGCGTGGAGCGCTGCGGAATTTCGCGATTTGCTGGCCGCCGGACACACGCATGTGACACCGGGCGCGAACGGGTTTGCCCTGTGGCGTGCGGTAGCGGGGGAGGCCGAGCTCTTGACCATCGCGGTGCTGCCAGAGGCGCAGGGAAGAGGCACTGGATTTGCCCTGATGCAGGCGTGGCAGACGGCAGCGGCTGCGCAGGCGCGCGCGGCATTCCTCGAGGTTGCGGCGGACAATATGGCGGCGCGGGCGCTTTATGCGAAATGCGCGTACGTGCAGGTTGCGGTGCGCCCGGGCTATTACCGGCGCAGCGTTGCGCACGTAGATGCGCTGATCCTGCGGCGCGGCCTGCCTGCGCCGGACAGACCGAACTCGCACCCCGCCAGTTCTTGACCAGCGCCACCGCAAACTGGCATGTCACTGCGTCAATTCAGCAAAAAGCGGTTGACGCTCCCACGGGGCTGCGGCCTAATCATGCGCGATCACTGCGATCCCCGGGCCTGCGCGCGGTGCTGCTGCCGCCCTGCCCCAACCATGACAATGGGAGAGACGACCAACATGACATTCATGAAAAACATCCTCGGTGCGACCGCGGCCCTCGCGCTCAGCGCCGGTGCTGCGCTGGCAGAGCCCGCGCTGATCTTCGATCTGGGCGGCAAGTTCGACAAATCGTTCAACGAGGCGGCATTCAATGGCGCGCAGCGTTGGGCCGACGAGACCGGCAACACTTTCCGCGAGATCGAACTGCAGTCCGAAGCCCAGCGCGAGCAGGCCCTGCGCCGCTTTGCCGAGGCCGGTGCAAACCCCATCGTGATGGCAGGCTTTGCCTTTGCCGACGCGCTGAGCCAGGTGGCGGCTGACTATCCGGACACCAAGTTCACCATCATCGACATGGTTGTGGACCAGCCCAACGTGCGCTCGGTTGTGTTTAATGAGCACGAGGGCTCCTACCTTGTGGGCATGATGGCGGCCAAGGCTTCGTCCTCGGGCACCGTCGGCTTCATCGGCGGCATGGATATCCCGCTGATCCGCAAATTTGCCTGCGGCTATGCCCAAGGCGTGAAAGCCGTGAATCCCGATGCAAACGTCATCGCCAACATGACCGGCACCACACCTGCGGCCTGGAACGACCCGGTGAAGGGCTCGGAACTGACCAAGGCGCAGATCAGCCAGGGCGCTGACGTGGTCTATGCTGCTGCCGGTGGCACCGGCGTGGGCGTGCTGCAAACCGCTGCCGACGAAGGCATCCTGTCGATCGGCGTGGACAGCAACCAGAACTACCTGCACCCCGGTAAGGTTCTGACTTCGATGATGAAGCGGGTCGACAACGCCGTGTTCCAGGCCTTCACCGATGGCGCGGACATGGAAACCGGCTTCAACGTGATGGGCTTGGCCAATGGCGGCGTCGGTTACGCGCTGGATGAAAACAACGCGTCGCTCGTTTCGGACGAAATGAAGGCCGCGGTGGACGAAGCGTCTGCAGCAATCGCATCCGGCAGCCTCGCGGTGCATGACTACATGTCCGACGACAGCTGCCCCGCGCTCAGCTTCTGATCTGACGCTTTGCGACACATGCAAGGGCCGCGCCACATTGGCGTGGCCCTTGTGGCATCAGCGGACAACTTGGGGGACGGGATGACCCAACGTGACCACGCACCGCGCAGCGCCAAAACCGCCCTTCCCCGCTTCACAGCGCGGTCACGGGCAGGTAAGGCGCGGCCAAGTTCAGTAGGCAGCCTGTGGGGGGGCGCATGACCGCCGAAACGACGCATCCAGCCATCGAGCTCAAAGGCATTTCCAAGGCGTTTGGCCCGGTTCAGGCAAACAAAGATATCTCGATCCGGGTGATGCCCGGCACGATCCACGGCATCATCGGTGAAAACGGCGCGGGCAAGTCCACGCTGATGTCGATCCTTTACGGCTTTTACAAAGCCGACAAAGGCGAGATTTTCATCAAGGGGCAGCGCACGGACATCCCCGACAGCCAGGCCGCGATTGCCGCGGGCATCGGCATGGTGTTCCAGCACTTCAAATTGGTCGAGAACTTCACCGTTCTGGAAAACATCATTCTTGGCGCCGAAGATGGCGGCCTGCTGCGTCCATCCCTGTCAAAGGCGCGCAAGACCCTGATCGAACTGGAACAGGAATATGACCTGCGCGTGGACCCTGACGCCCTGATCGAAGAGATCGGCGTGGGCATGCAACAGCGGGTCGAAATCCTCAAGGCGCTCTACCGCCGCGCCGACATCCTGATCCTTGACGAGCCCACCGGCGTGCTGACGCCGGCCGAGGCAGACCAGCTGTTCCGCATCCTTGGCCGGCTAAAAGAAGAGGGCAAAACCATCATCCTGATCACGCACAAACTGCGCGAGATCATGGAGATCACCGACACCGTCAGCGTTATGCGCCGCGGCGAGATGACCGCAACGGTCAAGACCGCCGAGACTAGCCCCGAAGAACTGGCCGAACTGATGGTCGGGCGCAAGGTGCTGTTGCGCGTCGACAAGGTGCCAGCCATCCCCGGCGACGTGGTGTTGGACATCAAGAACTTGCGCGTGACCGATGAACAGGGCGTGGAACGGCTCAAGGGCATCGACCTGCACGTGCGCGCGGGTGAAATTCTCGGTATCGCGGGTGTCGCGGGCAACGGGCAATCCGAACTGCTCGAAGTACTGGGCGGCTATGCCACCGGCAGCGGGTCGATCACGCTGAACGGCGCACCGGTCGATCTGACCGGCACCGGTGCCGACGGACGCGCCCGCCGCGCGATGGGCATCGCCCACGTGCCCGAAGACCGCCAGCGCGAAGGCCTGATCATGGATTTCGCCGCCTGGGAAAACACCGCCTTTGGCTATCACCACGACGGGGCCTACACCTCGGGCCTGCTCAGCAACAACGCCGCGATCAAGGCCGACACGCAGGCCAAGATGGACCGGTTCGACGTGCGCCCGCCGCACCCGCACTTGGCGGCCAAGAACTTCTCGGGCGGCAACCAGCAAAAGATCGTGCTGGCCCGCGAGATCGAGCGTAACCCCGATCTGCTGTTGGTGGGCCAACCCACCCGCGGCGTCGACATCGGCGCGATCGAATTCATTCACCAGCAGATCGTTGCCCTGCGCGATCAGGGCAAGGCCGTGCTGCTGGTGTCGGTCGAGCTTGAGGAAATCCTCGGGCTCGCCGACCGGGTTGCCGTGATGTTTGACGGCCAGATCATGGGCGAACGCGACGCGGCGGCCACCGATGAAAAAGAACTGGGCCTCCTGATGGCCGGGATGAACGGATGACCCTTCTCTGTTTCAAAAAAATCCTGGGGGAGTCCCAACGGGACGGGGGCAACGCCCCCCAAAACAAAAAGCGTGTGCGCAGCACGCAATCTGATAGCGGGGGCCAATCATGGACGTGATGCCGAAATGGGCCGAGGTGATCCTCGTGCCGCTAATCTCGCTGATCCTAGCCGCGATCCTGTCGGCGCTGGTGATCATCGCCATCGGCGAGGACCCGGTGGCAGCGGTGCAACTGATGGTGACCGGCGCGCTCGGGTCCACCTATGGCTGGGGTTACACGCTTTATTACGCGACCAATTTCATGTTCACGGGCCTCGCCGTGGCGGTCGCGTTTCATGCCGGATTGTTCAACATCGGCGGCGAAGGGCAGGCCATGCTGGGCGGCCTGGGCGTGGCGCTGATCTGCCTGTTGATCCCTTGGCCGCATTGGAGCCTCGCTCTGATCGCCGCAGCAGGGGGTGCGGCGCTTTTTGGGGCGGCGTGGGCGGCAATTCCGGCGTACCTGCAAGCCAGCCGGGGCAGCCATATCGTGATCACCACGATCATGTTCAACTTTATCGCCGCCGCCGTGCTGAACTACATGCTGGTAAACGTGCTGCGCCCCGCGGGCGCTATGGACCCGGCCACAGCGCGGTTCCCCGAAACGGTACATCTTCCGTCACTGCACGAAATTCTCGCCCCGCTGGGCATCTCGTTTTCCAAGGCCGCCCCGGCGAATGTGTCGCTTGTCATCGCCGTGCTGGCCTGTTTCCTCGTCTGGCTCCTGATCTGGCGCACGCCATTGGGCCTCGAAATCCGTTCCTTTGGCAAATCGGGCCGCGCGGCGCGCTATGCCGGGATCGGCGCCGTCCGCATCACCATGATCGCCATGCTGATTTCGGGTGGGCTCGCGGGTCTGATGGCCATCAACAACGTCATGGGCGAAGCCGAACGGCTGGTCCTGAACGCGGTGGAAGGCGCGGGCTTTATCGGCATCGCCGTGGCGCTGATGGGGCGCAGCCACCCGGTGGGTGTGTTTCTTGCGGCGATCCTGTTTGGGTTTCTCTACCAGGGCGGCGCGGAACTGGCGCTGTGGACGTCGATCCCGCGCGAATTGATCGTGGTGATTCAAGCGCTGGTGATCCTGTTCACCGGGGCGCTCGACAACATGGTGCGGATGCCGCTGGAAAAGATGTTTCTGGCCATGCGCCGGTCGCGGGAGGCGTAAGCGATGGATTATCTCACCCTGATCCAGATCCTCGACAGTTCGGTGCGGCTGGCGACACCGCTGCTGCTGGCCTGTCTCGCGGGCCTTTTTTCCGAACGCGCGGGGATCTTTGACATCGGGCTCGAGGGCAAAATGTTGGCCGCGGCGATGTTTTCGGCGGCCACTGCAGCCATCACCGGGTCGGTCTGGCTGGGCCTGCTGGCGGGCATCGCCGCCTCGCTGGCGCTTTCAGGCATCCACGGGCTCGCCTCGATCACGTTCCGCGGCAATCAGCTGATCTCGGGCGTGGCCATCAACTTTCTGGCCGCTGGCATTACCGTTCTCGTGGCCCAAGACTGGTTCCGCCAAGGCGGCCGCACGCCGCAACTCTCTGGCGGTGCGCGCTTCGAAGGGTTCACCCTGCCCTTTGCTGAAAGCCTGGGCGCGATCCCGCTGTTTGGACCAGCATACGAAGAGCTGGTTTCGGGCCATTCCATCCTCGTCTACGTCGCTTTCCTGGCCGTGCCCGCGACATGGTACGTGCTGTTCCGCACCCGGTTCGGCCTGCGCCTGCGCGCGGTGGGCGAAAACCCCGCAGCCGTGGACACGGCGGGCGTGTCGGTCGTCGGCCTGCGCTTTGCCGCCGTGGCAATCTGCGGCGTGCTGTGCGGGATTGCGGGCGCATACCTCGCCACAGCGCTTCAGGCTGGTTTCGTCAAAGACATGACCGCCGGGCGCGGCTTTATCGCACTGGCGGCGCTGATCTTTGCCAAGTGGCGGCCCTGGGCGGCGCTGTGGACCTGTCTGCTTTTTGGGTTCCTGCAGGCCATTGCGCTGCGCTATCAGAACATTGACCTTGGCGCGATCACCGTGCCGGTGCAGTTGATGGACGCCCTGCCCTACATTCTCGTCGTCGTAATTCTTGCGGGTGTGGGCGGTAAGGCGATCCCGCCGCGTGCTGGTGGCGAGCCTTACGTCAAAGAGCGGTAGCGCCAGTCTGGGCCATCCGAGCAGTCCAAATTGCTGCAAAGCGGCATGACCCCTTGATTTCGCCTTGGGCTGCGGCCTAGGGAGGCACATGCAAATCTTCCTGCCCATCGCCGAAGTGTCGGTCAATGCATTCCTGCTGTTGGGGCTGGGCGGATTGGTCGGCGTTCTTTCGGGGATGTTTGGCGTGGGCGGCGGGTTCCTGATGACGCCGCTTTTGTTTTTCATCGGGATTCCCCCCGCTGTGGCCGTGGCCACCGAAGCTAACCAGATTGTCGCGTCGTCCTTTTCCGGAGTGCTGGCGCATCTCCGGCGCAAAACGGTGGATCTGCGCATGGGCACGGTGCTGCTGATCGGCGGTCTGATCGGTGCCGCCCTCGGCGTGCTGGTGTTCAACTATCTGAAATCACTGGGCCAGGTCGATCTGCTGGTGCGGTTGTGCTACGTCGTTTTTCTTGGGGTGATTGGCAGCCTGATGTTCGTGGAAAGCCTGAACGCGATCCGCAAGACACGGGCCGGCACAGCGGTGCCGAAACGCAAGAAGCACAGCGCAATTCACAAACTGCCGTTCAAGATGCGGTTCCGCGTGTCGGGGCTGTATATTTCGGTGATCCCGCCGGTCCTGATCGGTGTTGCCGTGGGTATTCTGGCGGCAATCATGGGCGTGGGCGGCGGGTTCATCATGGTGCCCGCAATGATCTACATCCTCGGGATGCCGACCAAGGTCGTGGTCGGCACGTCGCTGTTCCAGATCATTTTCGTGACCGGGTTCACCACAATGCTGCATGCCACCACCAACTACACGGTGGACGTGGTGCTGGCGGTGCTACTGCTGATCGGGGGCGTGATCGGGGCTCAGATCGGCACGCGCATCGGTGTGCGCATGAAGGCCGAACAGTTGCGTATTCTGCTTGCCCTGATGGTGCTGGCCGTGTGTGGCAAACTGGCGCTTGATCTGCTTATTCAACCAGCTGAGCTGTATTCGCTGGGCGCGGCGGGGGGCCATTGATGCGTTGGGTGCTGTGCCTATTGATGCTTGCCTGGCCTGCTGTGGCCGAGGAGGTGGTCCTTGGCCTCAGCCAGGACGAGGTTGCCATCACCACGAGCTTTGACGGGTCCGAAATCCTGATCTTTGGCGCGGTGAAACGCGAAGCGCCGATCCCTGACGGCCCGCCACTGGAAGTACTGGTGACCGTCTCGGGACCGTCCGAACCGGTGATGGTGCGGCGCAAGGAACGCCGGTTTGGCATCTGGGTAAACACGGACGCCGTCGAAGTCGATGCCGCCCCCAGCTATTACGCGGTGGCCGCCAGCGGCGGCTTGCGCGAGGTGCTGACGCACACAGAGGATTTGCGACACCAGATTTCGATACCACGTGCCATTCGGTCCGTCGGTGCACCGGTGGGCATTACGGATTCGCTGAATTTCAGTGAAGCGCTGATCCGCATCCGCAAGGAAAGCGGGTTGTACCAGATCATGGAAAACCACGTGGTCGTGGATGACCAGACCCTGTTTCGCGCGCGCATTGCGCTGCCTGCGGCTTTGACCGAAGGCGATTATGCCACCCGTATCTTCCTGACCCGCGATGGCGAAGTGATCTCGAAATACGAGACCGCGATTGACGTGCGGAAAGTCGGGCTGGAGCGGTGGCTTTTCAATCTCAGCCGCGAGCAACCGTTTTGGTACGGAGTGATGTCACTGGCCATCGCGATTTTCGCTGGTTGGGGCGCGTCGGCGGCGTTTTCGATACTGCGAAACTGACCCACGGTGCGCAGTGAATGCGCACCCTACGTCTACTCAGCCTCGGTTGGTGCAAGTGACAGTGGCGCCGCTGGGGTTGCACGCAAATCATCGATTTGAAGCGGGCCTGAAGGCTTGGCCAGGCGGTTGCGCACCACCCAGATCAGCCGTTCTTGCGCGCGCGTAATGGCGACATAAGCCAGGCGCTTCCACAACGGTTGCCCTGCCTCGGTTCGGCCCATGCGCGCGGCGGCGTAAAGGTCAGGGGCAAAGACCTGTACATCGTTCCATTGGCTCCCTTGCGCCTTGTGGATTGTTACTGCCGCTCCATGGAGAAACGTGGCGCCCATGTGCGCGGCAAAGGGGATAAACGGCTCTTCCTCATCGGGTTTTTCTATTTTCACGATGGACGCGGCAGAAACCTGCGGCTCTTCTGCGCCCATCACGTGCAGACGCGAGAAGCCGGGTTTGCGCCCCTCGCCGAGGAAAACCACCTGCGCGCCCTTGATCAGTCCGCGTGCCTCGAGGTCGATGCGTTTCTTGCGGTGTTTGAGCGGCAATTCCAGCCCGTCACAAATCAGCGGCTCGCCCGGAAGCAGGCGGTCCTCGGGCGCGTCGTGCACCGCGCGGAAGGCGTTGATCAACCGGATGCGCGTTGCGTTGCGCCAGACAAGCACGGGGCTGCGTGCCATCAAATCAACCTCGACGCGCTGGCCCCACACGACACGGCCATCGCGTGCAGCGGCGTCCTCGACCATACGCTCGAACCGATAAAAATCGACCTCAGGATCAGCCAGTGCATGGGCGAGATCGAGGATCGGGTTGTCGGCAGCCTGTCGATGGATACGGCCAAGATGCAGGACACGTTTTTCCGGCATGCGGTCAAACACCATGGTGCCGGACTGGTTCACGGGCGCAAGCTGCGCCGGGTCGCCGAAAAGTAGCAGCGTCGGAAAGATCTCCTTGAGATCTTCGAACTGCTTGTCGTCAAGCATCGACGCCTCGTCGACGAAACCGATGTCCAGCGGCTCCTCTCGGCGTTTCCATCCGGTGATGAAATCGGACCCCCGCAAGCCCGCAGCGGCGAGGGCACCCGGGATAGACTTGTTGGTCTGATAAAACGCGAATGCACGGTCCAGAGCTTCGGTGGTCAGACCTTCGATTTCCGGGCGTTCGTCATTACCGGCGAGCCATTCGGCGATGCGTTCATATTCGGGATCGTAGACCGGCGTATAGAGAATACGGTGGATCGTGGTGGCGGGCACGTCGCGAAACCGCAGCACTGAGGCGGCTTTGTTCGTGGGCGCAAGGATGGCCAGAGTGCGCTTGTCGCGTTTCTTGCGGGATTCGTAATCGCCCGAGACGACCTCGACCCCTGCGCCCTCGAGCGCCTGGTACAACTGGGCCAGAAGCATCGTTTTGCCCGACCCGGCCTTGCCCGTCACTGCCATCACCGAAGTGGTCGCCGATTTCGGCGGCATCAGCAGTGAATCGTCCATATCAATGCCCGCGCTGCGCAGCATGTCGCTTACGCTGTCAAAGGCGGACGCCTGATCATCGGAAAGGGCAAGCTGCATGGCGCGACATTATCGGTGTCGCGCGACAGGGACCAGAGGGATCAGGCACTGAGAGCGAGGTCTGGTGCGGCGGATGGTCCAAAGGACCGCGCAAACCACTCGGCCGATTGGGCTAGCGTGAAACCTGCGCGCGCCGTTACCTGCGGGGCGGCCTCGCCCTGGTAGTGCCAGAGCCCCACGGTTACCTGATCGCGGCCTTCGCCCGCGCTGCCCAGGACGTCGGGTGTCACACCGATCATGCGATAGATACGGGTCATGCGTGCATCGAACACGCCAACAAAGTGATCGACGTGGAAGTTTTTCATGATTTCGCCGCCTGCCAACGTCAGAGCAGCAGCGACATGGCGACCTGCGCCACGGGCAAGGCAGAAACGCGTGCATTCCCAGATGAACGGGCTGACGATAGGACCGGATGTGACATGACCAAAGTGGTCGTTCACCATTGTGCGGCCCACTGTGGGCAAAAACCGCATGGAGCCGCCGTGTTTGCCGTCCGGGCGCTCCCAGATGACATAGAGCGGGTTCATGTCGTCGTACTCGTCGCGTTCTTCGCCGGCAGCGTTGACGCGAACGTCCCACCCGAGGCGGGTTTTGAA